>NZ_JAJOZB010000001.1:2393000-2718250 GCF_023701745.1 Streptomyces sp. RKAG293 | reverse complement strand
GCGCGGGCATCCTCCTCCAGGTCCCGGACGCGTTTCTGCGCGAAGCCGCCGGGTTCGCCCTCCCCGAGGCCGGCCACTACGCCGTAGGCATCGGATTCCTGCCCGTCGACACCGAGGACCGCACCAAGGCGGTCGACGCGATCGAGCGGATCGCCGTCGAAGAGGGCCTCAGCGTCCTCGGCTGGCGCGAGGTCCCCGTCGCGCCGCAGCTGCTGGGTGCCACCGCCCGCTCGACGATGCCGCACTTCGCCCAGCTCTTCGTGGCCGACGGCACCGGCACCAGGTCCGGCCTGGCGCTGGACCGGCCCGCCTTCGTGCTGCGCAAGCGCGCCGAGCGCGAGGCCGACGTCTACTTCCCGTCGCTGTCCGCGCGCACGATCATCTACAAGGGCATGCTCACCACCGGGCAGCTGGAGCCGTTCTTCCCGGACCTGTCGGACCGGCGGACCGCCACCGCGATCGCCCTGGTGCACTCCCGCTTCTCCACCAACACCTTCCCGAGCTGGCCGCTGGCCCACCCGTACCGGTTCGTGGCGCACAACGGTGAGATCAACACCGTCAAGGGCAACCGCAACTGGATGCGGGCCCGCGAGTCGCAGCTCGACAGCGACCTGTTCGACGGCAGCCTGGAGCGGGTCTTCCCGGTCTGCACCCCCGGCGCCTCGGACACCGCGTCCTTCGACGAGGTGCTGGAACTGCTGCACCTCGGCGGCCGCTCACTGCCGCACAGCGTGCTGATGATGATCCCCGAGGCATGGGAGAACCACGCCTCGATGGAGCCGGCCCGCCGCGCGTTCTACCAGTACCACTCCACGATCATGGAGCCCTGGGACGGCCCGGCCTGCGTCACCTTCACCGACGGCACCCAGGTCGGCGCGGTCCTGGACCGCAACGGTCTGCGCCCCGGCCGCTACTGGGTGACCGACGACGGCCTCGTCGTGCTCGCCTCGGAATCCGGCGTCCTGGACATCGAACCCGGCAAGATCGTCCGCAAGGGACGGCTGCAGCCCGGCAAGATGTTCCTCGTCGACACCGCCGAGCACCGCATCATCGAGGACGACGAGATCAAGACGGCGCTGGCCGCCGAGCACCCGTACGCGGAGTGGCTCGACGCCGGGCTGATCGCCCTGGAGGACCTGCCCGAGCGTGAGCACATCGTGCACACCCATGCCTCGGTCACCCGCCGCCAGCAGACCTTCGGCTACACCGAGGAAGAGCTGCGCGTCATCCTCGCCCCGATGGCCAAGACCGGCGGCGAACCGCTCGGCTCCATGGGTACCGACTCGCCGATCGCGGCGCTGTCCGACCGCCCCCGGCTGCTCTTCGACTACTTCACCCAGCTGTTCGCGCAGGTCACCAACCCGCCGCTGGACGCCATCCGCGAGGAGCTCGTCACCTCGCTGATCTCCACGGTCGGCCCCGGCGGCAACCTGCTGGAGCCGTCACCGGCCTCCTGTCGCAACGTCGTGCTGCCCTTCCCGGTGATAGACAACGACGAGCTGGCGAAGCTCATCCACATCAACGCCGACGGCGACCTGCCCGGCCTCGGCGCCGCGACCCTGTCCGGCCTGTACCGGGTCGCGGGCGGCGGCGAGTCCCTCGCGGCGCGCCTCACCGAGATCTGCGCCGAGGTCGACGCCGCGATGGAGGACGGCGCGCGCCTCATCGTGCTGTCCGACCGGCACTCCGACGCCGAGCACGCGCCGATCCCGTCGCTGCTGCTCACCTCGGCCGTCCACCACCACCTGATCCGCACCAAGCAGCGCACCCAGGTCGGCCTGATCGTCGAGGCCGGCGATGTGCGCGAGGTGCACCACGTCGCGCTGCTCATCGGCTACGGTGCCGCGGCCGTCAACCCGTACCTGGCCATGGAGTCCGTCGAGGACCTGGCCCGCGCGGACACCTTCCTGCAGGGCATCGAGGCCGAGGACGCGATCCGCAACCTCATCAAGGCGCTCGGCAAGGGCGTCCTGAAGGTCATGTCCAAGATGGGCATCTCCACCGTCGCCTCCTACCGCGGCGCGCAGGTCTTCGAGGCCATCGGCCTGGACACCGAGTTCGTCGACACCTACTTCCACGGCACCGACACCAAACTCGGCGGCTCCGGCCTCGACGTGGTCGCCCGGGAGGTCGCCTCCCGGCACGCCAAGGCCTACCCGGTCTCCGGCATCGCCGCAGCGCACCGCCGCCTCGACATCGGCGGCGAGTACCAGTGGCGCCGCGAGGGCGAACCGCACCTGTTCGACCCGGACACGGTCTTCCGGCTGCAGCACTCCACGCGCACCCGCCGCTACGACATCTTCAAGCAGTACACCAGCCGCGTCGACGAGCAGTCGGAGCGCCTGATGACGCTGCGCGGGCTGTTCAACTTCAAGGAGGGCCGCACCCCGATCTCCATCGACGAGGTCGAGCCGGTCTCCTCGATCGTCCGGCGCTTCTCCACCGGCGCCATGTCGTACGGCTCCATCTCCATGGAGGCGCACGAGACCCTCGCCATCGCCATGAACCAGCTGGGCGGCAAGTCCAACACCGGTGAGGGCGGCGAGGACGCCGAGCGGCTCTACGACCCGGCCCGGCGCAGCGCCATCAAGCAGGTCGCCTCCGGCCGCTTCGGCGTGACCAGCGAATACCTGGTCAACTCCGACGACATCCAGATCAAGATGGCGCAGGGCGCCAAGCCCGGCGAGGGCGGCCAGCTGCCCGGCCACAAGGTCTACCCCTGGGTCGCCAAGACCCGGCACAGCACGCCCGGCGTCGGCCTGATCTCGCCGCCGCCGCACCACGACATCTACTCGATCGAGGACCTCGCCCAGCTCATCCACGACCTGAAGAACGCCAACCCCAAGGCGCGCATTCACGTCAAGCTGGTCTCCGAGGTCGGCGTCGGCACCGTCGCCGCCGGTGTCTCCAAGGCACACGCGGACGTCGTCCTGATCTCCGGCCACGACGGCGGAACGGGCGCCTCGCCGCTCACCTCGCTCAAGCACGCGGGCGGCCCCTGGGAGCTCGGCCTCGCCGAGACCCAGCAGACGCTGCTGCTCAACGGGCTGCGCGACCGTATCGTCGTGCAGACCGACGGCCAGCTCAAGACCGGCCGCGACGTCGTCATCGCCGCCCTGCTGGGCGCCGAGGAGTTCGGCTTCGCGACCGCCCCGCTGGTCGTCTCGGGCTGCATCATGATGCGCGTCTGCCACCTGGACACCTGCCCGGTCGGCGTCGCCACCCAGAACCCGGTGCTGCGCGAGCGCTTCAGCGGCAAGGCCGAGTACATCGTCAACTTCTTCGAGTTCATCGCCGAAGAGGTCCGCGAGATCCTCGCCGAGCTGGGCTTCCGCACCATCGAGGAGGCCGTCGGCCACGCCGAGCTCATCGACGCCGGCCGCGCCGTCGACCACTGGAAGGCGCAGGGCCTGGACCTGGCCCCGCTGCTGTACGTGCCGGAACTGCCCGACGGCGCGGTCCGCCACCAGGTCACGGTGCAGGACCACGGCCTGGAGAAGGCGCTCGACAACACGCTGATCCAGCTCGCCGAGGAGGCGCTGGCCACCGGCGCCCCGGTCCGCGTCCAGCTCCCGATCCGCAACGTCAACCGCACGGTCGGCACCATGCTCGGCCACGAGGTGACGAAGAAGTACGGCGGCGCGGGCCTGCCAGAGGACACCATCGACATCACCCTGACCGGCTCCGCCGGCCAGTCGTTCGGCGCCTTCCTCCCCCGGGGCATCACGCTCCGCCTGGAGGGCGACGCCAACGACTACGTCGGCAAGGGCCTGTCCGGCGGCCGCGTCATCGTCCGCCCGGACCGCGGCGCCGACCACCTCGCCGAGTTCTCCACCATCGCGGGCAACACCATCGCGTACGGGGCGACCGGCGGCGAGCTGTTCCTGCGCGGCCGGACCGGCGAACGGTTCTGCGTCCGCAACTCCGGCGCCACCGTCGTCTCGGAGGGCGTGGGCGACCACGGCTGCGAGTACATGACGGGTGGCCGGGCCGTCGTCCTGGGCGAGACGGGCCGCAACTTCGCGGCCGGCATGTCCGGCGGCATCGCGTACGTCCTCGACCTCGACCCGGACAACGTCAACACCGGCATGGTCAACGTCGAGGCGCTCGACGCCGAGGACATCACGTGGCTGCACGATGTCGTGCGCCGCCACCAGGAGGAGACCGGCTCCACCGTCGCCGAGAAGCTGCTCGGCGACTGGGGAACCACCCTCACCCGCTTCGGCAAGGTCATGCCGAGGGACTACAAGGCAGTGCTCGCCGCCAAGAACGCCGCCGAGCAGGCCGGACTCTCCGAGTCCGAGACCACCGCGAAGATGATGGAGGCGGCTAATGGCTGACCCCAAGGGCTTCCTCACCACGCCCCGCCAGCTGTGCGACCGGCGTCCCGTCGAGGAGCGCAAGCAGGACTGGAACGAGGTCTACATCCCCGGCGGGCTGTTGCCGATCATCAGCAAGCAGGCCGGCCGCTGCATGGACTGCGGCATCCCGTTCTGCCACAACGGCTGTCCGCTCGGAAACCTCATCCCCGAGTGGAACGACTACGCGTACCGCGAGGACTGGACCGCGGCCAGCGAGCGGCTGCACGCGACCAACAACTTCCCGGAGTTCACCGGCCGGCTGTGCCCCGCGCCCTGCGAGTCCGCCTGTGTGCTGGGCATCAACCAGGACGCCGTCACCATCAAGAACGTCGAAGTCACCATCATCGACAAGGCGTGGGACAGCGGTGACGTGACCCCGCAGCCGCCGGAGCGGCTGTCCGGCAAGACCGTCGCCGTCATCGGCTCGGGCCCGGCGGGACTCGCCGCCGCCCAGCAGCTGACCCGCGCCGGCCACACGGTCGCGGTGTACGAGCGCGCCGACCGCATCGGCGGCCTGCTGCGCTACGGCATCCCCGAGTTCAAGATGGAAAAGCGGCACATCAACCGCCGTATCGAGCAGATGCGCGCCGAGGGCACCAAGTTCCGCACCGGTGTCCAGATCGGCACCGACCTGCTGGGCGACAAGCTCAAGAAGCGCTATGACGCGGTCGTCATCGCCGCCGGTGCCACCCAGGCCCGCGATCTGCCGGTGCCCGGCCGTGAGCTCGGCGGCATCCACCAGGCGATGGAGTACCTGCCGCTCGCCAACAAGGTGCAGGAGGGCGACTTCGTCGCTCCGCCGATCACCGCCGAGGGCAAGCACGTGGTCGTCATCGGCGGCGGCGACACCGGCGCCGACTGCGTCGGCACCGCCCACCGCCAGGGCGCGGCCTCGGTCACCCAGCTGGAGATCATGCCGCGGCCGTCCGACGACCGCCCGGACAACCAGCCCTGGCCGACGATGCCGATGACGTACAAGGTCACCTCGGCGCACGAGGAGGGCGGCGAGCGCGTCTACGCCGTCAACACCGTGAAGTTCGAGGGCGACGAGGACGGCAACGTCCAGTCGCTGCACCTGGTCGAGGTGGTGTTCCAGGACGGGAAGTTCGTGCCGCAGCCGGGCACCGAGCGCTCCATCCCGGCCCAGCTCGTCACGCTGGCCATGGGCTTCACCGGCACCGACCAGAAGAACGGCCTGATCGACCAGCTCGGCCTGGAACTGGACGCGCGCGGCAACATCGCCCGCGACCAGAGCTACGCGACCAACGTCGGCGGCGTGTTCGTCGCCGGTGACGCGGGCCGCGGCCAGTCGCTCATCGTGTGGGCCATCGCCGAGGGCCGCTCGGCCGCCAGCGCGGTGGACCGCTTCCTGACCGGCGCCAGCACCCTGCCCGCCCCGGTCCGCCCGACGGACCGCCCGGTCACGGTCTGACCGGCCTCAGCTGTCCCGTCCGACGACGTACGGAACAATTGCGGCGCCTGCCCCACCCCGACCACGGGGGGCAGGCGCCGCAGCCGTTTTCCCCACCCCGCCGCTGAAGCCCGGCCGGCGATTGAGGCGAGGGGGCCCGGGGGGTTGCCCCGGTTTCGGGAAGGGGCGGGGTGGGGGACAGCCCCTAGGTGTCGCACTCCAGGACCGTCCGGCAGAGCGTGCAGCGGGCCGTGACGCGGCCGCGCACCGGAACCCGGATCCGCTGATGGCAGGTGGGGCAGGGGAAGGAGACCCGCGGCGGGTTCGTCGCCTCGAAGGAGTACCCGCCCAGCGGCGCCGGGGCCTGCGTGGTGCCCGCGCGCCGGTCCCTGGCGTAGCGCCGCCGGGCCGCCCAGCCGGCGGCCAGCAGCGGCGGCTGCCGCCGCTCCTGCTCGGCGAGGACCAGCCCGGCCCGGTAGGCGTCACGCGCCAGCGGGCTGCTGAACCACGGCTCGATGTCGTCGCCGAAGACCAGCGCCCGCTTCGCGAGCACATAGCCGTACTCCTCCGGCGTCAGATAGCCCAGCTTGTACGCGGACATCATCAGCCGGTCCTCCCGGATCGCCGGCTCCTCCCGGTACGAGTCCAGCAGCAGCCAGCCCGCCCCGAGGAACGCCGTCGCGGTGTCGGTGAGGATCTCGTTGTCGCGGGTGCCGGGCAGTTCCAGGCCGAGACGGTGCAGGTAGACGTGCATGACCTCGTGCGCCAGCGCCGCGCCCACATCGCGGCGGTCCGTCTTGAAGCGCGAGTGCAGCTCGACGAAGTACTCGGGGCCCGCCGCCAGTTCGACACTGCCCGCGTGCACCATGTCGCGGAACCCCACCACCATCCGCGCGTCCGGCAGCCGGAAGTGCTGCAGCATCACGCGCGCCACGCGCTGCGCCCCCAGGTACGGGTCCTCGTCCGGCGGGAACTCCACCGACTCCGGGCGCACGCTCGCCGGGTACTGCTCGACCGTGTCGGCGGACAGCCGCCGGTACAGCGCGGTGAGCGAGCTCTGGATCGTGGCCAGGTGCGGGAACCCGTGCTCGATCTCGGTCACAGCCATCTCCCCCCGCCGGCCACCGTGCGGACCGGTGGCCTTTCGAGATTACGCGTCCGCACCGGGGGAGACGCGGAAACCAGTGGTGGTGCCTCCGTGGGTGGGCACAAAGATCGCGGGAACCGTACGTTGTGCCCGCTCTGCGGTTGCGGGTGCCGGGGACCCCCGGTCCCATGGAGGAACACGGGATCCCCGGACCGGCCGAAGGGAAGGCATGACGATCAGCGTGGTCATCGCCGATGACCAGGAGATGGTCAGGACCGGTTTCCGGATGATCCTGGACAGCGAGCCGGACATCGACGTCGTCGCCGATGTCGTCGACGGCGAAGCCGCCCTCGACGCCGCCCGCCGGCTGCACCCCGACGTCTGCCTCCTCGACATCCGGATGCCGAAACTCGACGGCCTGGAAGTGACCCGGCTGCTGTGCGCCCCCGAAGTGGTCCGGCCGCCCCGCGTCGTCATCGTCACCACCTTCGACCTGGACGAATACGTGCACACCGCGCTCCGCAACGGCGCCTGCGGCTTCCTGCTCAAGGACTCCAGCCCCGCCATGCTCGTCGAGGCGGTGCGGGCCGCCGCGGTCGGCGACTCGCTGATCTCGCCCGCCATCACCGTGCGGCTGCTGCGCGACATGGCGCCGGCCGCCGGATCACCGGGGGCCGGGCCCGTCCGGCAGCCCGCCGAGCCGCTCACCGAACGCGAGCAGGACGTCGTGCGGTGCCTGGCCCGCGGAATGACGAACGCCGAGATCGCCTCCGAGCTGTTCGTGTCCCTCTCCACCGTCAAGACCCACCTGGGCCATGTGCAGATCAAGCTCGAAGCCCGCAACCGGGTCGAGATCGCGGCCTGGGCGTGGGAGAGCGGGCTGGCCGCGGGACCTGGGGGCGGGCCCGCGTGAACAGCCTGCCCGGGTGGGCGGTCCGGCACCCGGGGCCGGCCGTCGCGGCCAAGGTCACGCTCCGCGCGGTGCCGCGCGGCTGATCCCGCCCGACCCAGGAGTCCAACACCGGCGCACCTTTGTCCATGGGCGCGCCGGGTCCCCGGGACGCAAGGTGAAGGGCGATCCACCCGTGAAGCAGCTGTACAGCCGGCAGCCACCGGCCGTGCGGCCCACGGCAACCGGCGGTGCGTCCAGCAGCACCGCCATGCCGTGACGATGCCGTAGTGATGCCGTAGTGAGGAGTGCGATGTCCGCCCCCGACACCAGCATGGAAGCCGGTCCCAGCCGCCGCGCGGTGGTGCTCTCCACCGCGGCCGCCGGACTGGCCGCGGCGCTCGTCCCCGGACAGGGAAGCGCCGCCGCCGCGACGGCCGCCGCGGGCCAAGCGGTGATCCGCTCCGCGCACCTGGACGTCCGCGTCCACACCGCCTTCCCCGGCATCGCCTCCTACACCGACCGCGGCACCGGCGCCGTCATCCACGGCGCGCCCGCCCCGCGAGCACCCTCCTCATCGACGGCGCCGCCCACACCCCGCGGGTCACCAGCACCGTCCGCGCCGACCGCGTCACGTACACCCTCGCCTTCGACGGCGGGACCCGTATCGAGGCGCAGATCACCGTCGACGGCTGGACCGCCGAATTCCGTGTCACCGCCGTCGCCGACACCGACAGCCTGCGCGTGGGCACCCTGCAGATCCCCGGGCTGCGGCTGCTGAGCGTACGCAGCGACCAGCCGGGGGCCACCCTGCTCGCCGCGAAGCTGCAGCTCGACAAGGCCACCAGCGGCGACACCCTGGTCCGCGTCACCGCCACCACACCCGCCGAGGCGGCGGCCACCGGCTGCGCCTACGCGGTCGTCGCCACCGACGCGCTCGGCGCCGCGATCGAGAGCAACACCGTCTACGACAAGCCGGTCGGCGCCCAGGGCACCACCTGGGAGAACGGCCGCTTCCAGCGGCAGACGCTGGCCGCCGACGGCTGGATCGAAGCCGGGCTGGCGCCCGGCCAGTGGACGCACCGGGCCGCCGGCGCCGCCACCACCGACACCGAGCCGCTGCCGTACGCCAAGGTCATCGTCACCCGGGACCGCAACGGCGACGGGAAGACCGACTGGCAGGACGCGGCGATCGCGCTGCGGGACATCGCCGTCACCCCGCTCGGCGCCGACACCCAGCACCTGCGGGTCGTCCCGCACATCCCGTTCAACTTCGCCAGCCAGGCCACCAACCCGTTCCTGGCCACCCTCGACAACGTCAAGCGGATCTCGCTGGCCACCGACGGGCTGCGGCAGTTCACCCTCCTCAAGGGCTACCAGTCCGAGGGCCACGACTCCGCGCACCCCGACTACGGCGGCAACTACAACCGGCGCGCGGGCGGCCTCGCCGACCTCAACACCCTCGTCGCCCGCGGCGCCCGCTGGAACAGCGACTTCGCCGTCCACGTCAACGCCACCGAGTCGTACCCGGTGGCCAACGCCTTCTCCGACCAGCTCGTCGACAAGACCGACAAGCAGTGGGACTGGCTCGACCAGTCCTACCGCATCAACGCCCGCCGCGACCTGATCAGCGGCGACATCGCCGCCCGCTTCCAGCAGCTGCGCGACGAGACCCACCCGGCGCTCAACACCATCTACCTCGACGTGTTCCGCGAGTCGGGCTGGACCTCCGACCGGCTCCAGCGGCACCTGCGCGCCCAGGGCTGGACCGTCACCAGCGAATGGGGCCACGGCCTGGAGCGCTCCTCCCTGTGGTCGCACTGGGCCAACGAGACCGACTACGGCGGCGACACCTCGCGCGGCATCAACTCCCAGCTCATCCGCATGGTGCGACACCACCAGAAGGACGTCTTCGCCGACAAGTGGCCGCTGCTGGGCACCGCCAAGCTCGGCACCTTCGAGGGCTGGGTCGGCAAAACCGACTGGAACGCCTTCTACCGCACCGTCTGGACGGAGAACCTGCCCGCCAAGTACCTCCAGGCGTACCCGATCAGCACCTGGACCGACCACGAGATCACCTTCTCCGGACCCACCGCCACCTCGGTGACCGACGCCGACGGCACGAAGACCATCACCACCGACGGCCGCACCGTCTACCGCGGCGGCAGCTACCTGCTGCCCTGGGAGCCGCGGCAGGCCAAGAACCCGCCGAAGCTCTACCACTACAACCCGGCGGGCGGCGCCTCCACCTGGCGGCTGCCGGCCGGCTGGGCGGCCGCCCGCACCGTCAGCCTCTACCGCCTCACCGACCAGGGCCGCCGCTTCGCAGGCGACCTGCCGGTCCGGGCCGGCTCCGTCACCGTGACCGCCGACGCCGGACAGCCCTACGTCCTCTACCGCGACCAGGCGCCCCGCCAGGCCGCCCCCGGCTGGGGCGAGGGCACCGCGATCCACGACCCCGGCTTCCACTCCGGCCGGCTCGACGACTGGCACGTCAACGGGCCGGCGACCGTCGTCCGCAACCCGATCGGCGACTACGAACTCGTCATCGGCGCCGGCCCCGCCGCCTTCGTCGGCCAGCGCCTGTCGCGGCTGCGGCCCGGCAGCTACGCGGCCTCCGTCCAGGTCGAGATCGGCGCCACCGCGGGGGAGCGGCGCCGGGCGGCCCTGGAGGTCCGCACCGCCGACGGCGTCACCGCCGTCAACTGGACCGACACCTCCACCGCGGGCAACTACGTCGCCGCCGACCGCAAGCACGGCTCCCGCATGCAGCGGATGTTCACCTGGTTCACCGTCCCCGAAGGCGGCGGCCCGGTCACCCTCGCCCTGTGCGCCGACGAGGGGACGGCCCGCGTCACCTTCGACAACGTCCGCGTCGTCGCCGCACTCCCCACCCGCAGCCCCGGCGCCCTCGTCCACGAGGACTTCGAGAACGTTCCCCAGGGCTGGGGCGCCTTCGTCAAGGGCGACGCCGGCGACGTCACCGACCCGCGCACCCACATCGCGCAGCGGCACTCCCCGTTCACCCAGGCCGGCTGGAACGGCAAGGTGATCGACGACATCATCGACGGCACCCAGTCCCTCAAGTCCCGCGGCGAGAACGACGGGCTGATCTACCGCACCGTCCCGCACACCGCCCGCTTCACCCCCGGCCGCCGCTACCGCGTCACGTTCCGCTACGAGAACGAGGAAGCCGGCCAGTACGCCTGGATCACCGCCACCGACCGCCCGGAAACCACCGAACTGTCCCGGACGGTGCTGCCCGCCGCCCGGATGCCCGCCACCCACAGCTACGAGTTCACCGCCCCCGCCGACGGCGACGCCTGGGTGGGGCTGCGCAAGGCCGGCGACAGCGGCACCGCCGAGTTCTCCCTCGACACCTTCACCGTCACGGACCTCGGCCCTGCATAACACCCCAAACCGCCAGGGGGCCGGGGGCGCGGCCCCGACCCCCTGGCCAGCACCGCACTCCATGAGCCAAGATCAGTCCTCGATGTTCCACACATGGATGCGCTACTTCTCCCCGAACCCGGTCCACCACCGGCTCGGCCTCGTATGCCTCGGCGTCGGCATGCAGCACGGAGCGCTGCCCACCGTCGGGCCGCGCACCATCGACCACCACGTCGCCGTCGTCATCAGCGCCGGCTCCGGCTGGTTCCGGCACCGCGGCGGCGACGCCGTGGAGATCACCGCGCCCACCCTGCTGTGGCTCACCCCCGACGCCGAGCACCACTACGCGCCGCACCCCGGCAGCGGCTGGGACGAGAGCTTCGTCGACTTCACCGGACCCGCCGCCGCCACCTACACCGAACTCGGCTACATCGAGCCCGACCGGCCCATCGTCCCGCTCAGCGACACCACGGGACCGCGCGCCGTCATCGCCCGCATAGCCCGCGCCGCCCGCCCCGGAAACCCACTCCTCGAAGTCGAGAGCTCCGCCGCCGTCCATGAACTCCTCGTCGCCCTGCGCCGCGCCCGCGCCGACACCACCGGCGACGGCGACCGGGTGCTCGACGCCCTCGCCCGCGACGCGTTCCTGCCGCTGACCATCGCGGAACACGCCGCCCGGCACGGCATGACGCTGGCCGAACTGCGCGCCGCGGTCCGCCGCAGCGCCGACTGCAGCCCCAAGGACTACCTGCTCGGCATCCGGCTCGGCCGTGCCAAGGAACTCCTCGCCGCCACCGACCTGCCGGTCGCCGCCGTCGCCCGCCGCGTCGGCTACGAGGACCCCGCCTACTTCAGCCGGCTGTTCACCCGCCGGGTCGGCGCCGCCCCCGTACGCTTCCGCGAACAGCAGTACCGCACCGTCCCCGGCGGCTGGTCCACCGACCACCTCGACCCACGGAAGATCACCCGCCAGACAGCAGATCACCCCGGGCCGTGACCTGCGGGCACCCGTACGGCAGCATGTCCGGCATGCCAGCCCTGACTCGCGCCGAGGCCGAGACCCGCGCCCGCCTGATCGACGTGCACCATTACGCGATCCACCTGGACCTCACCCGCGGCGACGCGACCTTCCGCTCCACCACGGTGATCCGCTTCAGCGCGCGCGAAGCCGGCGCCGCCACCTTCATCGACCTCAGGCCCGCCGCACTGCACAGCGCCGCACTCAACGGCCACGCGCTCGACCCCGGCACCCTGGACGACGGCCGGCTCCCGCTCACCGGGCTGCGGGCCGGCAACGAACTGCGGATCGACGCGGACATGCACTACTCCCGCACCGGCGAAGGCATGCACCGCTTCACCGATCCCGCCGACGGCGAGGTCTACACGTACTCCCAGCTCGGCCTCGACCACAGCCCCGCGTTCGCCGCCACGTTCGACCAGCCCGACCTCAAGGCCGTCTTCGACGTCACCGTCACCGCCCCGCCCGCCTGGACCGTCCTCGGCAACGGCATAGCGCAGCGCACCAGCACCGGCGAAGGGCACTGGCAGCTCGCCACGACGCCACCCATCAGCACCTACCTCCTCGCGGTCGCCGCGGGCCCCTGGCACAGCATCCGCACCGAACACGCGGGACTGCCCTTCGGCCTGCACGCCCGCAAGAGCCTGGGACCGTACCTGGAGAGCAACGCGGCCGAACTCCTCGACACCACCCGCCGCTGCTTCGACCGCTACCACGAGATCTTCGACGAGCCCTACGCCTTCGACTCCTACGACCAGGCGTTCGTCCCGGAACTCAACTGGGGCGCCATGGAGAACCCCGGCCTCGTCACCTTCCGCGACGAATACGTCTACCGCTCCGCCGTCACCCACACCGAACGCCAGAGCCGGGCCGTCGTCATCGCCCACGAAATGGCCCACATGTGGTTCGGCGACCTCGTCACCCTGCGCTGGTGGGACGACATCTGGCTCAACGAGTCCTTCGCCGAGTACCTCGGCTACCAGGTGCTCGCCGAAGCCACCGGCTTCACCAGCACCTGGACCGACTTCGCCATCGCCCGCAAGATCTACGGCTACGACGCCGACCAGCGCCCCTCCACCCACCCCGTCGCCCCCGAAGCCGTCCCCGACACCGCCTCCGCGATGCTGAACTTCGACGGCATCTCCTACGCGAAGGGCGCCTCCGCACTGCGGCAGCTCGTCGCCTGGCTCGGCACCAGGGACTTCCTCGCGGGCGTCAACGACCACATGGCCCGGCACCGCTTCGGCAACGCCACCCTCGACGACTTCATCGAGTCCCTCGCCGGCGCCACCGACCGCGACGTCCGCAAATGGGCCGCGCAGTGGCTGCGCACCACCGGCGTCGACACCCTCCAGCCGCACTTCGACGGCCCCGCCGCACCGTTCATCGCCCGCACCGGCAGCCGCCCGCACCACATCAACGTCGGCCTGTACGACCGGGCCGTGACCGACCCGTGCCGGCTCGTCCTGCGCGAACGCCTCGAAGCGGACCTCGCCGCCCCCCGCGTCCCGCTGCTGCCCGAAGGCCGCCCCGTCCGCCCCGACCTGGTGCTGCTCAACGACGGCGACCTCAGCTACACCAAGATCCGCTTCGACGACCAGTCGTGGACCACCGTCACCGAATGCCTCAGCGGCCTGCCCGACCCGCTCTCCCGCGCCGTCGTCTGGAACGCCGCCCGCGACCTGGTGCGCGACGGCGAACTGCCGCCCGGCGACTACTTCGACCTCGTGCTGCGGCACCTGCCCGCCGAGACGGACCCCGCCATCGTCCAGGGCGTCCTCGCCTTCACCCGCGGCCAGCTCATCGACCGCTACCGCGGCCCCGCCCGCCGCACCGCCGACCTGACCCTGCTCGCCGGTGTCTGCCGGACGTTCCTGCACGGCGCCGACGCCGCCCTGCACCTCAGCGCCGCCCGCACCCTCATCGACTGCGCCGGCACCGAGGGCGACACCGCCCGGCTGCGCGACTGGCTCACCGCCGGCCGGATCACCGACGGACCCGCCCTCGACCCCGAACTGCGCTGGCAGCTGCTGCTCCGCCTCACCGTCCTCGGCGCCGCCACCCCCGGTGACATCGCCGCGGAACTCGCCCGCGACCCCAGCGCCTCCGGCGAGGAGGGCGCCGCCCGCTGCCGCGCAGCCCTCCCCGACCCGCAGGCCAAACACGCCGCCTGGACGTCGATGTTCGGCGACGACTCCCTGTCGGTCTATCTGTTCACCGCCACCGCCCAGGGGTTCTGGCAGCCGGAACAGCACCATCTGCTGCACGGGTACGTGCCGCACTACTTCGCGGCGGCCACCGCCGTCGCCGCCCGCCGCGGCCCCGCCCTCGCCACGGCCGCCGGCCGGCACGCCTTCCCCACCACGGCCACCGACATGTCCACCCTGCGGCTCGGCGGCGAATGCCTGCGCGACGCGAACCCGCTGCCGGCGCTGCGCCGCCAGCTCGCCGACCAACTCCACGAACTGCAACGGGCGTTGAAGATCCGGGCGACGTACCCCGAGCCGGCCGACGACACCGTCCGCGGCTAGACCCCGACCCAGGACCGTTCCACCAGGGTGCCCGCCGGCCGGGCGGGCACCCTGCGCCACGCCGTGCCGTCAACGCACCGGACACCCCGAACACCCCCGCCCGACCACCCCCGCACGGCCGGAATCTGATCCTCCGTACCGGCCCCGCAATACCCCTGACTGGTGGCTCTCGTTGAGCACACCGGGCGGAACCGCCCGCCCGACAGGCAGCGACCGCGAAGGGGCCACCCCATGCCACCCCAGCTCGCCGGAGGGATCACAGGACCCGGCCACCTGCGCCCCCTGCTGGACACCGTCCTCGACGCACTGACCGCCGGCGCCACCGCCCGCGGCGGACCCCTCCCCGCCGGCGGCCCCGACACCGTCGCCCGGCACGTACGCGACGCGTGCGCCCCCGCCATCCCGCACACCGGAACCGGCGCCGAACACGCCCTGCGCACCCTCGTCCACGCCCTCGCCGCCGGAGCCGCCGACCCCGCCCACCCGCGCTGCGTCGCCCATCTGCACTGTCCGCCGCTGGCCCTCGCCGTCGCCGCGGACCTCGCCACCAGCGCCCTCAACCAGTCCCTCGACTCCTGGGACCAGGCACCCGCCGCCAGCGCCCTCGAAGCCGAGACCACCGCCGCCCTCGCCGCCCTCGTCTACCCCGGCCACCGCGCCCCCGACGCCCTCGTCACCAGCGGCGGCACCGAGTCCAACCACCTCGCCCTGCTGCTCGCCCGCGAACGCCACCCCGGCGCCCCCGCCCTGCGGGTCGTCTGCGGAGCCAACGCCCACCACAGCATCCAGCGCGCCATCTGGCTCCTGGGCCTGCCGCCGGCCCACGTCCTGCCCACCCCCGCCGGCACCCTCGACCCCGCCACCCTCCACACCGCCCTCGGCGAGCTCGGCGACCCCGGCCCCGTCCTCGTCGTCGCGACCGCCGGAACCACCGACACCGGCGCCATCGACCCGCTCCCCGAGATCGCCCACCACACCGCCGCCCACGGCGCCGAACTCCACATCGACGCCGCCTACGGCGGACCCCTGCTCTTCAGCGACCGCGAAGCACACCGCCTCGACGGCCTGCCGTTCGCCGACTCCGTCACCCTCGACCTGCACAAACTCGGCTGGCAGCCCATCGCCGCCGGCCTGCTCGCCGTACGAGACACCACCGCACTGCGGCCGCTCAACCACCAGGCCGACTACCTCAACGCCGACGACGACACCGAAGCGGGCCTGCCCGACCTCCTCGGCCGCTCACTGCGCACCACCCGCCGCCCCGACGTCTTCAAGATCGCCGTCACCCTCCGCGCGCTCGGCCGCGAAGGACTCGGCGCCCTCATCGACACCGTCTGCGACCAGGCCCAGCACCTCGCCGACCTCATCGACGCCCACCCCGCCCTCACCCTGCGCGGCCGCCCCGAGATCAGCACCGTCCTGTTCCGCCCCACCGACGCCGACGACACCCACGTCGCCGCCGTCCGCCGCCGCCTCCTGCACGACGGCCACGCCGTACTCGGCCGCGCCCACGCCGACGGACGCCTCTGGCTCAAAGCCACCCTGCTCAACCCGCACACCCGGCCCGCCGACCTCACAGCGCTCCTGCACCTCACCACGGAAGGCACCACGGCCCGATGACGACAGCACCCACCACCCCGCAACCCACCGAAGCCACCGAACCCGCCGAACCCACTGCACCCGCCACCCCCGAAGAACCCCTCGACCTCCTCGGCATCGGCATCGGCCCCTTCAACCTCTCCCTCGCCGCCCTCGCCGACGGCATCCCCCACCTCACCGCCGCCTTCTACGACCAGCGGCCCTCCTTCCAATGGCACCCCGGCCTGCTCATCGACGGCGCCACCCTCCAGGTCCCGTTCCTCGCCGACCTCGTCACCCTCGCCGACCCCGCCAGCCGCTGGTCGTTCCTCTCCTACCTCAAAACCCGCGAACGCCTCTTCCCCTTCTACTTCGCCGAGCGCTTCCACATCCACCGCGCCGAATACGACGCCTACTGCCGCTGGGTCGCCGACACCCTCACCACCACCCACTTCGGCCAACAGGTCGACACCGTCCGCTGGAACCCCGGCCGCGCCCTGTTCGAGGTCGACCACACCCACCTCGACCGCAACGGCGAAGCCGAAGCCCTCGGCCGCACCCACGCCCGCAACCTCGTCATCGGCATCGGCACCAGCCCCTACGTCCCCGAACCCCTGCGACCCCTCGCCGAAGCCCCCACCGTCCCCGTCATCCACTCCAGCGACTACGTCAACCAGCGCGCCCGGCTCCTCGCCACCGAACACATCACCGTCGTCGGATCAGGACAGTCCGGCGCCGAAGTCTTCCTCGACCTGCTGCGCGCCCGCCCCGCCGGCCGCGAACGCCTCACCTGGATCGCCCGCACCCCCGCCTTCGCACCCATGGAATACAGCAAACTCGGCCTCGAACACTTCACCCCCGACTACACCCGCTACTTCCACGGCCTCGCCGAACCAGTCCGCGACCAACTCGTCCCCCAGCAGTGGCAACTCCACAAAGGCATCGACCACGACACCATCAACGCCATCCACGACGAGCTCTACCGCCGCACCCTCGACGGCGGCTGGCCCGACGCCACCCTCACCCCCGGCGTCACCGTCCGCACCGCCGGCCGCCTCGGCAGCACCGGCATCGAACTCCACCTCGAACACGAACAACAAGGCACCCGCAGCCGCCTCCAGACCAGCGCCGTCGTCCTCGCCACCGGCTACCGCGAACGCTCCATCGACCAACTGCTCGCCCCGCTCCACCCCTACCTGCGCCGCGACGCCGCCGGCCGGCCACGCATCGACGCCGACCACCGGCTCGCCCTCGACCCGTCCATCAGCGGCGCCGTCCACATCCAGCACGCCAACCGCCACACCCACGGCGTCGGCGCCCCCGACCTCGGCCTCGTCGCCTGGCGCTCCGCCGTCATCCTCAACGCACTGACCGGCAAGGAGCCCTACCCCCTGCCGGCCAGAACGTCGTTCACCACCTTCGGCCTCGACGGGACGGCCGCCTCCAACGTGCCGACTAGAACAGCGGCACTCCGTCGCGGGTGAGCTTCCAGCTGTCACCGCCGAAGGCGGACGGATCGATCGAACCGTTCGCCTTCACCCACGCGATGATCGTGTTCCGGATCTCGTCCGAATTCGCCCACACCGACGGCGTCGCCGCCACATGCGGGAAATTGCCGCCACCGTTCGCCCGGTAGTTGTTCACCGCCAGCACGAACTTCGCCGCCGGATCCAGCGGCGCACCCTGGAACGTCGGATTCACGATCCGCGAACCCACCGGCTTCGCGATGTCGATCTCGTACGACACCCCGCCGACCACGTCGTAGTTGTAGTCCGGAGTGCTGTCCGCGTTCGTCAGCTTCGACACATCCACCACCGAACCCGCCGCCGTCTGCACGAAGTACTTCGCCGAGAACTCCAGATAGTCCTTCACCTGCGCACCCGTGAGCACCCGCGCGTCCAGCGTGTTCTCGTACACATACAGCCCCGCCACATCCCGCAGCGACACCTGACCCGCCGGAATCGCCGCCGTCCGGGAGAAACACGCCGCCTGCGACAACACCGGCAGCGCCGCGTACTCCGTCCCCGCCAGCGCCGCCTTCACCGTCTGGCTCTGCACCGCGTTGATGAAGTCGATGATCGGCGTGTCCTTGTACGGCGCCTCGGTCGCCGCCATCGCGACCGTGCACGTACCGACCACCTGGTTCACATACGCCACGACCTTGTCGTGCTCCGCCTTCACCAGCTTCACCACATGCGGATCCTCCGCCACCGCGTTCGCGTTGCGGACCTCCGCCACCACCGACGTCACCGACCAGCGGCCCCGCGAGAACTCCAGCCCGATGTCGAAGACACTCAGCCGCATCCCCCACATCAACGGCTCCGACAACACCACGTTCCTACCGGACACCGTGTTGACGACCGTGCGCGACGCGACCTCCTTGTGCGTGTGCCCCACCAGGATCGCGTCGATCCCCGGCACCTGCTCCGCCACCAGCGACGACGCGTTCTCCGGATACGGCAGCGCGTCCCCGTACGACGTACTGCCGTCAAGTCCCGAGTGGTCCGTGCAGATCACCACGTCACAGCCCAGCGCCCGCAGCTTCGGCACATAGATCTTCGCCTGCTCCACCAGACCCGGGAACGCCATCTTCCCCTGCACATTGGCCTTGTCCCAGATCGCGATCCCCGGATTCGTCAGCCCCAGGATCCCGACCTTGATGTCCTGCCCGCCCTGCACCCTGATCCGCTTGATCGTGTACGGCGGGAACGCCGGCTTCAGCGTCTTCGCGTCCACCGCGTTCGCCGCCAGCAACGGGAAGTCGCACTGCTCCTGGAACTTCCGCAGCACCGGGATGCCGTAGTTGAACTCATGGTTGCCCAGCGCCGCCGCGTCGTACCGCATGTGGTTCATCGCCAGCGCCATCGGGTGCACCGGAGGCCGCTTGCCGTGCTTGCCGGCCGCGCCCGCCGTGCCGGTGATCGGCTCCACCCGCGCGTAGTAGTACGACAGCTGCGTGCCCTGGATGATGTCACCCGCGTCGATCAACAGCGTCCGGTCGCAGCCCTTCTCGGCACGCGCCTGCTCCACCAGCGTGGAGATCTTCGCCAGACCCACGTCGTTGTGGGTGCTGTCGTCGTACTCCTTGTCCGTGAAGTAGTCCCAGTTGAAGACATGGCCGTGCAGATCCGTCGTGCCCAGCACCCGCAGCGAGTACGTCTTCGGGCCGTGACCGTGCCCCCGTCCCTCGTCGTGCGCCTGCGCGGGCGCGGCGCCGGCAACGGCCCCCGCCGCGCCCGCGAGCGCCACCCCCGCACCCGTGGCGGCGGAACGGTTGAGGAAGGTCCTTCGGTTGAGCGGCATGTCGGCTCCCGGTCTGTCTGGTGGTGTAACGCGCGTAGATTCTGGCGCAGGAACCCCACCCCGCAACACCCCCCACGCGTTTCCATCAGATGTCCCGCCGAAGAATGCCCTGCCTGCGACAGTGGGGCACATGGCCACAGAAACGGACAGGACCCACCCAACCACCGACGCCCCGCACGTCGGCGTCCGCGGCGAAGCCACCCTCGAGGTCGAACCCGAACTCGCCCGCATCGCCGTCACCATCAGATCCCGCGGCGCCGACCGCCGCCACACCCTCGACGACCTCACCCGCCGCAACACCCAGGCCATCGACCTCATCAAGAGCTACGGCGAAGCCGTCGACAAGATCGAAACCGGCACCATCGGCCTCACCCCGGAACTCCGCGACAAAGGCCGCGACCGCGGCGAAAAGATCCGCGCCTACCACGGCGTCGTACGCATCGGCGCCACCCTCACCGACTTCACCGCCCTCGGCGAACTCACCACCCGCCTCGCCGACCTCGAACTCACCTCCGTCGACGGCCCCTGGTGGTCCCTGCGCCCCCAGTCGCCCGTCTACCGCGAAGCCCGCAGACAAGCCGTCCACGACGCCGTCCAACGCGCCCGCGAATACGCCGAAGCCCTCGGCTCCACCCTCACCGCCCTCCTCGAACTCACCGACGAAGGCGTCCAGCAGGCCACCCCCTACCCCCGACAGGCCTTCGCCGCCATGAGCACCCGCGCCGCCGGCGGCCCCGGCACGGCCGACCTCGCCCCGCAGTCCCTCGACCTCGAACCCGAACGGCAGAACGTCTCCGCACACGTCACCGCACACTTCACCATGACCCCGCCCCCGCTCGGCTGACCCCGGCACCCCTCCACCCGGCCCCCACCAGGACCCGCCACGCTGCTCACATGAGCACTGCCATGCACGTTCGACACTTGTCAACAACCGTTAATCCAGCCGACGTTGGACAGTCGCCTCCACCCATCTGCCTACCCGTCAGTAAGTCATAGGCTCGAAACATGCGCCGAGCAAAAATTGTCTGCACCCTGGGCCCCGCCACCGACAGCTACGACCAGATCAAAGCACTCGTCGAAGCCGGAATGGACGTCGCCCGCCTCAACCTGAGCCACGGCTCCTACCCCGACCACGAGGACCGCTACCACCGCGTACGCAAAGCCTCGGAAGAGACCGGACGCAGCGTCGGCGTCCTCGCCGACCTTCAGGGCCCGAAGATCCGCCTCGGCCGCTTCACCGAAGGCCCCGTACTCCTTGAACGCGGCGACGAATTCACCATCACCGTCGAAGACGTCGAAGGCGACCGCCAACGCTGCGGCACCACCTACAAAGGACTCGCCGCCGACGTCACCAAAGGCGAACGCATCCTCGTCGACGACGGCCGCGTCACCCTCGAAGTCACCGAAGTACAGGGCTCCCGCGTCCACACCATCGTCATCGAAGGCGGCATGGTCTCCGACAACAAGGGACTCAACCTCCCCGGCGTCGCCGTCTCCGTCCCCGCCCTCTCCGAAAAAGACATCGAAGACCTCCGCTGGGCCCTGCGCATCGGCGCCGACATCATCGCCCTCTCCTTCGTCCGCAGCGCCCAGGACATCATCGACGTCCACCGCATCATGAAGGAAGAGGGACGCCACGTCCCCGTCATCGCCAAGATCGAAAAGCCACAGGCCGTCGACAACCTCGAAGAGATCGTCGACGCCTTCGACGGCATCATGGTCGCCCGCGGCGACCTCGGCGTCGAAATGCCCCTCGAAGCCGTCCCCATGGTCCAGAAGCGCGCCATCAAACTCGCCAAGCGCAACGCCAAACCCGTCATCGTCGCCACCCAGATGCTCGACTCCATGATCGACGCATCCCGCCCCACCCGCGCCGAAGCCTCCGACGTCGCCAACGCCATCATGGACGGCACCGACGCCGTCATGCTCTCCGGCGAAACCAGCGTCGGCAAACACCCCATCGAAACCGTCAAGGTCATGGGCCGCATCATCTGCGCCTCCGAAGAAGAGATCCTCTCCTCCGGCCTCCCCCCACTCACCGAACGCAACAAACCCCGCACCCAGGGCGGCGCCGTCGCCCGCGCCGCCGCCGAAATGGGTGACTTCCTCGGCGCCAAGTACCTTGTCGCCTTCACCCAATCAGGCGACACCGTCCGCCGCCTCAGCCGCTACCGCTCCCCGATCCCCCTCCTCGCCTTCACCCCGGAACCCGCCACCCGCTCCCAGCTCAACCTCACCTGGGGCGTCGAAACCCTCCTCGGCCCCATGGTCCAGACCACCGACGAAATGGTCGACCAGGTCGACGAACAACTGCTCCGCATCGGCAAGTGCCGCAAGGGCGACATCGTCGTCATCACGGCCGGCTCCCCGCCGGGCGTACCCGGCACGACGAACATGGTGCGCGTACACCACATCGGCGAGGACGACTCCCCGAAGTAGCCCGCCATCGCGGTTCGTCACACCGCAGACCAGGCCTGCCGGACGCGAGATCCGGCAGGCCACCGACGGCCCGGAAGACGCGGTGCCGGCCTCAGTTGTAGATGAAGAGCCAGTACAGGTACTGGTTGGTGGACGGAAAATAGGCGTAACGGCATTGGTACGGAAAACCTTCACGCTGATATTCCTGGCCATCATCCACACACGCTGATTTGGCAGCGTAAAGCCCTCCGGTGAAATGCCATGAACCCGCGGCGCTGGCCGTAGCCGCGACGGGCCGGCGATCCTGAGCGTAGGCGGGAGCCGTGGTGATGGCCGTAGTGGCCATCACGCCGGAGACGAGAACCGCCGCGACGGCGGCAGAGATCTTCTTCAACGTTCCTCCTGTAGGAGTCGTGCGGCCTGGCACGAGCCGATGGCCGCGCTGCCAGGCTAGGACTGGCGTGCGAACGCCGCCGCGGAATGATCGCGATGTGACATGTGCCACGAAACGGCCTTTGGCCGAATTTGGCCTGTGCCACGCGCGCGCCCAACTCCCGTTTTCTGGCGGCCAGTTGCTCTTGTACTCAGTACTTGGGCCCCACATGCAGGTCCATGAGCGCCACGGAGGCGCGGCGCGCGACGGAAACGTTGTACGGGTCCTTGCCGCGCCGGGTGATCTTCCATTCGACGCCGACCGCGTCGAGGGCGGCGCTGTAGAGGCCGAGGATGTCCTCGGACTTGTTGGTGAAGAAGTACCGCGGGTACTCGTAGCGCTTCGGCTCGCCGCCGATGACCTTCTCGGTCCAGTTGGTGATCCGACAACCGTCGGAGTGGATGAGTCCCCGGATGAACTCCCACGGGTGGGCGTCGACGATCTCCTGCTGCCATGATTCGAGGGCGATGCGCCGCTCGTGCTTCTTGCCCGGGGCGTGCTGCGGGAAGAGGCACGGCCAGTGCTTGCTGGTGGACGTCACCATGGTGCAACCCTGCTTGCGCACGCGGCAGACAGCGTTGTCCGGGTGGATCGTCCGGATCGCCGCTTCGCAGGATTCGATGAGACCTGGCCAGGAGTCCGCGCAGGCGATGCGGAGGGCGAAGACGCCGCGCGGCTGTGCGCTGAGGCATCCGTCGCCGAGGTAGAGACCCAGTAGATAGGCATAGGCGGCGGTAGAACCTGGTGATCGTGCCGGGGACGTGCGCCGGGCGCAGTCGTGGCCTCGGCGCGGTTCGATCTCGACTCGCCAGGCGCGGAGAGCGGACCGCGAGATGTCTGTGATCTTGCTGACACTGTTCAGGCTCTGGCCTGTCGCGACGAGCCCGAGCGCTCGACGCCGTATTTCCAGATCGTACATACACCCGATGCTGGTCCGTACGCCGCAAAACCTCGCCGATTCGAAGGCCTGTTCACCCGACTAAGTGAAGATCGCCAACCATCGGCCAACCTTGGAATCCAAGGTAGAGTGCCCCGGGTCGGACTCGAACCGACACTGTATGGGTTTTGAATCCATTGCCTGCTGCCAATTGGGCTACCGGGGCCCCTTCGAAACAGAGGATAGCGGAAACCCTCCGTGGCTCAAACATACCGGAGCTAGGTAGGCTCATGGGTGCATTACCCCGCCATGATCGAGGAGTCCCGTTGAGCGCCGCCGAGCCCATAGACGAGCAGTCGCACGTACCGCCGATGACGACGCGAGTCGTCATCGCCGAGGACGAGGCACTGATCCGGCTCGATCTCAAGGAGATGCTCGAGGAAGAGGGCTACTCCGTCGTCGGCGACTGCGGCGACGGCGAGACCGCCGTCAAGCTGGCGGAGGAGCACCGGCCGGATCTGGTGATCCTGGATGTGAAGATGCCCATCCTGGACGGGATCTCCGCTGCCGAGCTGATCGCGAAGGCGAAGATCGCGCCGGTGCTGATGCTGACCGCGTTCTCCCAGCGGGAGCTCGTGGAGCGGGCGCGGGATGCCGGGGCGATGGCGTATCTCGTGAAGCCGTTCAGCAAGAGTGATCTGGTGCCGGCCATAGAGATGGCGGTGAGCCGCTTCCAGGAGCTGCGGGCGCTGGAGCTCGAGGTCGCGGATCTGTCGTTGCGGCTGGAGACCCGGAAGCTGGTGGACCGGGCGAAGAGTGTGCTGCAGACGAAGTACGGCTTGTCGGAGCCGGCGGCGTTCCGCTGGATCCAGAAGACGTCGATGGACCGGCGGATGTCGATGCAGCAGGTGGCGCAGGCCGTGATCGACGAGGTTCCGGAGAAGTAGTGCCCGCTGGACATGATGAAGGGCCCGCACCGTGCGACGGTGCGGGCCCTTCATCATGTGGGTGTCAGTCCTCGCCGAGGTAGGCCTTCCGCACGGATTCGTCGTGGAGCAGGTCCGCGCCGGTCCCGTTCAGGACGATCTTGCCGATCTCCATCACGTGGCCCTGGTCCGCCAGTGACAGGGCGGCCTGGGCGTTCTGCTCGACGAGCAGGATCGTGGTGCCCTGGGACTTGAGCTCGGCGATCGTGTGCATGATCTTCTGCATCATGATCGGGGAGAGGCCCATGGAGGGCTCGTCGAGCATGAGCAGTTTGGGTCGCGACATGAGCGCGCGTCCCATGGCGAGCATCTGCTGTTCACCGCCGGAGAGCGTTCCCGCGGCCTGCTTCCTGCGTTCCCCGAGGATGGGGAAGAGGTCGTAGGCGCGCTTGATGTCCTGGCCGATGGCGGCTTTGTCGTTGCGCAGGTATGCGCCGAGCTGCAGGTTGTTCTCGATGGTGAGGCGGGGGAAGATGTGCCGGCCTTCGGGGGAGTGGGCCAGGCCCAGTGCCACGATCTTGTGTGCCGGAACCTTCTCCAGTGACTGGCCGCCGAAGGTGATCTTGCCGCTGAGGGGTTTGATCAGTCCGGAGAGGGTGCGCAGGGTGGTGGTCTTGCCCGCGCCGTTGGTGCCGATGAGGGTGACGACCTGGCCTTCTTCGACGCTGAACGAGATGCCCTTGACGGCCTCGATCTTGCCGTAGGCGACGCGCAGGTCCTCGACTTCGAGCAGTGCGGTCATCGTTCGCCCTCCGTGCCTTTGGTGCTGGTGGTGCTGGTGGTCGCGGATTCCGCTGCCTCGACCTCGGCGAGTTCCTCGTCGCCCGGGGCTCCTTCGAAGGGTTCGCCGAGGTATGCGGCGATGACGCGGTCGTCGCGCTGGACGACCTCGCTGGTGCCTTCGACGAGCTTCTCGCCCTGGACGAGTACGGAGACTCGGTCGCAGAGGTTGAAGATGAAGCGCATGTCGTGCTCGATGACGAGGACGGCGATACCCATGTCGCGGATGGCGAAGACGAGTTCCTCGGTGGTGCGGGTCTCCTGCGGGTTCATGCCGGCGGTGGGTTCGTCGAGCAGCAGGAGTCCGGGGTCGCTGGCCAGGGCGCGGGCGATCTCCAGTTTGCGCTGGTCGCCGTAGGGGAGGTTGCGGGCCAGGTGTTCGGCTTTGGATTCGAGGCCGATGAAGGCGAGGAGTTCCATGGCGCGGTCCCGGGAGGCGGTCTCGGCGCGTTTGAAGCCGGGGCCGCGCAGGAGTGCGGAGAACAGGCCTTCTTTGGTGCGGGTGTGGCGGCCGACGAGCACGTTTTCCAGGACGGTCATGTTGGCGAAGAGCCGGATGTTCTGGAAGGTGCGGGCGATGCCGGCCTGGGTGACGAGGTGGGGCTTGGGCGGCAGGACCTTGCCCTGGTAGCTGACGGTGCCCTCGGTGGGCACGTACAGGCCGGTGAGGCAGTTGAAGAAGGTGGTCTTGCCGGCGCCGTTGGGGCCGATGAGGCCGACGATCTCTCCGGTGTTGACGGTGAGGTCGACGGATCGGACGGCGGTGAGGCCGCCGAATCGCATGGTGACGCCGGAGGCGTTCAGCAGGGGGGTGCCGGGGGTGGCTGCGGGCCCGGCCTTGGGGGTGGTGGTGTCGGTGGTCATGGTGCCGCTCACGCCCCTGCCTTGCTGGTGCCGACGTTGGCGTCGGAGAGGGTGAGTTGTGCGGGGACGGAGAGCTGGTCGGTCTCGTGGTATTCGAGTTTGGACCGGCGGTTGACGACCAGGCCTTCGGGGCGGAAGCGCATCAGGAGGATGAGTGCGAGGCCGAAGAGGAGGAGCTGGTAGTCGTGCATGAACTGCAGTTTGACCGGGATGAGGTAGAGCAGTGAGGCGCCGATGAGGGGGCCGCTGACGGTTCCCATGCCACCGAGGATGACGGCGGCGAGGAGGAACGCGGAGTTGGGTGGTGCGGTTCCGGCGAACTCGAACTGGTCGGGTGTGACGCTGTAGGTCACGTGTGCCTGTACGGCTCCGGCGAGTCCGGCGAGGCTGGCGCCGAGTGCGAAGGCCAGGAGTTTGAGGCGGAAGCCGTTGATGCCCATGGCGGTGGCGGCGGTCTCGTCTTCGCGGATGGCGACCCAGGCGCGGCCGATGCGGGATTCTCCGGCGCGGCGGAAGACGAGGACGACGATGGCGGTGAAGACGAGCATCAGCAGGTAGTAGTTGCCGAATCGGCCGAGGCTGTTGACGCCGGTTTCGTGGCTGTCGCCGAAGTTGAACCCGAACATGTCGAGGTCGGGGACGTTGGAGATGCCGTTGGGTCCGTTGGTGATGTCGGGCCCGGTGGTGCCGTTGAGGTTGTTCATGGTGATGCGGAAGATCTCACCGAAGCCGAGGGTGACGATGGCGAGGTAGTCGCCGCGCAGCCGCAGGGTGGGTGCTCCGATGAGGACGCCGAAGACCAGGGAGGCGGCGGCGCCCGCGAGTGCTGCGGCCCAGAAGGGGAACTGGATGCCGAGCGCGGAGGAGGTGGAGCCGGATACCAGGGCGGCGGTGTAGGCGCCGACGCCGAGGAATGCGACGTATCCGAGGTCGAGCAGGCCCGCGAGGCCGACGACGACGTTGAGGCCGAGGGCGACGGTGGCGAAGACCAGGATGTTGACGCCGACGGAGGTGTAGGCGTCGTTGTTCTGGGTGAAGGGGAAGGCTGCCGCGGCGGTGAAGGCGGCGGCCATGGCGACGTTGCGGTGCTTCGTGGTGAGCGTGGTCAGCCGGGCGATCAGGCCGCTCTTGGTGAGGGCGGCGAAGCTGAAGGCGACGATGATCAGGAAGCCGACGAAGAGTTCCGCGTACGCGGTGTCGATGCCGTACGTGAAGACGTAGAGGCCGATGCCGAACGCGGCGACGATGAGGAGGAGTTCCGCCCAGGAGGGGAGGGTGCGGGTGGGTTTGGGGGGCGGGTCCGCGTCGAGCGCACCGAAAACAGCTTTCCAGACGTTGACGGGTGCGGTGCCACGGCTGGGCAGGGCAAGGGCTCCGATGAGCGCGGCGAGGGCAGCGACGATCGCGACGTAGGCGCCGGGTTCGAGGTTGACGATGCCGTTGAGTTCCACGGTGATGCTGACGACCGTGTAGCCGACGACGCCGAACATCCCGCGGGTGAGCAGGAACAGGGGGCTGTCGGTGCCGGCGGGGTTCAGCCAGCGCAGTCCCCGTACGCCGTAGGACGCGGCGGTGAAGAGCAGCGTGAGGAGTGCGCCGACGAGGGCGAGCACCTGGAGGCCGCCGGGGTAGCCGGCGACGGTGAGGTCGCCGGGGTATGCGGAGGTCCAGGTCCAGGGGAGGAAGGTGGAGATCGCGGTGGCGGCGGCGCCGATGGCGACGAGTGCGCGGGCGGCCTTCTCCGGGAGCGGGATGATCCCCTGGTGCCGGGTGGTGGTGTCTGTGGTCATGTGGATCACGCCCGATCCGCGACGCGTTCGCCGAGCAGGCCCTGGGGCCGGATCAGCAGGACGAGGATGAGCAGGACGAAGGCCCAGACGTCCTTCCAGGCGGAGCCGAATTCGCCCATGCCGGGAATGTTGTCGATGTAGCCGGTGGCGAGCGCTTCGGCGATGCCGAGGGTGATGCCGCCGAGCATGGCGCCGTAGATGTTGCCGATGCCGCCGAGTACTGCCGCGGTGAAGGCCTTGAGGCCCATGAGGAAGCCCATGCGGTAGCTGATCTGGCCGTCCTTGAGCCCGTAGGCGACGGCTGCGACGGCGGCGAACGCGGCACCGATGGCGAAGGCCATGACGATGATGCGGTCGGTGTTGATGCCCATCAGCTTGGCGGTGTCGGGGTCCTGGCTGGTCGCCTGCATGCCGCGGCCCATGCGGGTCTTGGCGACGAACAGGCCCAGGGCGAGCATGCAGACCGGGGCTGCGATGAGCAGGAAGATCGTGCCGCGCTGGATGGTGACGCTGCCGACGTGGAAGGGGTCACCCGAGAAGCGCGGGAAGGGGTGGTCCTTGTTCGCGTCGGGGTACCACTTCCAGATGGCCTGCTGGAGGGCGATGGACAGGCCGATCGCGGTGATGAGCGGCGCGAGCCGGGGGGCGTTGCGCAGTGGCCGGTAGGCGAACCGTTCGGCGGCGACGGCGACGAGGACGGAGCAGACGATGCCTCCGACGATCATGAGGGGGAGTGCGACCCAGAGGGCGGTGCCGGTGGGAAGGACGAGGAACGCGGTGAGGGCGCCGAATCCCCCGATCATGAAGATCTCGCCATGGGCGAAGTTGATCAGCTGGACGATGCCGTAGACCATCGTGTAGCCGATTGCTATCAGTCCGTACAACGCGCCGAGTATCAGGCCGTTGGCCAGCTGTTGCGGCAGTTCGTGCACCGCAGGGCCTCCGTGGAGTGGGACGGATACGCCCGGCCGCGCGGCGCTGGTGACGGGTCCGCGCGGCCGGTGCGTACTTACAGGGGGGTGCTGCGGTGGATCTGGTGCGGGTCGGTCGTTGATCGGCGGGTGATCAGCTCTGGTTGAACACGCCGCTCTTGATCGGTGCCCACTTGCCGCCCTTGACCTGGTACACGGTGAGCTGCTTGTTGGTGGTGTCGCCGAACTCGTCGAAGGAGACGGTGCCGGTCACGCCGTTGAAGGAGACCTTGGACATGGCCGCGGTGATCTTCGCGCGCGAATCGGACGGGAGCTTGCCGCCGTTGTCGTTCATGACGGTCTTGACGGCCTGGATGATGGCCCAGGCGGAGTCGTAGGAGTAGCCGCCGTACGCCTCGAAGGCCTGCTTGTAGCCGGCGGCCGCGTAGTCGGCGACGAACTTCTTCGCGGACGGGAGGGTCTCGACGGGCGCGCCGACCGAGGTGGCGAGGTCGCCCTCGGCCTTCTTGTTCAGCTTGACGTAGTCGGCGCTGTACATGCCGTCGCCGCCCATGAGCGGGATGGCGACGCCGTTGTCCTTGAGCTGCTGGCTCAGCGGGCCGGCGGCGGGGTATTCGCCGCCGTAGTAGACCGCTTCGGCGCCGGCGGCCTTGACCTTGGTGACGATGGCGTTGAAGTCGCGGTCGTCGGGGTTGACGTGGGCGGTGCCGACGACCTTGCCGCCGAGCTTGGTGAACTCGCCGGTGAAGGTGGCGGCGAGGCCGGCACCGTAGGTCTTCTGGTCGTCGATGACGTAGACCTTGGTCTTCTTCGCCTCGCCGAAGAGGTACTGCGCGGCGAACGGGCCCTGGATGGCGTCCGTGGTCGCGGTGCGGAAGTACGACTTGAACGGGCGGGCCTTGGTGCCCGTGGCCCACTTCTCGCCCTGGGTCAGGGACGGGTTCGTGTTGGCGGGGGAGACCTCGACGAGGTTCGCGCCGTCGAAGATCTTCTGCATCGACTGGGCGACGGAGGAGTTCAGCGGGCCGACGACTCCGGCGACGGTGTTGTCACCGACGAGCTTGGTGGCGTTCTGCTGGCCGGGGCCGGGCTTGCCCTGGTCGTCCAGCGCCTGGATCTTGAACGTGACGCCCGGAACCTCTTTGGTCTTGTTCGCCGTGTTGGCGGCGAGCTCGACGGAGTTCTTGATGCCCTGGCCCAGCGCGGACAGGTCGCCGGTCAGGGGGGCGTCGACGCCGATGACGACGGTGGTGTTGGCGCCGTCGTCGCCCTTCTTGCTGTCGTCGCTGCGGGATCCGCAGGCGGTAAGTGTGAGGGCCCCAGTGGTGAGCACGGAGGTCAGTAGCAGCAAGGAACGGTGTCGCACGATCAGTCCTTTCCCCAGGCGCGGCCTGCTCTGGTGAGAGGCCGAGTCGTGCGCTGGAACCCGAACTGGCGAATCCGGTGGCGCGGTGACTGGCCGTGACTCTAGGCCTGTGTGGGGAACTCGGGCAGCGGTGCGGGAAGAGTGTGACTGTCTTGTTATGCCGGATGGAAACTCTTGAGGTTTTGTTGAGGTTCCTTGGGCGGTTTGCGGTGTTTTGCCCCCCTGTCCGCATGTTTTATGGCGTTGTCCGGATAGCGAGAACCCGCACTTCCGCTACGGGATGGAAGTGGTGGAAGTGCCGCGGGCGGGTCCTGGCCGGCAGATTCGGTGCAGGAATGCGGAGAGGTCGCGGGGATAGCCGCCGCCGAAGATGAAGCTCTGATTCTGTATTGCGCGCGTGTTACGCAGCGTTACGTCGAGGAAGGGAAGATCCACGTCCAGCGGCAGCCCCGCGCATTTGTGCACGGTCATCTTTATCGTGATGTGCCGCGTTGTTCCCTGCTTAAGGGTCAATGGGACCGAGGGGGCGATTTCGGCACTGAGTCCCTCGAATGAGGGAGTAACGCCGAGAATCGTCACCGCAGTTCCCTCCCGCACGGTCACGGTGAAACGGAACACCCCGGACCCGGCGGGGGACATGGGCGGCGGATGTCCCGACTCGTAGGCGATGTAGGTGACCTGCGCAGGCCATGGGCCGGGGTCCGGCACCGGCTCCGGGGTGCGCATCGCATGGCCCAGGGCGATGACCGCGATGACGCACAGGGCCGCGGTGGCGGCCAGCACCGTACGGCGGCCCCGGTCGGACAGCGCGGCCCGGCGTACTTCCCAGCGGACGGCCCAATATCCGCCCGGGCGGGGGGAGTTGGTGGTGGGTGTGCCGGTGGCGGGGCCCTCCACCGGGCCGATGCCGCTCACCGCGCCCGGCCCCCGGTGCGACCAGGGGGAACGTGCCGGCGGTCCGGCCCGCCGTCCCTGGTGCGGACGGACCGGCGCCCGGCCCGGTAGGTGACGGCGAGTAAGGCGGTGCGGACGGGCGCGGGCGCGCGGCGGTGCCGCGCGTGCCGGATCCCTGCTGCCGCCATGGCCGCCCCCCTGCCGAAAACGCTAGGGCCTCCGGGCCCGCGCGACAACGGTGCGGGCCCGGCCGGTGGGTCAGGTCGTGGTGGCGCCGGGGCTGGCGGGGCGCAGCATGCAGGTGAGGCGGGCGGTACAGACCCGCTTGCCGTTCTCGTCGGTGATGACGACCTCGTAGGTGGCGGAGGAGCGGCCGCGGTGGACGGGGGTGGCGACGCCGGTGACGTTGCCGGAGCGGATGCCGCGGTGGTGCGTGGCGTTCAGGTCCACGCCGACGGCGAGTTTGCCGGGACCGCCGTGCAGCATCGCGCCGACGGAGCCCAGCGTCTCGGCGAGGACGGCGGAGGCGCCGCCGTGCAGCAGGCCGTAGGGCTGGGTGTTGCCCTCGACGGGCATGGTGCCGACGACCCGGTCGGGGGACGCCTCGGTGATCTGGATGCTCATGCGGTCACCGAGGTGGCCGGCCGAGAACAGGGCGGGCAGGTCGAGGCCGAGGCCGGACCACTGCGCCAGGATCTCCTGCGGGAACTGCGTGCTCGTCTGCTCGCCCATGCGGCCGGCTCCGATCGTCATCGTTCGGTGGTGTCGGTGGATCAGTGAATCGGTGTACGGCTCAACTTTCTACCTGACGGTAGTCACGATCCGTGCACCGGGGCCGTCCGCTCCAGGCGGACGACCACTGACTTCGACGCCGGGGTGTTGCTGGTGTCCGCCGTGTGGTCGAGCGGGACGAGGACGTTCGTCTCGGGGTAGTAGGCGGCGGCGCAGCCGCGCGGGGTCGGGTAGTGCACCACCCGGAAGCCGTCGGCGCGGCGTTCCGTGCCGTCGGTCCACTCGCCGACGAGGTCGGCGTAGGAGCCGTCGGGCAGCCCGAGGGCTTCCGCGTCCGCGGGGTTGACCATGACGACGCGGCGGCCGCCCTTGATGCCCCGGTAGCGGTCGTCGAGGCCGTAGATCGTGGTGTTGTACTGGTCGTGCGAGCGCAGTGTCTGCAGCAGCAGCCGGCCCTCGGGGACGGCCGGGTACTCGACCGGTGACGTGGTGAAGTTGGCCTTGCCGGTGGCGGTGGGGAAGGTGCGGGTGTCGCGCGGTGCGTGCGGCAGGGTGAAGCCGCCGGGGTGCCGGACCTTGGTGTTGAAGTCGTCGAAGCCGGGCACGACGCGGGATATCCGGTCGCGCACCAGGTCGTAGTCGGCTTCGAGCGCGGCCCACGGGACGGCGGTGTCGTCGCCGAAGGTGGCGCGGGCGAGCCGGCAGACGATCGCGGTCTCCGACAGCAGGTGCGGGGAGGCGGGCCGCAGGGCGCCGTGTGAGGCGTGCACCATGCCCATGGAGTCCTCGACGGTGACGAACTGGTCGCCGCCCGCCTGGGTGTCCTTCTCGGTGCGTCCCAGGGTGGGCAGGATCAGGGCGCGCGATCCGGTGATGACGTGCGAGCGGTTGAGCTTCGTCGACACGTGCACGGTCAGGGCCGCGTTGCGCATCGCGGCCTCGGTGACGGCGGTGTCGGGGGAGGCGGCCACGAAGTTGCCGCCCATGGCGAAGAAGACCTTCGCGGTGCCGTCGCGCAGCGCGCGGATGGCGCGGACGACGTCGAGGCCGTGCTCGCGCGGCGGGGCGAAGCCGAACTCCTTCTCCAGGGCGTCGAGGAAGGCGGGGGCGGGGCGTTCGAAGATGCCCATGGTGCGGTCGCCCTGCACGTTGCTGTGGCCGCGCACCGGGCACACCCCGGCGCCGGGGCGGCCGATGTTGCCGCGCAGCAGCAGGAAGTTGACGACTTCCTTGATGGTGGGGACGGCGTGCTTGTGCTGGGTCAGGCCCATCGCCCAGCACACCACGACGCTCTTCGCGTCCAGGACCAGGGCGAGCAGCCGGTCGATCTCCGCGCGCTCCAGGCCGGTGGCGCGCAGCACCTCGTCCCAGTCGGTGGTGCGCGCGGTGGCGGCGAACTCCTCGTAGCCGTGGGTGTGCTCGTCGATGAAGGGCCGGTCGACGGCGCCGGCTTCGACCAGCATCCGGTTCAGGGCGCGGAACAGCGCCTGGTCCCCGCCGAGCCGGATCTGCAGGAACAGATCGGTCAGCGCGGTGCCGGAGCCGGCGAGGCCGCGGGCGTTCTGCGGGTTCTTGAAGCGCTCCAGGCCCGCTTCGGGCAGCGGATTGACGGTGACGATCTTCGCGCCCTGCTGCTTGGCCTTCTCCAGGGCGGAGAGCATCCGGGGGTGGTTGGTGCCCGGGTTCTGCCCGGCGACGATGATGAGGTCGGCGCGGTACAGGTCCTCCAGCAGCACGCTGCCCTTGCCGACGCCGATGGTCTCGGTGAGCGCGGAGCCCGAGGACTCGTGGCACATGTTGGAGCAGTCCGGCAGGTTGTTGGTGCCCAGCCGGCGGGCGAAGAGCTGGTAGAGGAACGCGGCCTCGTTGCTGGTGCGCCCCGAGGTGTAGAACACGGCCTCGTCGGGCGACGCGAGCGCGTGCAGCTCCTGCGCGACGATGTCGAAGGCCCGCTCCCAGGGCACCGGCACGTAGTGGTCGGCGCCTTCCGCCAGGTACATCGGCTGGGTGAGCCGGCCCTGCTGGCCCAGCCAGTAGCCGCTGCGCCGCGCCAGGTCGGAGACCGGGTGCTCGGCGAAGAAGTCGGGGGTGACCCGGCGCAGTGTCGCCTCTTCGGCGACGGCCTTGGCGCCGTTCTCGCAGAACTCCGCCTTGTGCCGGTGCTCGGGCTCGGGCCAGGCGCAGCCGGGGCAGTCGAAGCCGTCCTTCTGGTTGACCTTGAGCAGGGTGAGCGCGGTGCGGCGCACGCCCATCTGCTGCTGGGCCATGCGCAGGGAGTGCGCGACCGCGGGCAGACCCGCGGCGGCGTGCTGCGGGGCTGTGACGTCGGGTGCGTCCTGAACCGGGTCGCCCGCGGGGGGTTTCGCTGCCATGTCTCCGATCCTGCCACGCGGGAGGGGCGGCCGCTCCGGCGCGTCCGGGTCGGCCGCCGGGCGCCGGCGGGGGTTGACGGTGCTTGGCGGGGCTTGTCAGTGGGGCATGGGAGTATCGAGGACGTGGCAGCAAAGGCATCGAAGACGAGCGCAGCGACCGGCACGGCATCCACGGCGGGAGACCGGCCGCGGCTGCTCCTGCTCGACGGACACTCCCTGGCGTACCGGGCGTTCTACGCCCTGCCGGTGGAGAACTTCAACACCGCCACCGGCCAGCCGACGAACGCCGTGTACGGCTTCACGTCGATGCTGGCGAACACGTTGCGTGACGAGAAGCCGACGCATCTGGGCGTCGCCTTCGACGTCTCGCGCAAGACATGGCGGTTCGACGAGTTCCCCGAGTACAAGGCGACCCGTTCGAAGACCCCCGACGAGTTCCGCAGCCAGGTGGAGCTGATCGGCGAGCTGCTGGACGCGATGGGCGTCAAGCGGTTCGCGGTGGAGAAGTACGAGGCGGACGACATCATCGCCACGCTGGCCACCCAGGCGGAGGCCGCGGGGTTCGACGTCCTCATCGTGACCGGTGACCGGGACGCGTTCCAGCTCGTCAGCGAGCACACGACGGTGCTGTACCCGACCAAGGGCGTCTCGGAGCTGACCCGGTTCACCCCGGCGAAGGTCGAGGAGAAGTACGGACTGTCGCCGTCGCAGTACCCGGACTTCGCGGCGCTGCGCGGCGACCCGTCGGACAACCTGCCGGGGATCCCCGGGGTGGGGGAGAAGACCGCCACCAAGTGGATCACCCAGTTCGGGTCGTTCGCGGCGCTGATGGAGCGGGCCGACGAGGTCAAGGGCAAGGCGGGGGAGAACCTGCGCGCGCACCTGGACGCGGTGAAGCTCAACCGCCGGCTGACCGAGATGGTGCGCGACGTGGAGCTGCCGTGCGGCCCGGTGGAGCTGGAGCGCGCGGCGTACGACCGCGATGCGCTGCACATCGTGCTGGACGCCCTGGAGTTCCGTAACCAGAACTTCCGGGACCGGCTGTTCGCGGTGGACCCGGGCGCGCGGGAGGAAGAGGCGCAGGTCGCCGAGGGCGTCGCCGTGGAGGGCGCGCAGCTGACCGAAGGCGGCCTGCAGGAGTGGCTGGAGGGGCACGGCACGGCGCCGCTCGGCATGGCCACCGTCGACACGTGGGCGCTGGGCGCCGGCACCGTCACCCAGGTCGCGCTGGCCGGGGCCGAGGGGCCCGCGGTGTGGTTCGACCCCGCGCAGCTGGCCGAGGCGGACGAGAAGGTGTTCGCGTCCTGGATCGCGGACGCCGCCCGCCCCAAGGTGCTGCACAACGCGAAGAACGTGATGCGGGTCTTCGCCGAGCACGGCTGGACCGTGGCCGGCGTCAGCATGGACACCGCGCTCGCCGCCTATCTGATCAAGCCCGGCCGCCGCTCCTTCGCCCTGGACGCGCTGTCGGTGGAGTACCTGGGCCGTGAGCTGGCACCGGCCGGCGCCGAGAGCGGGCAGCTGGCGTTCGGCGAGGAGCAGGAGGACTCCGCCGCGCTGGACGCGCTGCTGGCGCAGGCGCGTACGGTCCTTGACCTCGGCACGGCGTTCACCGGCCGGCTGGAGCAGGACGGCGCGACGGGGCTGCTGCGGGACGTGGAGCTGCCGACGTCGGCGCTGCTCGCCCGCATGGAGCGGTCCGGGATCGCGGCCGACCGCGCGCACCTGGAGGCGCTGGAGCAGCGCTTCGCCGACGCCGTGCAGCAGGCGGTGGCCGAGGCGCACGCCGCGGTGGGCCACGAGTTCAACCTCGGCTCGCCCAAGCAGCTCCAGGAGGTGCTGTTCGGGGAGCTGGGCCTGCCGAAGACCAAGAAGACCAAGACCGGGTTCACCACGGACGCCGACGCCCTGGCGTGGCTGGCCGCGCAGACCGACCACGAGCTGCCGGTGATCATGCTGCGCCACCGGGAGCAGGCCAAGCTGCGGGTGACGGTCGAGGGTCTGATCAAGACGATCGCGCCCGACGGGCGGATCCACACCACGTTCAGCCAGACCGTGGCCGCCACCGGCCGGCTGTCGTCCACCGACCCCAATCTGCAGAACGTGCCGGTCCGTACCGACGAGGGCCGGGAGATCCGGCGGGGCTTCGTCGTCGGCGAGGGCTTCGAGTCGCTGCTGACGGCGGACTACAGCCAGATCGAACTGCGGGTGATGGCCCACCTGTCGGAGGACGCGGGCCTGATCGACGCGTTCAACACCGGCGAGGATCTGCACACCACCGTCGGCTCGCACGTCTTCAGCGTCCCCAAGGACGCGGTGGACGCGGAGATGCGCCGCAAGATCAAGGCCATGTCGTACGGCCTGGCCTACGGGCTGTCCGCGTTCGGCCTGTCGCAGCAGCTGGGGATCTCCCCGGGTGAGGCGGGTGCGCTGATGGACACCTACTTCGAGCGGTTCGGCGGGGTGCGGGACTATCTGCAGCGCGTCGTGGAGGAGGCCCGCGGCACCGGCTACACCGAGACGCTGCTGGGCCGCCGCCGCTATCTGCCCGACCTCAACAGCGACAACCGGCAGCGCCGCGAGATGGCCGAGCGGATGGCGCTGAACGCGCCGATCCAGGGCTCGGCCGCCGACATCGTCAAGCTCGCGATGCTGCGGGTCGGTGAGGCGCTCACCGAGGAGAAGCTGGCCTCGCGGATGCTCCTGCAGGTGCACGACGAAATCGTGGTGGAGATCGCGCCGGGCGAGCGCGAGCGCGTCGAGGAGCTGGTGCGCCGCGAGATGGCCGGCGCCTACCCGCTGCGGGCCCCGCTCGACGTCTCGGTGGGCGTCGGCAAGGACTGGGAGTCCGCGGCCCACTGACGGCGCCGCCTGCGGCGCAGCCGGGCGGCGGCCGCGTACAGCAGCGCGCCGCCCGCCAGCCCGGCGCCCGCGCCGAAGGAAGCCGTGGGCACCACGTCGCCGATGGACGTCGGTGCCCTGACCGCGTACTCCCGCAGACAGCGGACGACCGAGCCCGCCACCGCGCAGCCCACCAGCAGCGCGACCGTGCCGCCGCGCCCGCGGGCCGTCAGCCGCGGCAGCCGGGCGGGCGGCGGCTCCTTCGGGGCGGCGCGCAGCGCGCGGGCGGTGAACGCGGCCAGCACCAGCAGCGCCGCCGCCGAACTGCCGTACTGCAGCCACTGGTACAGCTGCTGTCCGTGCACCACGGTGTTCAGCACCGGCAGCGTCCGCACCCCCCACCGTCCGTAATGGGTGAAAGTGTCCCATCCGACGTGGGTGGCCGCGCCGATCGTCGCGGAGAGCCAGAACCAGCCCGCCGTGCGCGCCGACCACGGCCGCCGGTCCCCGTCGAACAGCGCCCCGGCGCGCCCCTGCCACCCCTCGGGCAGCAGCGCCAGCAGCGGATCGCGCAGGAACAGCCAGCCGCCCACCAGCCCTGCGGCGATCAGCGGATCGAGGGTCGGGACCGCCGCAGGCGAGTGCGTCACATGACCGAACCCGAAGACGCCGGACACCACCGAGGCGGCGAAGTACGGGATGTCGGGGGCGAAGGAACCCGCGACGAGCGCCGCCGCGACCAGCGGCCCGCGGGCGGTTCCGTCCCGGCGCAGCCCCGGCAGCACCGCCGCCGCGTGGCTCAGGGTGAACGGCATCAGACCCCCTCATGAAGTGATCCTTTCGGACCAGTATGCGGAGTACCGCACGGTGGATGCGCGCCGGAAGTTCCCGTATGGTCCGTGGGGTTGCGGCGCGGTAACGCGCTCAGCTCGCACGTGGGAGGGACCGCGGACATGGCAGCGCGATACGGACGGCGGATACGCGCGATGCGCAGGGGGGCGGCGGGCACGGCGGTCGCGGCCCTGGCGGTCGCGGCGCTCAGCGCCTCGCAGGCACCCGGTTTCGCCCAGGCGGAGCGGGCCCGCAGTGCCGTCCCCAAGCCGCCACCGGGCCCGCAGATCGACGGCGGGTCGCCGTTCTACAGCGCCCTGCCGCCCGGGGACGGCTCCAGCGGCCTGGCCGTGGGCGGCACTTCGGGCCCCACGCCCACCGGCGGCACCGGCACGAGCATCGACACCGGCGGCACGGGCCTGCCCGGCACGGTGCTGGACGCCTACCGCAGGGCGCAGCTGGCCATCGCCACCTCCGACCAGGGCTGCAAACTGCCCTGGGAACTGCTCGCCGCGATCGGGCAGGTCGAATCGGGTCAGGCGAGCGGCGGCGCCGTCGACGCGAAGGGCACCACGTACAAGCCGATCCTGGGCCCGGTGCTGAACGGCGCCGGGTTCGCGAACATCTCGGACACCGATGGCGGCGCCTACGACGGGGACACCGTCCACGACCGCGCGGTGGGACCGATGCAGTTCATCCCGTCGACCTGGGCCAGTTGGGGAGCCGACGGCAACGCGGACGGCGTGAAGGACCCGAACAACATCTACGACGCCGCCCTCGCCGCCGGCCACTACCTGTGCGCCGACAACCGCGACCTTTCGGTCTCCGCGGACATCGACCGCGCGATCCTGGGCTACAACCACTCGCAGGAGTACCTGCACACCGTCCGGGCCTGGTTCCAGCACTTCAAGGACCAGGGAGCCGTCGCGGTCCCGGACAGCGGCCGCACACCCGGCACCGGCACCGGCACCGGCACCGGCACCGGCCCGAAGACACCGCCGGCCACCACCGCGCCGAAGCCGGGCGCCGGCCCGTCCGCCACGGCCACCGGCTCCGTCTCGCCGGCGCCGACCACCACCGGCCGGCCGACGCCGCCGACCACCGGCCCGGGGACGCCCACCGGAACGCCGACCGGCACCGCGTCGCCGTCGCCCACGCCGACGCCCACGGGCAGCGGGAGCCCCACCCCGGGCTGCCCGACGCCTACGCCCACTCCGACGGGGTCCGCCTCGCCGACGCCCACCCCGACCGGCACCCCGACGCCGACGCCGACTCCCACGCCGACCGACGGCTCCTGCCCCACCCCGACGCCGACCACGTCACCGACGCCGTCACCGACCGCGACGGGCGCCACGACCGCGCCCGCGAGCCCGAGCGCGGCCCCGTCGACCAGCCCGGCGGCCGTCGCCGGCTGACGCACCGCGCCACCTGACGTACCCCGCACCCGACGAGCCCGGCCCCGCCCTCCACGGCGGGGCCGGGCTCGTTCGCGCGGTGGCCGCATTCGATCGGTAGAACCTGTTCTCATCTGATCCCCCGATTGCTACGGTGCCCCGGCCCAGCCGACGTCGTCGTCCACAAGGGAGGTCCGGCCATGCGCGCCCTGATCGCCGCAGCCATCGGACTCGTCGCCGCTCTCGCGCTCGTCCTCACCATGACCGCGGTCGGCGCACCCGCGGGGAAGACCTCGCCCAAGCCGCTGCTGACCACGATCCCCAGCCATCCGTAAACCGGCCGTACCCGCCTACGGTCACCCGTAGCCACAAAGGAGGGGAAGCGTCCCGATGCGCCGCAAGTCCAGCCTGGTGCTGCTCGCCTTCGCCGTCTTCTTCGCGACCCTGTCGCCCCTGATGCGCTGGTACGCCTTCCCACGGCTGGCCAAGGTGCCGGCCAACGAGTACCAGTCGGTGGTCCTGGAGGCGAAGAACGCCACCCTCCTCGTCAACTACCTCTCGCTCAAGCCGGAGATCGTCCCCAAGCTCAGCATCGTCCAGACGCTCAAGGGCAACGTCGAGGAGTCCAAGAAGGTCAAGGCGGACACCGGCCGCGACGTCGTGGTCTGGGACGCGCTGTCCTTCGTGGCCGGCCCGGACGGCTCGATGGTCTCGGAGATCCCCGAGCGCTACATCTTCGACGCCCACACCCAGGACCCGGTCCACACCGCGAGCGAGAGCGTCGACGGCGACTCCGTGCACCGTGAGGGCGTGGAGTTCAAGTTCCCGTTCCTCACCGAGAAGCGCGACTACTTCTACTTCGACGCGCAGTCCCGGACGTCCGCGCCCATCCACTACAAGGCGACGCAGAAGTTCCGCGGCATGACCGTCTACTACTTCGAGCAGACCGTCCCCTGGGTGAAGGTCCCGCTGCCGAAGAAGATGCCCGGCGGCGTCACCGAGGCCTCGCTCGGCGGCTCGGTGGAGCGCTGGTACACCACGGTGCGGAAGTTCTGGGTCGACCCCACCACCGGTGCCCCGGTCAACGGCGAGGAGGTCCACCAGGAGGAGCTGCGCTTCCCGCAGGCGCCCGACACGAAGCCGGTGACCGTCTTCTCCGGTGATGTGAAGATGCGCGAGGACTACATCGACTCCACCGTCAAACTGGTGAAGTCCCAGCGCCAGCTCATCCTGCTGCTGACCAGCTACCTTCCCTGGGGCTTCCTGATCCTGGGCGTCGTCCTGCTCTCGCTCTCCCTGCTCCTGGAGGCGCGCGGCCGCCGCCCGGCCGACCCGGCCCCCGACGACACGGTGCGCGACCCGGATCCCGACCCGCACCCGATCGCCGTCTGAGCCCCGCCGCCGCGCCGTCCTGGAGGGGTCAACGCCGCTGGTTCGTCCGGCGGGTGGGCGCGGCGGCGGCCGGGTCCTCCGGCCACGGGTGCTTGGGGTAGCGGCCGCGCAGCTCGGCGCGGACCGAGCGGTAGCCGCCCCGCCAGAACGAGGCGAGGTCGGCGGTGACGGCGGCGGGCCGGCCGGCGGGGGACAGCAGATGGACGAGGAGCGGCACCCGGCCACCCGCGATCCGCGGGGTCTCCTGCCAGCCGAACAGCTCCTGGAGCTTGGCCGCGAGCACCGGCTGGTCGCCCTCGTAGTCCACCCGGATCCGTGAACCGCTGGGCACCTCGATCCGCTCCGGAGCCAGCTCGCCGAACCGGGCGGCGGCACCGGAGGCCCAGGGCAGCAGCCGGTTGAGCGGGCCGCCGGCGTCGGTGCGTTCCAGATCGGCGCGCCGGCGGGCCGCGGACAGCTCGGGGCCGAGCCAGTCGTCCATCCCGTCCAGCAGCGCCTGCTCCGAGACGTCCGGCCACGGCTCGCCCAACTCCCGGTGCAGAAAAGCCAGCCGGCGGCGGGTGTCCTGCGCGTCGCGCGACCAGCGCAGCAGCCCGGTGCCCTCCCGCCGCAGCCCCTCGGCGACGGCGGCGCGCAGCAGCGCCCGGTCCGGTGACCGCAGCGGGCGTGCCGTGAGCTCCACGGCGCCCAGCCGCTCCACGCTGCGCGCCACCACGTCGCCGTCCGACCAGCGCACCTCCTCGCCCGAGGCCAGCAGCGGAGCCGCCGCCGTGCGGGCGGTGGCCTCGTCGATCACCGCGGCCAGCCGCACCCGCGCCGAGACCGCCGTCACCGGCCGGTCCGCGACCGCGACGGCCAGCCAGCCGGGCGTCCCGAGCCGGGAGCCGGTGCCCAGCTCCGCCGCCGTTCCTGACGCCATCAGATACGTACCGGCGCCGCGGGCCCGGGCCACCCGCTCGGGGAAGGCGAGCGCGGCCACCAGCCCGGCCGCCGCGTCATCACCACCGGAGCCGGCCGCCCCGGACCCGCGCGGCCCGTCCGGTCCGCCGCCGGTCCCGGCCTGCCGCAGCGACGCCTCCAGCCGGCCGGCCTCGGCGCGCCAGCGCGCCGCGTAACCGTCGCCGCCGCGCCGGGCCTGCCGCCAGGCGGCGGCCAGGTCGTCGCCGTAGTCGCGCGGCGGCTCCTCGCTGAGCAGCGCCACGACCTCGGCCGCGCGCCGCGCACCGACCGCACGTGCCCCGTCGAGCAGCGCGCGGGCGAGCCGCGGGTGCACGCCCAGCCGGCTGAGCCGCTTGCCCCGGTCGGTGGCGCGGCCGTCCGAGGACACCGCGCCGACCGCGAGGAGCACCTCGCGGGCCGCGCCCATCGCGCCGGCCGGAGGGGCGTCGAGCAGGGCGAGGCCGGCGGCGTCCGGGTCGCCCCAGCAGGCCGACTGCAGAGCGAAGGCGGCCAGGTCGGCCACCGAGATCTCCGGTGCCGGCCAGCGCGGATGCCCGGCGTCGTCCGCCTCCGACCAGCAGCGGTACACCGTGCCGGGACCCTCGCGCCCGGCGCGCCCGGCCCGTTGGCGGGCCGCCGCGTGCGAGACCCGCACGGTCGTCAGCGCGTCGAGGCCGCGCGCGTGGTCCACCCGCGGCTCGCGCGCCAGCCCGCCGTCCACCACGATCCGCACCCCGGGGACGGTGAGGCTCGACTCGGCCACCGACGTGGCCAGCAGCACCCGGCGCCGGGTGCCCGGCGCGAGCGCCGCGTCCTGCACGGCGGCCGGCGCCCGCCCGTGCAGCTGCAGCACGTCCACGTCGGGCCCGCTCAGCATGCCGGCGACCCGCGCGATCTCCCCGACGCCCGGCAGGAAGCACAGCACGTCCCCCTCCTTCTCGCGCAGGGCCCGCCGTACCACCGCCGCCACATGCTCCAGCAGCGCCGGATCGACCCGCATCCCGTGCGGCGGCCGCACCGGGCGGGCCGGCGGCGCCCACTGCACGGCGACCGGATGCAGGATGCCCCGCGCCTCGACCACCGGGGCGGCGCCGTCCTCGCCCCCGACCAGTGCGGACCAGGCGGCGGTGTCCGTGGTGGCGGAGGCCGCGACCACCCGCAACTCCGGGCGCAGGGCGGCCCGTACGTCCAGCAGGAAGGCCATCGAGGTGTCGGCGTCCAGATGCCGCTCATGGCATTCGTCCAGTACGACGGTGTCCACACCGGCCAGCTCCGGATCGCGCTGCAGCCGCTGGAGCAGCACACCGGTCGTCACCACTTCGACGACCGTCTGCGCCGAGACCTTCCGCTCGCCGCGCACCGTGAAGCCGATCCGCGCTCCGACGCCCTCGCCGAGCAGCCACGCCATCCGCCGGGCGGCGGCCCGCGCCGCCATCCGGCGCGGCTCAGCCACCAGCACCCGGCGGGGGACCTCCCCGTACTGGGGGAGCAGCCCGGCCAGGGCGAGCGGTACGAGGGTGGTCTTCCCCGTTCCGGGCGGCGCGGCGAGCACGGCGCAGCCCCGCTCGTCGAGCGCCCGCAGCAGTGCGGGCACGACGGTCTGTACGGGCAGGTCGAGGGAACTGGCGCGGATCACCCGCCCAGTGTGCCCGTCGGTCCGGCGGCGGGCGCCGCCGTCAGTCCCGCACGCACACGAAGATCGCGGTCCCCGGCAGGATCCCGCCGCGCAGCGGCGACCAGCCGCCCCACTCCTGGGTGTTCCACTCCGGCCACCGCGGCTCGACGAGATCGACCAGCCGGAAGCCGGCTGCGGCGATCTCCCGCACCCGGTCGCCGAGGGTCCGGTGGTGCTCGACGTACTCGGCGAGCCCGCGCTCGTCCTGCTCGACGTACGGGGTGCGGTCGAAGTAGGAGGAGACCGCGGTCAGCCCCTCGGGGCCCGGCTCGTCGGGGAAGGCCCAGCGGATCGGGTGGGTGACGGAGAAGACCCAGCGCCCGCCCGGCCGCAGCACCCGGTGCACCTCGCGCTGCACGCGTTCGGGGTCGGCGACGAAGGGGAGCGCGCCGTACGCCGAGCACGCCAGGTCGAACGAAGCGGCCGCGAACGGCAGCGTCCCGGCGTCGGCCTGGACCAGCGGGAAGCCGCCGTCCGCCGCCTCCTCGTCGATCCGGCGCGCGTGCTGCAGCTGCCGGTGGGAGAGGTCGAGGGCGACGGGGCGCGCGCCGCGCGCGGCCAGCCAGCGCGAACACTGCGCGGCGCCGGCGCCGATCTCCAGCACCGACAGGCCCGCGATTTCGGCGGCGGGGCCGAGCAGTCCGGCGTCGGACTCGTCCAGTCCCTCCGGCCCCCAGACGAAGTTCCCGTCGCCGAGGAAGGCTCCGTGTTCGACCTGGTACTCGTCCGCGTTCCGGTCCCACCAGCCCCGGTTGGCCCGGCTGCTTTCCGTGACGCCTGCGGTACGCCGGGTGGCTTCTGGTTCGGGTCCTTGGCTCATCGCGGTTGTCGTCGTACTCTCTGGTTGGACCTGTGACGGGGGGACTTGCGCCGGGTATGGGCTGTTCTGCCCCAGGTGGGCCCTTCGCGCATTGACCGTGTCCGGCTGCCCCCGTATGCTACAAGTTGCGCTGCGGGCCTGCGCACCTCAGACGTAGCAGGTTGCGCTCGCACTGGCTTGTATCCCCTCGGTCCTTGAGGCGACTCTCCGAATCATTTGGAAGGTCTGACTCAAGGCTGTCCGGCTTCGGCTGTGCGATAACGGGTCCTGGCGTAGCAGTACCTACAACTTCTGTCCGTACCGGAGTCCTTCCCCATATGACGAGCAGCACCGAGGCAACGCGCACCACCCCGCAGGTGGCGGTCAACGACATCGGCTCCGAGGAAGACTTCCTCGCAGCGATCGATGCGACGATCAAGTACTTCAACGACGGCGACATCGTCGAAGGCGTGATCGTAAAGGTCGACCGGGACGAGGTCCTGCTCGACATCGGTTACAAGACCGAGGGCGTCATCCCGTCCCGCGAGCTTTCGATCAAGCACGACGTCGACCCCAATGAGGTCGTCAAGGTCGGCGACGAGATCGAAGCCCTTGTTCTCCAGAAGGAGGACAAGGAAGGCCGCCTGATCCTCTCGAAGAAGCGCGCTCAGTACGAGCGTGCCTGGGGCACCATCGAGAAGATCAAGGAAGAAGACGGGATCGTCACCGGTACCGTCATCGAGGTCGTCAAGGGTGGTCTCATCCTCGACATCGGCCTCCGCGGCTTCCTGCCCGCCTCGCTCGTCGAGATGCGTCGCGTCCGCGACCTCCAGCCGTACGTGGGCAAGGAGCTCGAAGCCAAGATCATCGAGCTGGACAAGAACCGCAACAACGTGGTCCTGTCCCGCCGTGCCTGGCTTGAGCAGACCCAGAGCGAGGTCCGTCAGACCTTCCTCACGACCCTGCAGAAGGGCCAGGTCCGCTCCGGCGTCGTTTCCTCGATCGTCAACTTCGGTGCGTTCGTGGACCTCGGCGGCGTCGACGGTCTCGTGCACGTCTCCGAGCTGTCCTGGAAGCACATCGACCACCCCTCCGAGGTTGTCGAGGTCGGCCAGGAAGTCACCGTCGAGGTTCTCGACGTGGACATGGACCGCGAGCGTGTCTCCCTGTCGCTGAAGGCGACGCAGGAAGACCCGTGGCAGCAGTTCGCCCGGACGCACCAGATCGGCCAGGTCGTTCCCGGTAAGGTCACCAAGCTCGTTCCGTTCGGTGCGTTCGTGCGCGTCGACGAGGGCATCGAGGGCCTGGTCCACATCTCCGAGCTGGCCGAGCGCCACGTGGAGATCCCGGAGCAGGTCGTCCAGGTCAACGACGAGATCTTCGTCAAGGTCATCGACATCGACCTCGAGCGCCGCCGCATCAGCCTCTCGCTGAAGCAGGCCAACGAGGCCTTCGGTGCCGACCCGGCCACGGTCGAGTTCGACCCGACCCTGTACGGCATGGCCGCGTCGTACGACGACCAGGGGAACTACATCTACCCCGAGGGCTTCGACCCCGAGACCAACGACTGGCTCGAGGGCTTCGAGACCCAGCGCGAGGCGTGGGAAGGCCAGTACGCCACGGCCCAGACCCGCTTCGAGCAGCACCAGGCCCAGGTCATCAAGTCCCGCGAGGCCGACGAGAAGGCGGAGGCCGAGGGTGCTGCGGCTCCCGCCGGTCCCGCCAGCTCCGCCGGTCTCGGTGGCGGCGGTTCCTACTCCTCGGAGTCGGATGACAACTCCGGCGCCCTGGCGTCGGACGAGGCACTGGCCGCGCTCCGCGAGAAGCTGGCCGGCGGCCAGAGCTGACGCTCTGACCTGCAGGTAGCCGTACGGACGGAAGGCCCGTTCCCCGAGAGGGGAGCGGGCCTTCCGCGTTGTCAGGGGGTGAAGCGGGCCCGGATGCGGGAATGCTCCCAGCTCCTCGCACGTTTCCGAGGAGGAAGAACGAGGAGGAACGATCACAGTGCTGGATCCGCAGGGGCTGTACGAATTCGTGCCGGGCGGTGCCGAGGCCGTGGACGAGGCGGTCGGGGAGACCGGCCCCGTTCTGCTGTACCACCTGGAGGGGTACATCGACGCGGGTGACACCGGCGAGCAGATCTCGGAGCAGCTGCTGGACCGCCTCGACAACCAGCTGGTGGCCAGGTTCGACGCCGACCGGCTGGTCGACTACCGCGCGCGCCGGCCCCTGATGCTCTTCGAGCGCGACCACTGGTCGGGGTACGAGGCACCGGAGATCGCTCTCTACCTGGTCCGTGACACCACGGAGACGCCCTTCCTGCTGCTGACCGGCTCCGAGCCGGACGTGGAGTGGGAGCGCTTCGCCGCGGCCGTGCTGCAGGTCGTCGAACGGCTCGGGGTGCGGCTGGCCATCAACTTCCACGGCATTCCGATGGGCGTTCCGCACACCCGCCCGGTCGGTCTGACCCCGCACGGCAACCGGGTGGACCTGATGCCCGGCCACCGCAGCTGGTTCGACGAGGCGACGGTGCCCGGCAGCGCCGAATCCCTCATCGAGCTGCGGCTCGCCGAGGCGGGCCGGGACGTCCTGGGCGTCGCCGCGCACGTGCCGCACTATCTGTCGCGTTCCCCGTACCCGGACGCGGCGCTCGCCGTACTCGAAGCGATCACCGCCGCCACCGGCCTGGTCCTGCCCGAGGTGGCGCACGCGCTGCGCGCCGAGGCGCACACGGTCCGCGGCGAGATCGACCGCCAGGTCGCCGAGGGCGACGGCGAGCTGGTCTCGGTCGTCCGCGGGCTGGAGAGCCAGTACGACGCGGTGGCCGGTTCGATGACCCGGGAGAACCTCATCGCCGAGCCGGTCGACCTGCCGTCGGCCGACGACCTCGGGGCCGAGTTCGAACGGTTCCTCGCGGACCGCGAGGACGACGGAAGCTGACGACAGACCCTAGGGCCTGTCCTGCTGGGCAGGCCCTAGGCTGACGCCATGCTGAAGGTGGGCCTGACCGGCGGAATCGGCGCCGGCAAGAGCGAAGTGTCACGGCTGCTCGCGTCGTACGGGGCGGTCGTGGTGGACGCGGACAAGATCGCCCGGGAGGTCGTGGAGCCAGGATCGCCGGGGCTGGCCGCCGTGGTGGCCGAGTTCGGCACGGAGATCCTCACTCCCGACGGGGCGCTCGACCGCCCCAGGCTGGGGTCGATCGTCTTCGCCGACCCCGCCAGGCTGCAGGCACTGAACGCGATCGTGCATCCGCTCGTGGGCCGCCGGTCCGCCGAGTTGGAGGGCGCCGCGGGCCCGGACGACATCGTCATCCATGACGTCCCGCTGCTCACCGAGAACGCGCTCTCCGAGCTCTACGACCTCGTCGTGGTGGTGGACGCGTCCCCCGCCACCCGACTCGACCGCCTGGTCCGGCTGCGCGGCATGGACGAGGGCGAGGCCCGGTCGCGGATGGCGGCCCAGGCCACCCGCGAGCAGCGGCTCGCCATCGCCGATGTCGTGCTGGACAACGACGGTCCCCTGGAGGCGCTCGAACCCCAGGTCAAACGGGTCTGGCAGCAGCTGCGCGACCGCCTGGGGCCCTAGCGCCGCCCCGCGCGGGACCGCCTGGAATGTGATTGCGGGAGACCGCGTTGGGTATGTCTGTGCCGACGATCAGTCGTCACCCCAGCCATGGAAGGGAGGCGGCCGTGCCCGAGCAGACCCCCGAGACCCACGTCATCGATTTCCGTGCCGCGGAGCAGTTGTTGGAAGCCCGCGACCCGCGCGGAGCGGTGAAGCTGCTGGACTCGGTCATCACCGCCCACCCGGAGAACACCGCCGCGCGCCTGCTGCGGGCCCGAGCCTTCTTCGCCGCCGCCCAACTGCGCCCGGCCGAGCTCGAGTTCCAGATAGTGCTGGAACGGGAACCCGACAACGCGTTCGCGCACTTCGCGCTCGCCCGGACCCTGCAGCGTGCCAACCGTCCGGATGAAGCAATGCGACACTTCCGGCTGGCCGCCGCTCTGGACCCGCGGCCGGACTATGTTGAGGCGGCTCGTTTCGACGCTCCCTGAACCGTTCCGGAGGAACCCCGCACATGGACAGCAGCAGGCGCTGGAGCCGGATCCGCAGAGCGGCGGCGGTGGCCGCATGTGTGGTGGCACTGGGACTGGTGCCGTCCGGCGCCCTGGCGACACCGGGCAGCGGGGTGACGGCCACGGTGCTGGCCAAGGGCACCTCCGCCGAGGGACTGAAGATCAGGACCCAGGGGCGTACGGATGTCGTGGTGCGCACGGTCACCATCGCGCCCGGCGGTGAGACCGGCTGGCACTACCACCAGGGGCCGCTGATCGCCGTCGTCCAGTCGGGCACGCTGACCAGGACGCTGGCCGACTGCTCGGTGGTGCGCAGCAGCGCCGGCCAGTCGTTCATCGAGCCGGACGGCGCCCGCAAGGTGCACAACGGGCAGAACCTCGGCACGGTGCCGGTCGTCCTGTACGTCACGTATCTCCTGCCCGAGGGCGACGCGCTGTCGGTCGACGCCCCGGACCCGGGCTGCCGCCACTACTGACCGGGTGACGGAGCCACCCGGTGGTCCCGTGGTCCGCTCCGCGCCGTCAGAACAGGGGCGGCGGGAGCACACCCTCCAGGGCCAGCAGCGTCCGCTTGATCTCCAGGCCGCCGCCGAAGCCGCCTATGCCCCCGTTGCTCTCCACGACGCGGTGGCACGGGACGACGAGCGGCAGCGGATTGGCTCCCATGGCGGTGCCGACGGCACGGGCGGCGCCCGGTTCGCCGACGCGGTCGGCGAGGTCCTGGTAGCCGACGACCGAGCCGTACGGCACGCCGGTGGCGAGCTCCCGCTGGACGCGGCGGTTGAAGCCGGCGGTCAGCGACCAGTCCAGATCGAGGGTGAAGTCGCGCAGCTCGCCGGCGAAGTACGCCCGCAACTGGCGGACGGCGGGGGCGAGCCGCCCCGACTCCCCGGACTCCTCGACCGGCTCCTCGACCGGCTCCGCGCCCAGCCGGCGCCCCAGCCGCTCCAGGAAGGCCTCCGTCACCTCGTCGTCGGCCCGGAAGACGACGCTGACCAGCCCCTGGGCGGTCGCGGCGAGCAGCAGCGGGCCGATCGGGGTGTCCAGCCGCGTCCAGGCCACCGTGGCGGGCCGCTCCGCCACCTCGTGCTGCTCGGTGTTCGTCATACCGCCAGCGTATGCCGGGCCACTGACAACGGGCCGGGAGTCGATCTCCTGCGCCGGCCTTCTGCGTCGGCCTCCTGCACCTGCCTCATGAGCCGGGTTCGCCGACCGGGTCCGTCAGCCGGATCGGCCGACCGGGTCCGTCAGCCGGGGCCGCAGCGATCACTCGGGCGGGTGCCACTCTTCGACAGCCTTGTCACAGCGGGTAGTTGAGCGGTTCCGGTGGGGGAGGGGGCCGTCATGACGCGAAACGACTTTGCCCAGGCCCTGCGCATTCTCGCCCGTGACCAGCGGCAGGTGGTGACGGTCAGCCAGCTGTCCGGCATCGGGGTGTCGGAGGTGGCGCTGCGCAAGCGCTGCGGGCCGGGCGGGCCGTGGCAGCGGGTGCTGCCGAGGGTGGTGGTGCTGCGGCGCGGTGCGCTGTCCGCCTGGCAGCGCTGCCGGGCGGCCCTGGCCTACGCCGGGTACCCGGCGGCGCAGGCGCAGCTGACGGGGATCGCGGCGCTGGCCCTGCACGGGATGCGTGAGGTCCTGGTCCCGGCCGAGGTGCGGGTGGTCGACGTCCTGGTGCCGGCCGGGCGGGCGCTCAGGACGCACACCTGGGTGCGGGTCCACCATGCGCGCACCCTTCCCGGCCCCGAGTTGGTGGACGAGCTGCCCGTCGCGCCCCTGGTGCGCGCCGCGGGGGACGGGGTCCGGGCGTCGTGCGACCCGGACTGGGTGCGGGCCGTGCTCCGCGAGCTGGTGTGGGACCGCGGGATCGACCCGGCCGAGCTGGCGGGCGAGCTGCGCACCGCGTCGCTGTCCCGCAAGCCCGGGATCGACGAGACGCTGCGGGAGCTGGCGCTGCCGGGACGGGTCCGCCGCCCGCTCGGCGGCCAAGTACGTTCGCTCGTCGCGCTCTCGGGGTCGCGGCCGCCGCTGTGGCGGCCCGAACTCCGCCTGGACGGTGTGTTCCTGGCATCGCCGGACGCCTACTGGGCGCGCGAGGGGGTGGCCCTGGTGATCGGGCCGGCGGCCGGCACCAACCCGTTGGACACGTGCGGCCTCCGGGTCGTCCGGGTGCCTCCGGAGGCACTGACGACGAGTCCGGCGCAGGTCGTGGCGGCGCTTCGGACGGCGCTCGGCTCGGGGCCGCACGGACCGCTGGACCGCGTCACCGTGCACCCGGATCACGGGTCGGTAAAGGGAATCTGAAACTCGGTCAGATATTCGCCGGGCCGTCCTATCGTGTGCCAACTCGATGCGCCGGAAAGGCCCGCCGTGGACGGCATGTACGGAACGGTCAACGGATTCACGTACGGCTGGATCACCCCCGTGGTGGCCTACGTCATGGCTTGCCTGGGAGCCGCTCTCGGACTGCGCTGCACGGTCCGGGCGCTCGTGATGGAGCGGTCCCGGCGGGCCGGCTGGCTCGCCCTGGGCGCCGTCTCCATCGGCTCGGGCATCTGGACGATGCACTTCATCGCCATGATGGGGTTCACCGTCGACCAGCTGGAGATCAACTACGACAAGTCGATCACCTTCCTGAGCCTCGGGGTGGCCATCGCGGTGGTCGGCGCCGGCGTCTTCCTGGTCGGGTTCTTCGGCCGCGGCGCACCGGTCCTGCTCGCCGCCGGCGCGATCACCGGCGTCGGGGTGGCCGCCATGCACTACCTGGGCATGGCCGGGATGAAGCTGAACGCGGACCTCTCCTACAACACCGGAACGGTGTACCTGTCGATCGGCATCGCGGTGGCGGCGGCCACCGCGGCGCTGTGGGCCGCGGTGTCGGTCAAGGGCTTCGCCGCGAGCATGGGGGCCAGCGTCATCATGGGCGTCGCGGTCACCGGCATGCATTACACGGGCATGGCCGCGCTCCGGGTGCATCTGCACGACTCGGGGATCGCCGGCGGCCTGGGCGGCGCCTCGCCCGCCGCGATCCTGGCGCCCGTCCTGATCGGCCCGGTGGTGTTCCTGTTCCTGGCCGGGGTCGTGGTGGCGCTGGACCCGCCCGGGGTCCAGAAGCCCCGCTACGAGCCGGTCCGCGAGCCCGTCCACGGCCGTCGCCCACGGTGATCCCCGTGGTTTGTCAGTGCTGGGCCGTACGGTGGTTCCATGCGGCCCGTATCAGACATCGAACGTACTGTGGCGCCCTTCGAGGTCGTCAGCCCCTTCCAGCCCAATGGTGACCAGCCGGCCGCCATCGAGGAGCTGGAGCGGCGTATCCGCGCAGGTGAGAAGGATGTCGTCCTCCTCGGCGCGACCGGCACCGGAAAGTCGGCGACCACGGCGTGGATGATCGAACGGCTCCAGCGCCCGACGCTCGTCATGGCGCCCAACAAGACCCTCGCGGCGCAGCTCGCGAACGAGTTCCGCGAGCTGCTGCCGAACAACGCCGTCGAGTACTTCGTGTCGTACTACGACTACTACCAGCCCGAGGCGTACGTCCCCCAGACGGACACCTACATCGAGAAGGACTCCTCGATCAACGAGGAGGTCGAGCGGCTCCGCCACTCCACCACCAACTCCCTGCTGACCCGTCGCGACGTCATCGTCGTCGCGTCGGTCTCCTGCATCTACGGCCTGGGCACCCCGCAGGAGTACGTCGACCGCATGGTGCGGCTCCGGGTCGGTGACACGATCGACCGCGACACGCTGCTCCGCAAGTTCGTGGACATCCAGTACACCCGCAACGACCTGGCGTTCCAGCGGGGCACCTTCCGGGTCCGGGGCGACACCATCGAGATCTTCCCGGTCTACGAGGAGCTCGCCGTCCGCATCGAGATGTTCGGTGACGAGATCGAGGCGATGTCCACCCTCCACCCGCTCACCGGCGAGGTGATCAGCGACGACCGGGAGATGTACGTCTTCCCGGCGACCCACTACGTCGCGGGACCGGAACGCATGGAGCGCGCCGTCGCGGGGATCGAGAAGGAGCTGGAGACGACCCTCGCGACGATGGAGAAGCAGGGCAAGCTGCTGGAGGCCCAGCGGCTGCGCATGCGGACCACGTACGACATCGAGATGATGCGGCAGATCGGCAGCTGCTCCGGGATCGAGAACTACTCACGGCACATGGACGGCCGTGAGGCGGGCACCGCCCCGAACACCCTCATCGACTACTTCCCGGAGGACTTCCTCCTGGTCATCGACGAGTCGCATGTCACCGTGCCGCAGATCGGTGCCATGTACGAGGGCGACGCCTCCCGTAAGCGCACCCTGGTCGACCACGGCTTCCGGCTGCCGTCCGCGATGGACAACCGCCCGCTGAAGTGGGAGGAGTTCCTGGAGCGCATCGGCCAGACCGTCTACCTGTCGGCGACCCCCGGCAAGTACGAGCTGTCGCGCGGCGACGGCGCGGTCGAGCAGATCATCCGCCCGACCGGGCTGGTCGACCCGCAGGTCATCGTCAAGCCCACCGAGGGGCAGATCGACGACCTGGTGCACGAGATCCGGCTGCGCACCGAGCGGAACGAGCGGGTGCTGGTCACCACCCTCACCAAGAAGATGTCCGAGGACCTCACCGACTACATGCTGGAACTCGGCATCCAGGTGCGGTACCTGCACAGCGACATCGACACGCTGCGCCGGATGGAGCTGCTCAGCGAGCTGCGGGCCGGCGAGTACGACGTGCTGATCGGCATCAACCTGCTCCGTGAGGGCCTGGACCTCCCCGAGGTGTCGCTGGTGGCGATCCTGGACGCGGACAAGCAGGGCTTCCTGCGCTCGGGCACCTCCCTGATCCAGACCATCGGCCGTGCGGCCCGAAACGTGTCCGGCGAGGTCCACATGTACGCCGACACGATCACTCCCGCGATGGCGCAGGCCATCGACGAGACCAACCGGCGCCGTGAGAAGCAGGTCGCCTACAACACCGAACACGGCATCGACCCGCAGCCGCTCCGCAAGAAGATCGCGGGCATTCTCGACTCGTTCGCCCGCGAGGACGCGGACACCGAGGAGCTGCTGGGCTCCGGCAGGCAGCGCTCGCGCGGCAAGGCCCCGGTGCCGGGACTGTCGTCCAAGGCGGGCGGCAAGCGGGTGGCCCAGAGCCTGCCCGCCGAGGAGTTGGCGGACCTGATCGCCGAGCTCACCGCGCAGATGCACGCCGCGGCGGCCGAGCTGAAGTTCGAGATCGCGGGCCGACTCCGTGACGAGCTGGGCGACTTGAAGAAGGAACTGCGGCAGATGCGCGAGGCCGGTATCGCCTAGGGCCTGTCCGGCCGACAGACCCTGCCCTGGGGTGAACCGAGGTGCGCTGTCCCGGCGTCTTGTTAGGGTGCGGGGCAACCGCACACAGTCCGGTGACGGGTGAGAGGGGACAGCGCGTGACGGTCAACATGACCAAGGGCCAGCAGATCAGCCTTACCAAGTCCGACGGGGGGACGCTGACGGCCGTTCGGATGGGGCTCGGCTGGCAGGCCGCGCCCCGCCGCGGTCTGTTCGGCAGCCGCACCCGGGAGATCGACCTCGACGCCTCGGCGGTGCTCTTCGCCGACAAGCAGCCGGTGGACGTGGTGTTCTTCCGGCACCTGGTCAGCGACGACGGTTCCGTCCGGCACACCGGCGACAACGTGGTCGGCGGCGCCGGCCAGGGTGGCGACGACGAGTCGATCCTGGTGGACCTGCAGCGGGTGCCGGTCCACATCGACCAGATCGTCTTCACGGTGAACTCGTTCACCGGGCAGACCTTCGCCGAGGTGCAGAACGCGTTCTGCCGTCTCGTCGACGAGACCAACGGCCAGGAGCTGGCCCGCTACACCCTGACCGGTGGCGGGCAGTACACCGCGCAGATCATGGCGAAGGTGCAGCGCGCGGGCAGCGGCTGGTCGATGACCGCCATCGGTACGCCGGCCGCAGGCCGTACGTTCCAGGACCTGATGCCGTCGATCCTGCCGGCGCTCTGACTCCACAGGCGCCCAGCACCACGGATCGACAGCACCACGGATCCACAGCACCAAGGAACAACGGCACCACGAGAACAACAGCACCACGAGAGCAACGGCAGCGCACGCACGCCGGCAGCGCACGCACGACAGCTGCACACGCACGACGCGTACAACACCAATGGGGGGTGGCGGCATGGCTGCCGAGCTGGTCCGGGGACAGAATCATCCGCTCCCGGCCGGGCCCGAGGGCGCCGGCCGTCTGGAGATCCGGGTGACGGCGGGCACGCCGGTGGTGGCCGTGGCCACCCTTGGTGACGAGCAGGGGCGGGTGAGCGGCACGGAGTGGATCGCCCACCCCGGGTCGCCGCACCTGCCCGGCCTCGAAGTGTCCCAGCAGGCCGCCGCCTCCCACCGGCTCGCGGTGGACCTGGGCGCCCTCTCCGAGGACGTCCACCGGGTCCATGTGCTGCTCGCACTCCCCACCGCGGCCGGCGTTCCGGCCTCCTTCGGCGTGGTGGCCGCTCCGCATGTCGCGGTCACCACGCTGGACGGGTCCGAGGTCGCGGGATTCACCATCACCGGGCTCGGCCCGGAGACCGCGGTCGTCGCCGTCGAGCTCTACCGCAGGCAGGGCGGGTGGAAGGTCCGCGCCGTCGGTCAGGGGTACGCGGGCGGCCTGGCCGCCATGCTGCGCGACCAGGGAGTTCCGGAGGCGGCCGGGCTCGCCGCGGGCATCCATGACGCGGTGGCGAAGGGACTGGCCCGCTCGGTCACCCCGCCGCCCCGGCAGCAGGCCGGATCCCCGGCGTCGTCGTCCGCGGGGGCGACCCCCGGCGGCCCGGTCAGCTACCAGCACCCCCGGCGGCACACCGCCCCGCAGACCCCGGACCTGCCGCCCGGCCGGCCGGCGGACGCCACGCCCCCGGGGAGCGCCCCGCAGCCCGTCGCCGGTGACGCCAGCGGCTGGACGATGGAGGAGCGGCTCTACAACCAGGTCTGGGGCATGTTCGAGGATCTGGCCCGCACCACCGCCGCCTACCGCAGCGCGGTCGACTTCGCCGAGTCCCGGCTGGACCAGGAACTGGACCGGCTGCTGGCCGACCCGCGCACCCGCGTCGGCCCGGCCGCCGACGCCGCCCGGGACCAGGCCCGCGCCAAGCAGACCGACCTCATGGACCAGGCCCGTGCCGTCCTCGACCGCGACCTGGCGCAGCTGCGCGCCGAGTCCGAGGTCGTCGAACCGGCGCTGCCGCCGCCGTACGCCGGCTGGGAGAGCCCGGTCTGGCACGGCTACACGGTGCCGATGGAGGTGCCGATGGCCGCCAGGCTCGGCAATCTGCATCTGCCCGAGACCCCCGAACTGCGGATCCCGCTGCTGGTCAGACTGCCGCTGGAGCGCGGTCTGTGGATCGACAGCTCGCAGGACCGGCGGCTGGCCATGGAGATCGCGGTCACCATCGCGGCCCGGCTGCTCGCCTCGTACCCGGCCGGTGACTTCTCGGTGCACGTCATCGACCCGGCCGGCACCGGCAGCGCCGCGCTCACCCCGCTGACCGAGTCGGGCACCCTGCGGATGCCGCCCGCCACCGGCGCGGCCGGAGTGGCGGCGCTGATCGGCAGGATGACCGAGCGGGTGGACCTGGTGCAGATGGCCATGCGGGCCGGCGCCCCGGACTCGCTGCCGGTGGACCTGGACACCGCAGAGCAGTTGCTGATCGTCAACGACTTCCCGTACGGCTTCGACGACCGCACCGTCAACCAGCTGCGCTACCTCGCCGACGAGGGCCCGTCGGTCGGTGTGCACCTGCTGATGGTGGCCGACCGGGACGACGCACGGGCGTACGGCCCGGTCCTCGACCCGCTGTGGCGGTCCCTGATGCGGCTCACCCCGACCCCCGAGGACCACCTCGCGGACCCCTGGGTCGGCCATGCCTGGACATATGAGCCGCTGCTCGTGCCTCCGGGTAGTCACGTGGTGCCCCAGGTCCTCCGTCAGGTCGCGGCTGCTCGGCAGGCGTATGGCCGCTGACCTGGTATTTTGACCTTACCTTTGCCTTCTCTTGGGCATTCCGGTACCGTTCACTGTTCGTAGTGAACTACCGGAGGCGCAGTGGATGTTTCCTTGACCATGTGGGCACTGACCATCGCGGGTCTGTGTGCCCTGATCGCCGTCGACTTCCTCATCGGACGCAAGCCGCACGACGTCACCATCAAGGAAGCGGGCATCTGGACGGTCGTCTGGATCGTCCTCGCCGCGCTGTTCGGGCTCGGCCTCGCACTCTTCGCGGGCGGTCAGCCCGCGGGCGAGTTCTTCGCGGGGTTCATCACCGAGAAGTCGCTGAGCGTCGACAACCTCTTCGTCTTCGTCCTGATCATGTCGAAGTTCGCGGTGCCGACGAAGTACCAGCAGCGGGTGCTGCTCGTCGGTGTCCTCATCGCGCTGGTGCTGCGCGCCGTCTTCATCGCCGGCGGCGCCGCGATCATCGCCAACTTCTCCTGGGTCTTCTACATCTTCGGCGCGTTCCTGATCTGGACCGCCTGGAAGCTCATCAAGGAGGCGCTGGCCGATCCCGAGGACGAGGAGTTCGAGGAGAACAAGCTCCTCAAGCTCGTCGAGAAGCGCGTCCCGTCCACCGACAAGTACCACGGCACGAAGCTGTTCATCGTCGAGAACGGCAAGCGCCTGATGACGCCGATGCTCGTCGTCATGCTGGCGATCGGCACCACGGACGTCCTGTTCGCGCTCGACTCCATCCCGGCGATCTTCGGCCTCACCCAGGACCCGTACATCGTGTTCACGGCCAACGCCTTCGCGCTGATGGGTCTGCGACAGCTGTACTTCCTGATCGGCGGACTGCTCAAGAAGCTGGTCCACCTCTCGTACGGACTGTCGGTCATCCTCGGCTTCATCGGCGTGAAGCTGGTCCTGCACGCGATGCACGAGTCCGGGGTGAACGTCCCGGAGATCTCCATCCCCGTCTCGCTCGGCGTCATCGTGGCCGTGCTCGCGGTCACCACCGTCACCAGCCTGTTCGCCTCCAAGAAGCAGGCGGCGGCCGAGGCGGCCGAGAAGAACAGCATCGACGCGTAACGCGCGGTGGGCAGGGCCCGGCAGCGACACGCCGGGCCCTGCCCGCATCCGTCCACCCCGGCAGGTCTAGCGTTGGCCGCCGGGACCGGACGGATGCGAGGACGAGGACGACATGGCTGCTGCGCTCGGCACCACGGCGGCGGCTCTGCCGGAACTGACGGTGTCCACGTTCCTCGGCGCCTGGCAGCTGGACGGCGTGGCGCTCGCCGCCGTGGTCCTGCTGGGCGGCCTCTACGTGGCGGGCGTGCGGCGGCACCGTCGCGCCGGCGGCCGCTGGCCGGTCGCACGGACCACGGCGTTCCTCGTGCTCGGCCTGGGCGCGATCGTGGTCGCCACGATGTCCGGCCTGGCGGTCTACGGGCGGGTGCTGTTCTGGCCCGCCGCCGTGCAGAACATCGTGCTGGACCTGATCGCCCCCCTGGGCCTGGCCCTCGGCGACCCACTGGCCCTGGCGGCCCCGGACGGCCCGCTGCACGGCGTCCTGACCGGCCGGGTGGTGCGCCTGCTGACGTATCCGCTGGTCAGCTCGGCGGCGGTACTCGGCTCCGAGCTGACGATCTACTTCACGCCCTACTTCGAGACGGCGCTGCGCCATGACGCCGTCCGCCAGCTGATGCATCTCCAGTTGCTGCTGACCGGCTGCCTGTTCGTCCTGCCGATGCTCACCCACCAGGAACTGCTGCCCCGCTGGTGCACCCACCCGGTCCGGGCCGCCCTGGTCTTCCTCGACGGCCTCTTCGACTCCCTCCCCGGCATCGTCGTCATGACCAGCGGCACCCTGGTCGCCGGCCACTGGTACGCGTCCCAGCCCCGCACCTGGGGCCCGACCCTCCAGCAGGACCAGCTGATCGGCGGCGGCCTGATGCTCACCCTCGCCGAATTGGTCGGACTGCCCTTCCTGATCGCGGTCTTCGCCCAGTGGTGGCGCACGGACCGAGCCAAAACCGCAGAACTGGACGCCCGCCTGGACCTGGAGCTCCTCCCAGCGGCCCCAGCAAAGCCCGCGACCACGCCGGCACCCGCGTCCGCCCACGAGCCCGCCCCCGCCGTCCCGGAAATGACCCGCCCCTGGTGGGAGACGGACGCGGGCGAAGTGGGCCAACGAATGAGGCGGCGCCCGTAGGGCCTGTCCGACCAGCTTGTGGCCAGCGGTTACCCGAGCTTGGAGCCGGCCTTGTCGTAGGCGGCGGCTTGGGTGGGCGTGAGGTACCGGGAGACGCGGACGAGGGCCGTCCCGTGCGGGTAGTCGTACTCGGCGAGCATGGGGATGCTCGCCGTGACCTTCTGGATGTACTCGGCGCGGGTCTTCGCGGCCTCTGTGGTGGGGAAGACTTCGATGCAGCCGCCGAGTTCGACGTCGCCCGTCTTGTACATGCTGGCGTCGGCACCCTTGATCCGACTGTCAGCGAACTTGATCGCTGACGTGTACTGGCCGGGGCGCCCCATCAGGTGATTGCTGTCGTTCTCAGCGGTCACCGTGACCGTGAGCTTCGCACTCGGAACATCCTTGGCAATCGAGCCGAACGCCGTGGTCGCCGTGACATCAGTTCTGGTGCTCCCCGGACCGACTTGGCCCACGGGCTTGTCCGGAGTCGGCGAACTGCCCACGGAGCAGCCGGTAGCGAGCAGGAGCCCGCAGGCGAAGAAGGCGGTGCGGGCTGGATGAGCATGCATGGGTCCCCCTGATTGATCTCGAGGATGCAGCGTGGCAGCGCAGGGGGATGGCCGGTGCCGGAGTGACGGACCTGTGACCAAGCGTTGCCGGGTGGGCTGCCGTGTACCGGCGCTGCTGGTCAACACTGACGGCCCGGACTCAGCGCGACCGTGGAGCGAACGGGTCGGCGGTGCGGAAGCGGATGGTGCCGTCCGTGTCCGCCGGGTGCTCGGCGAGCGGGATGATCCGGTACGCCACACGGCACTTGGCGTCCGCGTACAGCAAGCGGCCGGGACCGGTCGGCGCGGGCCGGTAGCCGATTGGGACGGCCATTGCGACGTTGATCGGGTCGTGGCACAAGTGGCACCATGCGTGCGGTTGCCGTTCGACCGCGACGGCGCAGGACGGTTCGCACGCATACAGTTCGACGTCGTCGGCGTACACGCCGGCCCCGATGTGGTGTGTGCCTATCGACCGGGCGCGGTAGAGGCGCGCTGCGCAGTGCGCGCAGTTCAGTCCGCGCAATTGGTTGATGGTGAGCCGGTCCGGGTCGATGACTGGAGGCTGGGTGTTGTCGGTGCTCATGGCGTCTTCTCCTGGGTGACTTCTGCCCAGAGGCCGTGATCGTCCGGGGTGGTGCCGTGGCAGGACGAGAAGGCGCGGATGATCGAGAGACCGGCACCCCTGACGCTGTGCAGCGGTAACGCCACACTGCCGGACGCGGAGATGCGGGCCCGGTAGCCGGCCGTGGAGACGGTCATCTGGATCTTCGCCGGCCGTGTCGCCAGGACGGCGACGAACAGTTCGTCGGCCAGCAGCGGAGCGTCCTCGTGGCGCACGTGATTGCCCACCCATACCCGGACGACGCGAGCCTGCTCTGCGTTCCCGGGGAAGCGGCGCTGCCAGCTCTGTCCGGATTCAGGCATGGGTGTGCTCCCAAACTCCGCAGCGTTCTGAGTACGGAAAGTTTCTTTCTGTACTCAGAATCACGCGCGACTTGGCGAGGGTCAAGTGAAGAGGCCAATATGTGAGTACAGAATCGGACGATCACTCGGGAGGGTGGTTCGCGTGCCCCGCGAGGAACGGCCGGAGTACCTCCGCATCGCCGCCGAAGTACGTGCCCAGATCCACGACGGCACCTACGCGCCGGACGACCGCCTGCCCACCCTGCCGGAGCTGTGCGAGGCGCACGGCGTCTCCGAGACGACGATCCGCAACGCTCTCTCGGTCCTGCGCAACGAGGGGCTGATCGAGACCCGGACCCGCGCGGGCACCATCGTCCGCAAACGGCCGCCCATTCACCGCATGGCAGCTGACCGGTACCGCACCAACACCACTGCGCCGCAAACGGCGTTCACCAAGGACCAGGGCATCGGCTGGTCCGAGTACCGGCTCGACAAGCGGTACGTGAAGAAGCGAGCCGATGCCGAGCTGGCCGCGCTCTTCGAGTGCGAGATCGGCGAACCGCTCCTCGCCCGCCACTTCGTGTTCTACGACAACGACGCTCCGACGCAAATGTCCATCAGCTACGTCCGCTGGTCCGATGTCGCCGCTACGCCTGTCGCCGACCCGATCAATGAGCCGTGGCCGGGCGGCACTCGTGCGCAGTTCAAGACTCTGGGCATCCACGTCAACCGCATCACCGAGTCGTTCACCACGGCCATGCCCACCGAGGACGAGCAGGCGACGCTACGCATCGGCGGCTCCGTGCCGGTGATCCGCTTCACCCGCAGGCACGTCGCCGACGACGGCAGGGTGGTCGAGGTTGCGCATCCGATCGTCCGGCGCGGTGACACCACGGTCGTCGAGTTCGCGATCGACCTCGACGACTGATGCCGGGTGTCAGGCCTTGGGGCCGGTGATCAGTTTGCCGCCCTCGACGCGTACCTCGACGGCGGGCAGCGGCTCGGTCGCCGGGCCCTGGACGACGGCGCCGGTCGTGGCGTTGAAGCGGCTGCCGTGGCAGGGGCAGGAGACGATGCCGTCCTCGACCTTGTCCACCACGCAGCCGGCGTGCGTGCACACGGCGCTGACCGCCTTGTAGGCGCCCTGGGTGGGTTGCGAGACCACGACCTTGTCGTCACGGAACAGCTTGGCGCCGCCGACGGCGACCTCGGTGGCCGGGCCGAGGTCGACGGGCCCGGTGGCCGCCGCCTTGTCCTTGCCGGATCCGCCGCAGGCCGTGAGGCCCAGGCCGGCGACTCCGGCGAGAGCCGCGCCCCGCAGGACGGTACGGCGGCAGGCGGCGTGCGGTTCGGTCATCGTGGTGCTCCAGGCTCAGGACGCGGAAAGGGACGCAGGGACTGATCTTGCGACCAGTACCCTACGTCCCGAACCTGTGCCTACCTGTGTACCGATGTACTGGTGTCAGGCCTTGCCCGCTGCCTTCTTGCGCGGCGCCGCCTTCTTGGCGGGTGCCGCGACGGTCTCCGCGACCGCGGCCTTCTTCGCGGTGACCTTCTTCGCGGTGACCTTCTTGGCCGGGGCCTTCTTCGCCGCCGGCTTCTTCCGCGGCGACACCGTGGCGTCGCTCACCCGGTCACCCAGGATGTCCCGCAGGAACTTACCGGTGTGGCTGGCCGTCGACCCCGCGATCTCCTCCGGGGTGCCCTCGGCCACCACCAGTCCGCCGCCGTTGCCGCCCTCCGGGCCCATGTCGATGACCCAGTCGGCGGTCTTGATGACATCGAGGTTGTGCTCGATGACGATGACCGTGTTGCCCTTGTCGACCAGGCCCGACAGCACCTTGATGAGCTTGCTGATGTCCTCGAAGTGCAGACCGGTGGTCGGCTCGTCGAGCACGTAGACCGTCCGGCCGGTGGAGCGCTTCTGCAGCTCACTGGCGAGCTTGACGCGCTGCGCCTCGCCGCCGGAGAGGGTCGGCGCCGACTGGCCGAGCCGGACGTAGCCCAGCCCCACCTCGTTCAGGGTGCGCAGATGACGGGAGATCGTCGGGACGGCCTCGAAGAAGTCCAGCGCCTCCTCGATCGGCATGTCGAGCACCTCGGAGATGGACTTGCCCTTGAAGTGCACCTCCAGCGTCTCGCGGTTGTAGCGGGCGCCGTGGCAGACCTCGCACGGGACGTAGACGTCCGGCAGGAAGTTCATCTCGATCTTGATCGTGCCGTCGCCCGAGCAGTTCTCGCAGCGGCCGCCCTTGACGTTGAAGGAGAAGCGGCCCGGCAGATAGCCGCGCACCTTCGCCTCCATCGTCTCGGCGAAGAGCCTGCGGACGTGGTCGAAGACACCGGTGTACGTCGCCGGGTTGGAGCGCGGGGTGCGGCCGATCGGCGACTGGTCCACGTGCACGACCTTGTCCACCAGGTCGTCGCCCTCCACCCGGGTGTGCCGGCCCGGGACGCTGCGCGCCCCGTTCAGCTCGCGCGCCAGGTGGGTGTACAGGATGTCGTTGACCAGCGTCGACTTGCCGGATCCCGAGACGCCGGTGATGGCGGTGAGCACCCCGAGCGGGAAGGACACGTCGATGTCCTGCAGGTTGTGCTCGCGGGCGCCGTGCACGGTCAGCTGCCGGTCACGGTCCACCGGCCGGCGCACGTCCGGCATCGGGATCGAGCGCTTGCCGGACAGATACTGGCCGGTCAGCGATTCCTCGTTGGCCAGCAGGTCCTTGAGCGAACCCGAGTGGACGACCTTGCCGCCGTGCTCACCGGCGCCCGGGCCGATGTCGACGATCCAGTCGGCGATCTTGATGGTGTCCTCGTCGTGCTCCACCACGATCAGGGTGTTGCCGAGGTCCCGCAGCCGCACCAGGGTCTCGATGAGCCGGTGGTTGTCCCGCTGGTGCAGACCGATCGACGGCTCGTCCAGCACGTACAGCACGCCGACCAGACCGGAGCCGATCTGGGTGGCGAGCCGGATGCGCTGGGCCTCGCCGCCGGACAGGCTGCCCGAGGCGCGGTTGAGCGAGAGGTAGTCCAGGCCGACGTCGACCAGGAACTTCAGCCGCTCGTTGACCTCCTTCAGAACCCGTTCGGCGATCTTCTTGTCGCGGGCGTCCAGCTTCATCGCGGAGAGGAAGTCGGCGCAGTCGCTGATCGACATCGCGGAGACATCGGCGATGGACCGGCCCTGGACGGTGACCGCGAGGACGATCGGCTTGAGCCGGGTGCCCTCACAGGTCGGGCACGGCACCTCGCGCATGAAGCCCTCGAAGCGCTCGCGGCTGGAGTCCGTCTCGGACTCCTGGTGCCGCCGCTTGACGAACGGGATCGCGCCTTCGAAGTTGGTCGTGTACGCGCGCTCGCGGCCGTACCGGTTCTTGTAGGCCACCTTGATCTGCGTCTTGTGCCCGTGGAGCAGCGCCTTCTTGGCGCGGACCGGCAGACCCGCCCAGGGGATGTCCGTACGGAAGCCGAGCTCCTCGCCGAGTGCCTCGACGAGCCGCTGGAAGTACCCCTTGGACATCCCGCCGGACCACGGCGCGACCGCGCCGTCCTCCAGCGACTTCTCCTCGTCCGGGACGATCAGCTCCGGGTCGACCTCCATGCGGGTGCCGATGCCGCTGCACTGCGGGCAGGCGCCGAAGGGCGAGTTGAAGGAGAAGGAGCGCGGCTCCAGCTCCTCGAAGGAGAGGTCGTCGTAGGGGCAGTACAGGTGCTCGGAGAACATCCGCTCACGCTGCGGGTCGTCCTCGGGCAGATCGATGAAGTCCAGGATCACCATGCCGCCGGCCAGCCCGAGGGCGGTCTCGACGGAGTCGGTCAGCCGCCGCTTGGCGCTCTCCTTGACGGTGAGGCGGTCGATGACCACCTCGATGGTGTGCTTCTCCTGCTTCTTGAGCACCGGTGGCTCGGTCAGCTGGATGGTCACGCCGTCCACCCGGGCCCGGCTGTACCCCTTGGTCTGCAGGTCGGCGAAGAGATCGACGAACTCGCCCTTGCGCTCGCGCACCAGCGGGGAGAGCACCTGGAAGCGGCTGCCCTCCTCCAGCTCCAGCACCCGGTCCACGATGGCTTGCGGCGACTGGCGCGAGATCGGCCGGCGGCACTCGGGACAGTGCGGCTTGCCGATCCGGGCGAAGAGCAGCCGGAGGTAGTCGTAGACCTCGGTGATGGTGCCGACGGTGGAGCGCGGGTTGCGCGACGTGGACTTCTGGTCGATCGAGACGGCCGGTGAGAGGCCCTCGATGAAGTCGACGTCGGGCTTGTCCATCTGGCCCAGGAACTGCCGGGCGTAGGAGGAGAGCGACTCGACGTAGCGGCGCTGCCCCTCGGCGAAGATCGTGTCGAACGCGAGGGAGGACTTGCCCGAACCGGAGAGCCCGGTGAACACGATGAGCGCGTCCCGGGGGAGGTCGAGCGAGACGTTCTTGAGGTTGTGCTCGCGAGCGCCACGGACTGTGAGTCGATCGGCCACGCCAGTGCGCACCTTTCATAGAAAAGGAGAGGGTCGGCACCCCCAGTCAGCCTAAACGGGGCGCCGTCAACATTTCTTCCTGTTGTGACACACCGAGCCTATAGCACGCGCATTCGATTTACGGAGGGCGTCCGCCATGTTCACCCGACCGAGTGATCGCGCTAGCGTCGTCCGTGCACCGTCGATCAAGCTGTCGAGCACGTTGTCGATCAGGAGGCCCTGTGTCCGTCCAACGACCCGACCCCGCCCGCGATGCGGCCGCCGTGCAGGCAGCCACCGAACGGCTGATCGAGGCGGTCGCGGCGCTTCCCGCCGCCGCGGTCGCCGAGCCCTCGCTGCTGCCCGGCTGGACCCGCGGCCACGTCCTGGCCCACCTCGCCCGCAACGCCGACTCGCTCGTCAACCTCCTCACCTGGGCGCGCACCGGCGAGGAGACCCCGCAGTACATCAGCACCGAGGTCCGCGACAAGGACATCGCCGACGGCGCGGGCCGCCCGCTCGCCGAGCACCTCGACGATCTGCGGAGCTCCGCCGAGCGCTTCGCGCTGGCCACCGGGGAGATTCCGCCGCAGGCCTGGGCCACCCAGGTCCGGATGCGGTCCGGCAAGGTGATCGCCGCGGCCGAGATCCCGTGGCGGCGGCTCGTCGAGATCAACTTCCACCAGGTGGATCTCGGAATCGGCTGCGGTTTCGACGATCTGCCGGCGGACTTCACCGGGCGGCAGCTCGAGGCGCTCCTCGACGGCCTCTCCGGTCACGAGGGCGTCGCCGCCGTGCGGCTGCACGACACCGGCAGCGGATCCTCCTGGGACCTCGGCGCGGCCACCGAGCCGGAGCTCACCGTCAGCGGCACCGGCAACGCCCTGCTGGCCTGGGTCAGCGGCCGCGCCAAGGGCGACGGCCTGACCACCGTCCCGGACCACCCGCTGCCCGTCCTCCCACCGCTCATCTGACGCCATTGAACTGGGCGCCATTAACCTGGGCGGCATGCCCTATAACGGAGAAGTGAAGGTCGGCGGCGCGCCGGACGTGCACGAGCTCACCGACCTCATCATCACCAAGGTCGCGGTCGGCGCGATGAACAACAACGCGTACCTGCTGCGCTGCCGGGACTCCGGTGACCAACTGCTGATCGACGCGGCCGCCGAGCCCCGGACGCTGCTCGGCCTGATCGGTGACGACGGAATCGCCTCCGTCGTCACCACCCACCAGCACGGCGACCACTGGGGCGCCCTCGCCGAGGTCAAGGCCGCCACGGGCGCGCGCACCTACGCCGGGCGCTACGACGCGGAGGGCATCCCGGTCCCCACCGACGTGCTGGTCGAGGACGGCGACACCATCCAGGTCGGGCGGATCGAACTGACCGCCCGCCACCTGGTCGGCCACACCCCCGGCAGCATCGCCCTCGTCTACGACGACCCGCACGGCCACCCGCACCTGTGGACCGGCGACTGCCTCTTCCCCGGCGGCGTCGGCAACACCCACGACGACCCCGAGGCCTTCACCCGCCTCCTGGGCGACGTGACCACCAAGCTCTTCGACGCCCTCCCCGACGAGACCTGGGTCTACCCGGGCCACGGCAACGACACCTCCCTCGGCACCGAGCGCCCGCACCTCGCGGAGTGGCGCAAGCGCGGCTGGTGATCCGGCGGGGGCGCCCGGCAACGGGCCGGCCCCACCCCGACGGATCCGTGCTGAGTGCGTCCGCCCTGGGTGCGTCGGCCCGGCCCTCAGGACCAGTCCCACGCGATGCCCAGCAGGCCCGGCCGTACCGTCTCCTCCACGAAGTGGACGGTGCCGCGGCCGTTGAGGAGCAGCTCGGCCACCGCCTGCTGGGGGGCGCCCTGGGTGGGCTGTTCGAAGCGGCGGCAGCGGACCGGGAGGGTGGTGGGGGCGAAGGCGGCCTGGAGGACGTACTGGCCGCCTCCGAAGGGGAAGCCGCGGACGTACTCGCCGCTCGGCGGGCCGCTGCCGTCGTCGAAGCCGTAGCCGAGCAGGGCGGTGTCGCCGGCGCGGAGCCGGCCGTCGAAGAGCAGTTCGGCGACGACCACGCCGGACTCCTGGTGCCGTCTGACGCGTCCGACGCGGCAGTTGTCGGCCGCCCGCACCCGGACCCGCTCGACATCGCAGCCGGGGTCCCCGTGGTGGATGGCCACATAGCGGTCCACGCCGTCGCGGTGTGCGCGGACCACATGCTGTGAGTCGTGGGCGAGCAGCTCGCGTGCCTCCCCGATCCGCACCCTCTCGTAGTGCACGACGGTGTGGAGTCCGCCGTCCGCCGGGGAGCCGAGCTCCGCGAGCAGGGTCTCCAGGGCCGCGGCGGGTTCCATCAGGTACTGGTACGAGCGGGCCGGCGGCCGGTCTGGCGTCGTGCGGGGGACGAGCAGCCGGCTCAGGGAGTGCGCGGGCAGTTCCAGGACGTCCTCCAACGCCTGGACGGCGCGCAGCGATTCGGCCCGCTCCGGTCTGCGGATGCCGCTCTGCCAGTAGCTGAGGCTGGTCACGGATACCCGCACGCCGCGCTGCGCGAGCCGGTGCCGCACCCGTTCCAGGGCCAGACCGCGGGCGGCGACGGCCGTCCGCAGCGCGTGGTGGAAGGGCCCGGTGCGCAGCGCCTCGGACAATGCGGTTCTCTGCGACATCGCGCTCCTCCGGCCGCGCGGTCTGTGAACGTTCACCCACGTGGTGGCCGGTACGTCTCGCGGCACGCTGCTGACCTGCTGATCCGCGCCCTGTGTTCACACCCGTACCGCGGGCGTTCACACCTGGCTCGCCCCCACATTGAAGCCCGTTGACCGGTCCCCGACAACACCCGATGCTCTGATCCAGCGTCCGGACGCGCTCCTCCACCCCCCACTTCCCGACAGGGAGGAACGCCATGCTCCATCCCCTCCGCATGCGGTTGCGCGGCCGCGGGCGCCTCGCGGCGGTCGTGCTCGCACTCGCCGCGACGCTCGGCCTCGGCATCACCGGCACCCCCACAGCCGGCGCCGCAACCGGTGCCGCACCCGGTCCCGCGTCCCATGCCGTGCCCCTCGCCGCGCCCCTCTCCGCACCCGCCGCCGCGACCAGCACCCTGGCCGGCGCGAAGCAGCTGAACATCACCATGCAGGCGCAGCAGAACACCAACTGGTGCTGGGCCGCGAGCGGCAACACCATCGCCACCTGGTTCGGCCGCTCCTACTCGCAGAACCAGTTCTGCAACGCGGCCTTCAACCGGGCCCAGGGCTCGACCTGCGGCAACTGGCAGGCGTCGCTGGACAACGTGCAGAGCGCGCTGGACTGGGCCGGCATCAACCCCGGCAGCTACGTCACCGGCTATCTGCGCTACGCCACCGTGCAGAGCGAGATCAGCGCCAACCGGCCGGTGGAGACCCGTATCGCGTGGAGCTCCGGCGGCGGGCACATGCATGTGCTCTACGGCTACGACACCGCCACCAACTTCGTCTACTGGGGAGACCCCTGGCCGTCCAACTACCGCTACAACTGGGCGGATTACTCGTACTACGTCAACAACAGCTCGTTCTCCTGGACCCATTCGCTCTACCGGATCGGAGCGTGAGGCGCCGATGAAGACGAGCACGACACACAAGATCGCGGCAGGCGCCGCCGCCGTGCTGGCGTCCGGCGCGCTCACTCTGGCCGCAGTCCCCGTGGCGCACGCCGACGACACACCCGCCGCTTCCGCCGCTTCCACCTCCACAGCCCCCGCCGCCGCCCGCGAAGCCGCCGCGGCGCCGGCCACCCTCGACACGCTCTCCCGCTTCTTCGCCCGTGACGGCGGCACCGCTCTGAAGGGCGCCACGAAGGCCGCGGCGCCGCACCTCGAAGGCACGACCGTCACGGTCAACACCCTCAACCCCGGCTTCGTCGCGGGGGACAGGGGCGCGGCCGTCGCGCTCCCGGAGTTCGCCGCCACCAAGGCGGTCTCCGCCGACGGGCACACCGCCTCCGTGTGGACGGTGCGCAGCGGGGCCGGCTGGAAGGTGGTGAACATCGCCACCGGGAGCGACGAGACCGACTACGTCGCCAAGGGCGGTGCGCAGCCCGGTTCCACGGTCTTCCGGGAGCCGCAGATCGACGCCTGGTACGTGGTGCGCGGGGGCAGGGTCCTGCCGCTCGATCCGGACGCGGTCAAAGCCGTCGGCGCCGCCGGCACGACCCTGGCCGGCTACCAGCAGCTCGTCCACCGAAGGTACGGGGACAAGCTGCCCGGCTCGGCGTACGACAGGGCGGGCCTGGGCGGCGGCTACGACACGGGGGCTGCCCCCGGAGCCGCTCCCGGGACCGTTCCCGCAGCAGTCGGTCCGGCCGCGGCTCCGGCCGCGGCTCCGGCTGTCGCAGCGGCCCCCGAGGCGCAGGCCGCCGGGGACAGCGCGGCGGACGGGCACCTCGGGAAGGGCGCCCCGCTCGGCGCGGTCGGCGCCGGTCTCGCGCTGATCACCGCCTTCGCCTTCGGCGTACGCCGCCGCACCATGCGGCGTAGCTGAACCGTCATTCCCGGTCCCCGCGCGTGACCCGTGCCGGGACCGGGAATGTCACCGCCCGCCAGTAGGGTGGTGGCATGGCAGACCCCTCCAGTTACAGACCGAAGCCGGGTCAGATCCCCGACTCGCCGGGGGTCTACAAGTTCCGGGACGAGCACGGCCGGGTGATCTACGTCGGCAAGGCGAAGAGCCTGCGCCAGCGGCTGTCCTCGTACTTCCAGGACATCGCCAACCTGCACCAGCGCACCGCCACCATGGTCACGACCGCCGCGTCCGTCGAGTGGACCGTGGTCGGCACCGAGGTCGAGGCGCTGCAGCTGGAGTACTCCTGGATCAAGGAGTTCGACCCCCGGTTCAACGTCAAGTACCGGGACGACAAGAGCTATCCGTCGCTGGCGGTCACCATGGGTGAGGAGTTCCCCCGGGTGCAGGTGATGCGCGGGCCCAAGAAGAAGGGCGTGCGCTACTTCGGGCCGTACGCCCATGCCTGGGCGATCCGCGAGACCGTGGACCTGATGCTGCGGGTCTTCCCCGTGCGGACCTGCTCCGCGGGGGTGTTCAAGCGGTCCGCGCAGATCGGCCGGCCCTGCCTGCTCGGCTACATCGGCAAGTGCGCCGCCCCCTGCGTCGGCCGGGTCACCCCGGACGAGCACCGTGAACTCGCCGAGGAGTTCTGCGACTTCATGGCCGGCCGCACCGGCACGTATCTGCGCCGCCTGGAGCAGCAGATGCGGGAGGCGGCCGGCGAGATGGAGTACGAGCGGGCCGCCAGGCTGCGTGACGACATAGAAGCGCTCAAGCGGGCCCTGGAGAAGAACGCTGTGGTGTTCAACGACGCCACCGACGCCGACCTGATCGCGGTCGCCGAGGACGAGCTGGAGGCGGCCGTCCAGATCTTCCACGTCCGCGCCGGCCGGGTCAGGGGACAGCGCGGCTGGGTCACCGACAAGGTCGAGGCGGTCGACACCGCCGGCCTCGTCGAGCACGCCCTGCAGCAGCTCTACGGCGACGAGAAGGGCGAGGGCGTCCCCAAGGAGGTGCTGGTCCCGGCGATGCCGCAGACCGCCGAGGCGCTCACCCAGTGGCTCGGCGAGCGGCGCGGTTCGCAGGTCAGCCTCCGGATCCCGCAGCGCGGCGACAAGAAGGACCTGATGGTCACCGTGCAGCGCAACGCGCAGCAGGCGCTCGCGCTGCACAAGACCAAGCGCGCCTCGGACCTGACCACCCGCTCCCGGGCGCTGGAGGAGATCTCCGTGGCGCTGGAGCTGGAGACGGCTCCGCTGCGGATCGAGTGCTTCGACATCTCGCACCTCCAGGGTGACGACGTGGTCGCCTCGATGGTGGTCTTCGAGGACGGTCTGGCCCGCAAGAGCGAGTACCGCCGCTTCCAGATCAAGTCCTTCGAGGGCCAGGACGACGTCCGGTCCATGCACGAGGTGATCTCCCGGCGCTTCCGCCGCTATCTGCAGGAGAAGCAGAAGACGGGCGAGTGGGACGTCGGCGCGGCCGGCGGCGAGGTCGGCGCCGAGGGCGGCGAGGCCACCGAGGCGGTGGGCGGGCCCATCGACCCGGAGACCGGCCGGCCGCGCAAGTTCGCGTACCCGCCGCAGCTCGTCGTCGTCGACGGCGGGCAGCCGCAGGTCGCGGCCGCCCAGCGGGCACTCGCGGAGCTGGGCATCGAGGACGTGGCCGTCTGCGGCCTCGCCAAGCGCCTGGAAGAGGTCTGGCTGCCGGACGACGACGATCCGGTGATCCTGCCCCGCACGAGCGAGGGCCTGTACCTGTTGCAGCGGATCCGGGATGAGGCACACCGCTTCGCGATCTCGTACCAGCGCACCAAACGATCGAAATCGATGAAGGCGGGCGCCCTGGACGCGGTGCCGGGCCTCGGCGAGACACGCCGCCAGGCGCTGCTGAAGCATTTCGGCTCGCTCAAGCGGCTGCGGGCCGCCACGGTGGAGCAGATCTGCGAGGTGCCGGGCATCGGCCGCCGCACGGCCGAGACGGTCGCCGCGGCCCTGGCCGGAGCCGCGCCCGCCGTTCCCGCGGTGAACACCGCCACGGGAGAGATCATTGAGGATGAGTAGACGGCCGCACCCGGGGGCCGCCTCAGTGGAACGGGGGAGACAGCGATGACAGAGAACGACGGAGACGGAGCAACCGTGACGACCGGTGGAGCGGGTGAGGCCGCCGAGGCCATCCCCGAACTGGTGATCATCTCCGGCATGTCCGGAGCCGGCCGCAGCACCGCGGCCAAGTGCCTCGAGGACCTCGGCTGGTTCGTCGTGGACAACCTGCCGCCCGCCCTGATCCCCACCATGGTGGACCTCGGCGCGCGCTCGCAGGGCAACGTGGCGCGGATCGCGGTCGTCGTGGACGTCCGCGGCCGCCGCTTCTTCGACAACCTGCGGGAGTCGCTGGCGGACCTCGACACCAAGGGCGTCAAGCGCCGCGTGGTGTTCCTGGAGGCCTCCGACGACCTCCTGGTGCGCCGCTTCGAGTCCGTCCGCCGCCCGCACCCGCTGCAGGGCGACGGCCGGATCGTGGACGGCATCGCCAAGGAGCGCGACCTGCTGCGCGAGCTGCGCGGCGAGGCCGACCTGGTGATCGACACCTCCAGCCTGAACGTGCACGAGCTGCGGTCGAAGATGGACGCCCAGTTCGCGGGCGACGAGGAGCCCGAGCTGCGGGCGACCGTCATGTCCTTCGGCTTCAAGTACGGGCTCCCGGTCGACGCGGACCTGGTGGTCGACTGCCGGTTCATCCCGAACCCGCACTGGGTCCCGGAGCTGCGCCCGTACACCGGGCTGAACGACGAGGTCGCCCAGTACGTCTTCAACCAGCCCGGCGCCAAGGAGTTCCTGGACCGGTACGCCGAGCTGCTGCACATCATCGCCGCCGGCTACCGCCGGGAGGGCAAGCGGTACGTGACCATCGCCGTCGGCTGCACCGGCGGCAAGCACCGCAGTGTCGCGATGTCCGAGCGGCTCGCCGCGCGGCTCTCCTCGGACGGGGTGGAGACCGTCATCGTCCACCGGGACATGGGGCGCGAGTGATCCGGACGGCACGGCGCCTGCGTCGCACGAGCCGTCGCTCCGGAGTACCGCCGAAAGTGGTCGCCCTGGGCGGCGGCCACGGCCTGTCCGCGTCGCTGAGCGCCCTGCGCCGGATCACCGGCGACCTGACCGCCGTCGTCACCGTCGCCGACGACGGCGGTTCCAGCGGCCGGCTGCGCGAGGAGATGGGCGTCCTGCCCCCCGGTGACCTGCGCAAGGCGCTGGCCGCGCTGTGTGGGGACGACGAGTGGGGGCGGACCTGGGCGCAGGTGATCCAGCACCGCTTCGTCAGCAAGGGCGATCTGCACGGACACGCCGTAGGCAATCTGCTGATTGTCGCCCTCTGGGAGCAGCTCAACGACGAGGTCGCGGCACTCGAATGGGTCGGCCGGCTACTGGGTGCGCACGGCCGGGTGCTGCCCATGTCCGCGGTGCCGCTGGACCTCCATGCGAGCGTCCGCGGGCACGACCCCGAGAAGCCCGACGAGACCACCACCGTACGGGGCCAGGCCACGGTCGCCCTCACCCCCGGTGACGTGCAGGAAGTCTGGTTGCTGCCGGCCGATCCGCCGGCCGTTCCGGAGGCCGTCCAGGCGGTCCTGGACGCCGACTGGGTGGTCCTCGGACCGGGGTCCTGGTTCTCCTCGGTGATCCCGCATCTGCTGGTCCCGGAACTGGCCGACGCACTGGTGAACACCCGGGCTCGCAAGGTCCTCACACTGAACCTCGCACCCCAGCCGGGGGAAACCGACGGCTTTTCTCCGCAGCGTCACTTGGAGGTTTTGGCCCGACACGCCCCTAAACTCACCATCGACGTGGTGTTGGCCGATGAGGCCGCCGTGCCCGACCGGGAGAGCCTGGCCCAGGCTGCCGAACGGTTGTGCGGCACGGTCGAGCTGGCGCGGATAGCGGCCCCTGACGGGCCGCGGCACGATCCGGAGCTGTTGGCCACCGCGTATGACCGGATTTTTCGTATGCGTGGAAGGATCGGCCCATGGCGATGACGGCAGCGGTGAAGGATGAGATTTCCCGGCTCCCCGTCACCCGGACCTGCTGCCGGAAGGCGGAGGTCTCGTCGATCCTGCGGTTCGCGGGCGGTCTGCACCTGGTGAGCGGCCGCATCGTGATCGAGGCGGAGCTCGACACCGGGATCGCGGCCCGGCGGCTGCGGAAGGACATCCTGGAGATCTTCGGCCACTCCTCCGACCTGGTGGTGATGGCCCCCGGCGGGCTGCGCCGCGGCAGCCGGTACGTGGTCAGAGTGGTCGCCGGCGGTGACCAGCTGGCGCGGCAGACGGGTCTGGTGGACGGCCGCGGCCGCCCCATCCGGGGCCTGCCCCCGCAGGTCGTCTCCGGCGCCACCTGTGACGCCGAGGCGGCCTGGCGCGGCGCCTTCCTGGCCCACGGCTCGCTCACCGAGCCGGGCCGCTCCTCGTCGCTGGAGGTCACCTGCCCCGGCCCCGAGGCAGCGCTGGCGCTGGTCGGCGCGGCCCGCAGGCTGCAGATCCCGGCCAAGGCCCGCGAGGTGCGCAACGTCGACCGGGTCGTCGTACGGGACGGCGACGCGATCGGCGCGCTGCTGACCCGGCTCGGCGCCCATGACTCCGTCCTGGCCTGGGAGGAGCGCCGGATGCGCCGCGAGGTCCGGGCCACCGCCAACCGGCTGGCGAACTTCGACGACGCGAACCTGCGCCGTTCCGCGCGGGCCGCGGTCGCGGCCGGCGCCCGGGTGCAGCGTGCCCTGGAGATCCTCGGCGAGGAGGTCCCCGAGCACCTCGCGGCGGCCGGCCGGCTGCGGATCGAGCACAAGCAGGCGTCGCTGGAGGAGCTGGGCTCGCTCGCCGAGCCGCCGCTGACCAAGGACGCGGTCGCCGGCCGCATCCGCCGGCTGCTGGCGATGGCCGACAAGCGTGCCTCCGACATGGGGATGCCCGGCACCGAGGCGAACCTCACCGAGGAAATGGTCGGCTGACCGCGCCGCCGTTCACCCACCGCACGCCCCGGTGTTCCGCACAGGACACCGGGGCGCGGTGCGTCCGGCTGCCGCCGCCGCGGCGGAACCGATGGGAAGCCCAACCGCCGTGCGGACGCGGCCCGGTGGCGGCGCCGAACGGTTTGTTGAATTGTGGGACCGGCCGTCTCAGCATCCGGAGCGGTTACCGACGGCCTCCACGGTGACACTCCGTGACAGGCGGGGTGAACTGGGAAAACGGCCGCTGAGCGGGCGCTCAGAGCCCGTCCGGGCGCCGTCGATGTCACTGGGAACACGTGGGCGAGGTAGGGTCGTGGGTGGTCGGGGACATCCCATATTTCGCAGCCGGAGTGTATTCCGGCACATCAGCGAGGAGATCGGTTCGTGACGATCCGGGTAGGCATCAACGGCTTCGGTCGTATTGGTCGCAACTTCTTCCGTGCCGTGCTTGAGCAGGGCGCGGACATCGAGATCGTCGGTGTCAACGACCTGACCGACAACGCGACCCTGGTGCACCTTCTTAAGTACGACAGCATCCTGGGCCGTCTCAAGGCCGAGGTCACGCACACCGACAACACCATCACCGTCGGCGGCAAGACCTTCAAGACGATGGCGGAGCGGGACCCGGCGAACCTGCCGTGGGCCGAGCTCGGCGCGGACATCGTCATCGAGTCCACGGGCTTCTTCACCAAGCGCGACGACGCCGCCAAGCACCTCGCGGCCGGCGCGAAGAAGGTCCTCATCTCGGCTCCGGCCAAGGACGAGGACATCACCGTGGTCATGGGCGTCAACCACGAGAAGTACGACGCGGCGAAGCACAACATCATCTCCAACGCCTCGTGCACCACGAACTGTGTGGCGCCGATGGCGAAGGTCCTCCTGGAGAACTTCGGCATCGTCAAGGGCATGATGACCACGGTCCACGCCTACACGAACGACCAGAAGATCCTGGACTTCCCGCACAGCGACCTGCGCCGTGCGCGGGCCGCCGCGATCAACATCATCCCGACCTCCACGGGTGCCGCCAAGGCCACCGCGCTGGTCATCCCCGAGCTCAAGGGCAAGCTGGACGGCACCTCGCTGCGCGTCCCGGTCCCGACCGGCTCGATCACCGACCTCGTGGTGACCGTCGAGCGCGACGTCACCAAGGAAGAGGTCAACGCGGCCTTCCAGAAGGCGGCCGAGGGCCAGCTCAAGGGCATCCTCGAGTACACCGAGGACCTCATCGTCTCCACGGACATCGTCAACGAGCCGGCCTCGTGCACGTTCGACTCGCAGATGACCATGGTCCAGGGCGACCAGGTCAAGATCTTCGGCTGGTACGACAACGAGTGGGGCTACTCCAACCGCCTGGTGGACCTGACCACCTTCGTCGGCGGCCAGCTCTGAGTCACGGCCTAGCCACGCAGATGTGAGTGACAGGGCTCGGCCGACGCGATGACGCGTCGGCCGGGCCCTGTCCCTTGTCGACCACGAGGAGCCCACCGGATATGAAGACGATCGACGACCTCCTGAACGAGGGACAGGTCGCGGGCAAGCGGGTGTTCGTCCGCGCCGACCTGAACGTGCCGCTCTCCGGCGACACCATCACCGACGACGGCCGGATCCGCGCCGCCGTCCCGACCATCACCAAGCTCGTCGCCGCGGGCGCGAAGGTGATCGTCGCCTCCCACCTGGGCCGCCCCAAGGGCGAGCCCGACCCGCAGTTCTCGCTCGCACCGGTCGCCGTACGCCTCGGCGAACTGCTCGGCACGGACGTCGTGTTCGCGGCCGACACGGTCGGGGACAGCGCGCAGGCGGCCGTGGCCGGGCTGGCCGACGGTGGCGTGGTACTGCTGGAGAACCTGCGGTTCAACGCGGGCGAGACCGCGAAGGACGACGGCGAGCGCGGCGCCTTCGCCGACCGCCTGGCATCGCTCGCGGACCTCTACGTCGGTGACGGCTTCGGCGCCGTGCACCGCAAGCACGCCTCCGTGTTCGACCTCCCGGCGCGCCTCCCGCACGCCGCGGGCGGTCTGATCGCCACCGAGGTCGACGTACTGAAGAAGCTCACCTCCGAGGTGAAGCGGCCGTACGCGGTCGTGCTCGGCGGGGCGAAGGTCTCCGACAAGCTCGGCGTCATCGACCACCTGCTGGAGAAGGCCGACCGGATCCTGATCGGCGGCGGCATGGTCTTCACCTTCCTCAAGGCCCAGGGCCACGAGGTCGGCAAGAGCATGCTCCAGGAGGACCAGATCCCGGTCGTCCAGGAGTACCTCAAGCGCGCCGAGGCCAAGGGCGTGGAGTTCGTACTGCCGGTCGACGTCGTCGCCGCCGGCGCGTTCCCCGACCTCAAGGCGCAGGCGCCGACCAACCCGGTGACCGTGGACGTCGACGCCATCCCGGCCGACGTGATGGGCCTGGACATCGGTCCGGAGTCCGGTGCGCTCTTCGCCTCGAAGCTCGCCGACGCGGCCACCGTGTTCTGGAACGGCCCGATGGGTGTCTTCGAGCACCCCGACTACGCCGAGGGCACCCGCGCGGTCGCCCAGGCACTGATCGACAGCCCAGCGTTCACCGTGGTCGGCGGCGGTGACTCGGCCGCGGCCGTGCGCATCCTCGGCTTCGACGAGAACGCTTTCGGCCACATCTCGACCGGTGGCGGCGCGAGCCTCGAATACCTCGAGGGCAAGACGCTCCCCGGCCTCGCCGCACTGGAGGACTGACCCAGCATGAGCACCCGTACCCCGCTGATGGCCGGCAACTGGAAGATGAACCTCAACCACCTCGAGGCCATCGCGCACGTCCAGAAGCTCGCCTTCGCGCTCACCGACAAGGACTACGACGCCGTCGAGGTCGCCGTCCTGCCGCCCTACATCGACCTGCGGTCGGTGCAGACCCTCGTCGACGGCGACAAGCTGAAGATCAAGTACGGCGCCCAGGACCTCTCCGCGCACGATTCCGGTGCGTACACCGGTGAGATCGCCGGATCGATGCTGGCCAAACTGAAGTGCACGTTCGTGGCCATCGGTCACAGCGAGCGACGCCAGTACCACGGTGAGGACGAGGAACTCGTCAACGCCAAGATCAAGGCCGCCTACCGGCACGGGCTGACCCCGATCCTGTGCGTCGGTGAGGGCCTGGACGTCCGCAAGGCCGGTCAGCAGGTCCCGCACACCCTCGCCCAGCTCGACGGCGCGCTGCGGGACATCCCGGCCGAGCAGGCCGAGACGATCGTCGTCGCGTACGAGCCCGTGTGGGCGATCGGCACCGGCGAGGTCGCCACCCCCGAGGACGCGCAGGAGGTCTGCGGTGCCATCCGCGGCCGCCTCGCCGAGCTGTACAGCCAGGAACTGGCCGAAAAGGTCCGTATCCAGTACGGCGGCTCGGTCAAGTCCGGAAACGTCGCGGCGATCATGGCGCAGCCGGACGTGGACGGCGCCCTGATCGGTGGCGCGGCGCTCGACGCGGAGGAGTTCGTCAAGATCGTCCGCTTCCGGGACCAGTAGGACCAGCAGGCGGTGGGCCTAGCGGGCCCGCACGAAGTACCCTGTCGGGGCCGGACCGGCGCACTGGCGCCCGGTTCGGCCCTGCGCCGTCCATTTGTAGTCGAGAGAGTTGGTCCAGCCGTGGTAGTCGGGTTCTCCATCGCCCTCATCATCTTCAGCCTGCTGCTTCTGCTGCTGGTGCTGATGCACAAGGGGAAGGGCGGCGGCCTCTCGGACATGTTCGGTGGTGGCATGCAGTCCTCCGTCGGCGGCTCCTCGGTGGCCGAGCGCAACCTCGACCGGATCACCGTGGTGATCGGTCTGTTGTGGTTTACGTGCATTGTCGTACTTGGTCTGGTGCTCAAGTTCCAGAAGTAACCCCCGCGGCGTACTCCCCTGAGTCCAGGGAGAACTGACGCCTCGTCGCAAACGCGGCTTATCATGGGAGGGCGTCCTACGGGGCCGGGTACACCACCTGCCACTGGACGGCACGTAAGGTCTCCGTAAACTGGGCGACCTCGCAGCACCATCACGCAGGGAGTTACGACCGTGGCAAGTGGCAACGCGATCCGTGGCAGTCGGGTCGGAGCGGGGCCGATGGGAGAGGCCGAGCGCGGCGAGTCCGCGCCACGCCTCCGCATCTCCTTCTGGTGCTCGAACGGGCACGAGACCCAGCCGAGTTTCGCCAGCGACGCGCAGATCCCGGAGACCTGGGACTGCCCGCGCTGTGGTTTCCCGGCAGGGCAGGACGAGGAGAACCCGCCGGCGCCGCCGCGGACCGAGCCGTACAAGACGCACCTGGCCTATGTGCGGGAGCGGCGCAGCGCGGCCGACGGCGAGGCGATCCTCGCCGAGGCCCTCGCGAAGCTCCGCGGCGAGATCTGAGCGATCTCCTCGCGTACGGCACGCGGATATCCCCCTTGTTCGCCGGGCGGGCCCGACCGTGGCCTCAGCCGTCGGCCGAGCTGGACCTTCCCAGCTCGGCCGACGACTGAGGCCGGGAGTCACCCGGCGAACGGGGGTATTTTTCTGCCCTCTGCCGACCGCCCTCCGCCCTCTGCCGCCTACGGCTGTGCCGGGTCAGCGGCGGCGGGCGCGGGCGGTGTGGCTGTCGGCGATGTGGGCGGTCAGCGCGACCGCCGCGGTGGCCCGCTCGTAGGTGAGCTGGGCGACCCGGGCCGACAGGCAGTCGATGATCAGCAGGACCGAGTGCCGGGTGCCGTAGCCGCCGCGCCGGAAGCTGGTCTCCGCCGAGGCCGAGGTGAGCCGGATGTCGGCGGCCTGGGCGATCGGTGAACGCGGGTCGCTGGTGACGGCCACCGTGGTCGCGCCGCGCTCCGCGGCCAGCCGCAGCGGGTCCAGGGCCTCGCGCGTCGTGCCGGAGTGCGAGATCGCCACGGCCACGTCGGAGGGCGTCAGCAGTGCCGCGGAGGTCTCCGCCGCGTGCACCTCGGTCCAGCCGCGGGCGGCGCAGCCGATGCCGAACAGCCGGGCCTCGGCCTCCCGGGCGGCGATCCCGGAGCCACCGACTCCGTACACATCGATCCGGCGGGCCTTGGCGAGCGCCTGGGCGGCCCGTTCCAGGCTCTCCCGGTCCAGTTTGTCGACGGTGTGCCGCAGGGCCCGCAGATCGGCCTGGGCGACCACCGCGACGACATGGTCGAGATCGTCGTCGGGGCCGATGTCCGGGCCCAGCACCGGACTGAGCGGCCCCTCGCCGTCGCCGCCCTGGCTGCGGCCCTGCTCCTGTGCCAGCTCGATCAGCAGATGCTGGTAGGAGTCCAGGCCCAGCGCATGGCAGAAACGCGTGACGGTGGCCTGTGACGTGCCCGTACGGCGGCCCAGTTCGGCCGCGGAGCCACGGGTGGCCGCCACCGGATCCGCCAGCACCAGCTCGCCCACCTTGCGCAAGGAATCGGACATGCGGGGGAGTTCGGAGCGGATCAGGGCGATGACCATGACGACTCGTCTCGGCTGGGGTCTTGTCGGTCAGTGAATCTATCAATCACCATGCGGTGTGATGAATGAAATTCACAACCGAAGCCATCGCGGTGACGACGGCCGCCGGCGCACTCCGGCCGGACGGTCGCTGGTGGTCGGCATCGACGCGGGCGGGACCCGGATCCGCGCCTATCTGGCCGAGGCGACGGCCGGGGCGACGGCCGGGGCGACGGTCGGGACCGGGCCGGCGGAGACCGACGGGGCCGGCCGCGCCGGCGGGGTGATCGGCGAGGGCGCCGGCGGTCCCGGCAACGCGATGAGCGTGCCGCGGCCGGAGCTGACCCGGCACCTGGCCGCCGCGCTCGGCGCCGCGGTCCCGGTGGAGCTGCGCGGTTCGGTGGCCGCCGTGCTGGGCGGCTTCGCGGGCGCCGCCCCGGACACCGGTCCCGACGCCGGCCACGACCTCGCCCTGTCCTGCCTCGGGGCGGCGCTCGCCGAGACCGGCATCGACGCCGCCAAGGTGGCGGTCCGCGGCGACATCGAGATCGCCTTCGCCTCCGCGCCGGGCATGCCCGCCGACGGACTGCTGCTCATCGCCGGGACCGGCGCCGCTTCGGCACGCATCACCGGACGCCGGCAGGAGCTGACGGTGGACGGTGACGGGTGGCTGCTCGGTGACGAGGGCGGTGGCTTCTGGCTGGGCCGGGAGGCCGTCAGGGCGGCGCTGCGGGCACTGACCGGGCGCGGGCCCTGGACCTCGCTGGTCGGCGCGGTGGCGGCGCACTACCTGGCGTCCGGCGGCGAAGCGGCGGGCCTCCCCGGGCCGGTGGCGGAGACGGACCGGCAGCGGCTGGGGGAGCTGCGGGATCTGATCGTGCCCCTGGTGTACGCGCAGCCGCCGGTGCGGCTGGCGGCACTGAGCCCGCTGGTCGTCGCCGCCGACCGGGCCGGCGACCAGGTGGCCGGGGAACTGCTCGACGCGGCGGCCGCTGAACTCGGCAGGACCGTCGCCGCGTTGCGTCCCGTGGCGGGCGAACCCCTGGTGGTCACCGGCGGTCTGCTGGCTCCGGCGGGGCCGTTGCTGGGCAGGCTGTCGCGGCGTGCGCTGGCGATGGGGCTGCGGGTCGTCCCGGTGCCGGACGGCGGTGCGGGCGCGGTGGCGCTGGCGAGGCTCTTGACGTGACCACGATAGTCGGCTCATTGTTTCAATGATTCGTCGGAGTGATGGTTAATTCAACCAAGGAGGGTCGGCCATGGCCGAACCACAGCTCAGCGCCGCCCAGTTCGCCGAGCACGGCCGCGCCGCCGTCGAGCGGGCCATCGGAGCCAACACCGACTCCGTCGCCGCCGCGGCCCGCCTCATCGCCGACAGCGTCGCCGCCAACGGTGTCGTCCACGCCTTCGGCACCGGTCACTCGCAGGCCACCGCGCTGGAGATCGCGGGCCGGGCCGGCGGTCTCGTCCCGACCAGCCGCATCGGCCTGTCCGATCTGGTGCTGCGCGGCGGCGAGGACCGCTCCGTGCTCGCCGACCCACTGCTGGAACGCTCCCCGGGCCTGGCCAAACGGCTCTACGAACTGGCCACCCCGCAGCCGCAGGACCTCTTCGTGATCATCTCCAACTCCGGTGTCAACAACTCCATCGTCGACATGGCCCTCCAGGTCAAGGAGTCCGGGCACCGGCTGATCGCCCTCACCTCCCTGGAGCACACCCACGCGGTGCCCGCGCTGCACAGCAGCGGAAAGCGGCTCGCCGACCTCGCCGACGCCGTACTCGACAACTGCGCGCCGGCCGGCGACGCGCTGCTGCCGATGCCGGACGGCGGCGCGCTGTGCGGGGTCTCCACCATCACCTCGGCGCTGCTCGTGCAGATGGTCGTCGCCGAGGCGGTCGGCATCCTGACCGCCGAGGGGCACGAACCGCCGGTCTACATCTCGGCCAACCTGCCCGGCGGATTCGAGCGCAACGCCGTTCTGGAGGCCCGCTACGAGGGCCGGCTGCACCGCGGCGGTTTCTGAACCGGCTATTCCCACCGGTTTTCCCACCGGCGCCACGGGCGTTGTCAGTGGCCGCCGTTACGGTGCCAGGACCGATCACATCCTGGCCCGAGGGGGAGCTTTGACCGCGAACGACAGCGATCTGCGGCCGGCCGTGGAGAGCGCCGTGCCGTCCTGGCGCGGCGGCTTCGGCCGGCTGTGGAGCGCCGCGGTGGTCTCGCGGCTGGGCGACGGACTGCGCACGGCCGCACTGCCGTTGCTCGCGGTCGGGCTCACCGGCTCCCCGCTGCTCGTCTCACTGGTCACGGCGGTCGGATTCCTGCCCTGGATCCTGTTCGGCCTGCTCGGCGGCGCGATCGCCGACCGGGTGGACCAGCGGCGCGCCATGTGGGCCGTCGACGCGGTGCGCTGCGCGCTGATGGCCTGCTTCGCGCTCGCCGTGTGGCTGGACGAGGTGAGCGTCGCCCTGCTGCTGGTGCTGGCGTTCGTCCTGACGACGCTGCAGACCCTCTTCGACAACGCCGCGACCGCGCTGCTGCCGACGGTCGTCCCCACCGCCGGCCTCGGCCGCGCCAACGCCAGGCTGATGACCGGGCAGACCATCGCCGGCACCTTCCTGGGCGCGCCCCTGGTGCCGCTGCTGATCGGCCTCTCCGCCGGGCTGCCGTTCGCGGTGGACGCGGCGACGTATCTGCTCGCCGCGGCGCTGGTCGCCTCCATACGGACGGCCCCACGCGAGCGCGCGCCGCGCCCGCCGGGCCGGACGTTGCGGCAGGACATCGCCGAGGGCATCCGGGTGCTGTGGCGGGACCGGGTCCTGCGGTCACTCTGCACGGCCAACACCGTCGTCAACATCGGGATGGGCGCGCTCATCGCCACCCTGGTCCTGCACGTCACCGGATGGCTGCACGCCGGGCACTCCGGCTACGCGGCGGTGCTCACCGCCTACGGCGCCGGCAGCGTGGCCGGCGGTCTGGCGGCCGGCCGGATCTCCGAACTCGTGGGCAGGACCAGAGCGCTGGTGGCCGGACTGGTGCTGCAGAGCTGCGCCCTGATCGTGCTCGGCACCGTACGGTCGCTGCCCGTCGCGGTCGTCGTGCTGGCGCTCTTCGGCGCCATGGGGATGCTGTGGAACGTCAACGAGGTCACCCTCATGCAGGAGCGGACGCCCGCCGCCCTGCTGGGCCGGGTCAGCGCCGCCAACCGCACCCTGTCCACCGCCGGGGCCCCGCTCGGCGCCCTGCTCGGCGGCGCGGTGGCGGCGGCGTGGGGACTGAACACCCCGGCGCTCGCCGCCGCCGCGCTCTTCGCCTGCGGGGTGATAGCGCTCCTACCGGCCGTCATCAATTAGTTTGGACCCATGTCCGACACCAATACGCACGGCCGTGCCCGGCTCGACCAGCTGCCCGAATGGCACGCCCTGGGCAAACACCGCGAAGAGCTGGGGGAGGTGCGGCTGCGCGAACTGTTCGACCAGGATCCGCAGCGCGCCGACCGGTACTCCCTGCAGGTCGGTGATCTGCACCTGGACTACTCCAAGCACCTGGTGACCGACGAGACCCTGCGGCTGCTGCGTGAGTTGGCGGCGTCGAGCGGCGTGGCCGAACTGCGCGACGCGATGTTCCGCGGCGAGCGGATCAACGTCACCGAGGACCGCGCGGTGCTGCACACCGCGCTGCGCGCACCGCGCTCCTCCGTCATCCAGGTCGACGGCCATGACGTCGTGCCCGCCGTCCACGCCGTCCTCAGCAAGATGTCCGTCTTCACCGACCGGATCCGCTCCGGCGAGTGGACCGGCCACACCGGCAAGCGCATCACCAACATCGTCAACATCGGCATCGGCGGCTCCGACCTGGGCCCGGCGATGGCGTACGAGGTGCTGCGCCCGTACGCCGACCGCGGGCTGACGCTCCGTTTCGTATCCAACGTCGACGGCGCGGACCTGCACGAGGCGGTGCGCGACCTGGACCCGGCCGAGACGCTCTTCATCATCGCCTCGAAGACGTTCACCACCATCGAGACCATCACCAACGCCACCTCCGCCCGCAACTGGCTGCTGACCGGCCTGAACGCCGACACCTCCGCCGTCGCCAAGCACTTCGTCGCGCTGTCCACGAACGCGGGGAAGGTCACCGAATTCGGCATCGACCCGGCGAACATGTTCGAGTTCTGGGACTGGGTCGGCGGCCGGTACTCCTTCGACTCGGCGATCGGCCTGTCGCTGATGCTCGCCATCGGCCCGGACCACTTCCGCGAGATGCTGGCCGGCTTCCATCTGGTGGACGAGCACTTCCGCTACGCCCCGCCGGAGGAGAACGTCCCGCTACTGCTCGGCCTGTTGGGCGTCTGGTACGGCGGCTTCCACGACGCGCAGTCGCACGCGGTCCTCCCGTACAGCCACTACCTGTCGCGGTTCACCGCGTACCTGCAGCAGCTGGACATGGAGTCCAACGGCAAGTCCGTGGACCGGCAGGGCAATCCGGTGGCGTGGCAGACCGGGCCGGTGGTCTGGGGCACCCCGGGCACCAACGGCCAGCACGCCTACTACCAGCTGCTGCACCAGGGCACCAAGGTCATCCCGGCGGACTTCATCGGCTTCGCCAACCCCATCGGCGAACTCGGCCCGCTCGCCGGCCAGCACGACCTGCTGATGGCCAACTTCTTCGCGCAGACCCAGGCGCTGGCCTTCGGCAAGACGCCGGAGGAGGTCGCCGCGGAGGGCGTGCCCGCCGAACTGGTGCCGCACAAGACGTTCCGCGGCAACCACCCGACGACCACCATCCTGGCCACCGAGCTCAGCCCGTCGGTGCTCGGCCAGCTGATCGCGCTCTACGAGCACAAGGTGTTCGTCCAGGGCGCGGTGTGGAACATCGACTCCTTCGACCAGTGGGGAGTCGAGCTGGGCAAGGTGCTCGCCAAGCGGATCGAGCCCGCGCTCAGCGAGGGGGCGGCCATTCCGGGCCTGGACGGGTCCACGGCGGCGCTGGTCCGGCGCTACCGGGAGCTGCGCGGCCGCTGAACGGCCGCTGAAGCTGAACGGCCGCCGGCCGGGCCGATGTTCCAGCCCGGCCGGCGGCCGATCACCACACCCGAACGACCGCTACGCCGAAGCCGGCGGGTACAGCTGCGGTGGCAGCTTCGCCGCGGCGGTCCGGTCCAGCAGCCACAGCGTGCGGCGGCGGCCGCGTGCGCCGGCCGCCGGCGCCTGGATCTCGCCCGCGCCGGACAACGCCATCGCGACCGCGTTGGCCTTGTCCGCACCGGCCGCGAGCAGCCACACCTCGCGCGCCGAGCGGATCGCCGGAAGGGTCAGCGAGATCCGGGTCGGCGGCGGCTTGGGCGCTCCGTGCACCCCCACCACCGTCCGCTCCGTCTCCCGCACCGCGGGGTGCTCGGGGAAGAGCGACGCGACATGGGTGTCGGGGCCGACCCCCAGCATCAGCACGTCGAACGTCGGCACCGGGCCGTGGTCCTCCGGCCCGGAGGCCTTGGCGAGCTCGGCCGCGTAGCCGGCCGCCGCGGCGTCGACGTCACGGCCGTGGGCGCCGTCGGACGCGGGCATGGCGTGCACCCGCGCCGGATCGACCGGCACCGCGTCGAGCAGGATCTCCCGGGCCTGGGTGACATTGCGCTCGGGATCACCCTCCCGTTCGAACCGCTCGTCGCCCCACCACAGGTCCAGCCGCGCCCAGTCCACCGCGTCCCGTGCGGGGGACCCGGCCAGGGCGGCGAGCAGCGCGTTGCCGTTGCGCCCGCCCGTCAGGACCACCGAGGCGGAGCCGCGGGCGGCCTGGGCGTCCACGATCTTCGTGATCAGCCGGGCCGCCGCGGCCTGCGCCATCAGTTCCTTGTCGCGGTGGACGACGACCTGCGGGGTGCTCATCAGGAGCTCGTCCCCTTGCCCGTCGCCGCCTTCTTCGCCGGCACGGTCTTCTTGGCGGGAGCCTTGGCCGCTGACTTGGCCGCGGCGGTCCCGGCCTGCTTGGCGCCCTTGGCCGGGGTGATCACCTCGATCGCCTCGACCGGTTCCTCCGAGTCCTTCGGACCGGAGTCGGTCAGCCGGCCGACACCGAACTTCACCGTCGACCGGTAGATGTCGTCCGGGTCCAGCCGCCGCAGCTCCTCGGCGATCAGTTCGGAGGTCTCGCGGCGCTTGAGCGCCACATGACGGTCCGGCTGCCCCGGCATGGCCAGCTCGGCCAGCAGGCCGTCGGCCCGGTCCAGCCGGATCTCGCCGTCGGCGGTGACCAGTTGGACGCCGGTGATACCGGGCCCGTCCGAGACCTTGCGCTCCACCGAGACCTTCAGCCGGTCGGCGAGCCACAGCGCGAGCAGTTCGGTGCTCGGGTTGTAGGCCTCGCCCTCCACCGTCGCGGAGACGATCCTGGAGTGCTTCTGGTCCAGGGCCGCGGCCAGCATGCTGCGCCACGGCGTGATCCGGGTCCAGGCCAGGTCGGTGTCGCCGGGCGCGTACGCCTCGGCGCGCTCACCGAGGGCGAGCACCGGGTCCTCGGCAGCGGCGGCGTCGGTGATCCGGCGCTGCGCGAGCCGTCCCAGCGGGTCCTCGGCGGGCTTGTCGGGCGACTCCTCGGGCCACCACACCACGACCGGGGCGTCCGGCAGCAGCAGCGGCAGCACCACGGACTCGGCGTGGTTGGCGAGTTCGCCGTGCATCCGCAGCACGACGGTCTCTCCGGTGCCCGAGTCGGAGCCGACCAGCACCTCGGCGTCCAGCCGCGCCATCGCGCGGTCGCGCGGTGAGCGGCCGGGCCGCTTGATGACGGCCAGGATCCGGGACGGGTGCTCCCGTGACGCGTCGCTGGCCGCCTTGAGGGCGTCGTAGGCGCTGCCCTCGTCGGTGACGATGACCAGGGTGAGCACCATGCCGACGGCCGGGGTGCCGATGGCGCGGCGGGCCTCGATGAGCCCGGCGTTGATGCGGGACGACGTGGTGTCCGTCAGATCGATCCTCATGGCCGGCGCCAGCTCCTACCGTCTCGTGCGAGCATCTCGTCCGCCTCCGCCGGCCCCCAGGTTCCCGAGGCGTACTGGGCGGGCTTGCCGTGCGTGTCCCAGTACTTCTCGATCGGGTCGAGGATGTTCCAGGACAGCTCGACCTCCTGGTGGCGGGGGAAGAGGTTGGCATCGCCGAGCAGCACATCGAGGATGAGCCGCTCGTACGCCTCGGGGCTGGACTCGGTGAAGGACTCGCCGTAGGCGAAGTCCATCGTCACGTCCCGGACCTCCATCGAGGTGCCGGGCACCTTCGAACCGAAGCGCACCGTCACGCCCTCGTCCGGCTGCACCCGGATGACCAGGGCGTTCTGCCCCAGTTCCTCGGTGGATCCGGCCTCGAAGGGCAGATACGGGGCCCGCTTGAAGACCACCGCGATCTCGGTGACCCGGCGGCCGAGCCGCTTGCCGGTGCGCAGGTAGAAGGGGACTCCGGCCCAGCGGCGGTTGTTGATCTCCAGCTTGACCGCCGCGAAGGTGTCGGTCTTCGACTTGGGGTCGATGCCGTCTTCCTCCAGGTACCCCACGACCTCCTCGCCGCCCTGCCAGGCGTGCGCGTACTGGCCGCGTACCGTGTGCGCGCCCAGGTCCTTGGGCAGCTCCACGGCGCCGAGCACCTTGAGCTTCTCGGCGACCAGCGCCTTCGGGTGGAAGGAGCCGGGCTCCTCCATCGCGGTCAGCGCGAGCAGCTGCAGCAGGTGGTTCTGGATGACGTCACGGGCCGCGCCGATGCCGTCGTAGTACCCGGCCCGGCCGCCGATGCCGATGTCCTCGGCCATCGTGATCTGGACATGGTCGACGTACGACCGGTTCCAGATCGGCTCGAACATCGTGTTGGCGAAGCGCAGCGCCAGGATGTTCTGGACGGTCTCCTTGCCCAGGTAGTGGTCGATCCTGAAGACCTCGTTGGGCGGGAAGACGTCGTGCACCAGCTGGTTGAGCTCCTGGGCGCTCTCCAGGTTGTGGCCGAACGGCTTCTCGATGACCGCGCGCCGCCAGGAGTCGCCCTGCCCCTCGGACAGGCCGTGCTTCTTGAGCTGCTGCACGACGTTGGGGAAGAACTTCGGCGGTACGGAGAGGTAGAAGGCGAAGTTGCCGCCGGTGCCGCGCGCCTTGTCGAGCTCGTCGATCGTCGACTTCAGCTTCTCGAAGGCGGTGTCGTCGTCGAACTCGCCCTGCACGAAGCGGCAGCCCTCGGCGAGCTGCTGCCAGACCTCCTCGCGGAAGGGGGTGCGGGCGTGCTCCTTGACCGCGTCATGGACCTCCTGGGCGAAGTCCTCGTCCTCCCAGCTCCTGCGGGCGAAGCCGATGAGCGCGAAGCCCGGTGGCAGCAGACCGCGGTTGGCGAGGTCGTACACGGCAGGCATCAACTTTTTACGGGACAAATCGCCCGTGACGCCGAAAATGACCAGGCCGGACGGCCCCGCGATACGCGGGAGCCGCCGGTCCTGAGCGTCACGCAGCGGATTGCTGCTGGTCAACTCATGCCTCCACGGGCGTCAGACGCTTGAGTACCGCCGAAGTGGACTCCAGCAGCTCGTTCCAGGAGGCCTCGAACTTCTCGACGCCCTCGTCCTCGAGCAACTGCACCACGTCGTCGTACGAGATACCGAGGGCCGCCAGCGCGTCGAGCTCGGCCTGGGCCTGCTCGTACGTGCCGCGGATGGTGTCGCCGGTGACCTCGCCGTGGTCGGCGGTGGCCTCCATGGTGGCTTCCGGCATGGTGTTGACGGTGTTCGGGGCGACCAGCTCGGTCACGTAGAGCGTGTCCGGGTAGGCCGGGTCCTTGACACCGGTCGAGGCCCACAGCGGACGCTGCTTGTTCGCGCCCGACTTCTCCAGCGCGTTCCAGCGGTCCGAGCTGAAGACCTCCTCGTACGCCTGGTAGGCGAGCCGGGCGTTGGCCAGTGCGGCCTTGCCCTTGAGGGCCTTCGCCTCGTCGCCGCCGAGCTTGTCGAGGCGCTTGTCGATCTCGCTGTCGACCCGCGAGACGAAGAAGGACGCGACCGAGTGGATCTTCGCGAGCTCCAGGCCGGCGGCCTTGGCCTTCTCCAGCCCCGCCAGGTAGGCGTCCATGACCTCGCGGTAGCGGGCCAGCGAGAAGATCAGCGTCACGTTCACGCTGATGCCCCGGCCGATGACCTCGGTGATCGCCGGCAGGCCGGCCTTGGTCGCCGGGATCTTGATGAGGGTGTTCGGCCGGTCGACGAGCCAGGCGAGCTGCTTGGCCTCGGCGATGGTGGCCGCGGTGCTGTGCGCCAGCCGCGGGTCCACCTCGATGGAGACCCGGCCGTCCTGGCCCTCGGTGCGGTCGAAGACCGGCCGCAGGATGTCGGCGGCGTCGCGGACGTCCGCCGTGGTGACCATCCGGATGGCTTCCTCGACCGTGACCTTGCGGACCGCGAGATCGGTGAGCTGGCTCTCGTAACCCTCGCCGCCGACGATCGCCTTCTGGAAGATCGACGGGTTGGTGGTGACGCCCACGACGTGCTGCTGGTCGATCAGCTCGGCCAGGTTCCCGGACGTGATCCGCTTGCGGGACAGGTCGTCCAGCCAGATCGCGACGCCTTCGTCGGAGAGGCGCTTGAGTGCGTCTGTCATGGAAATTACATCTCCTACTGGTCGGGTGCGGGGCGTCAGCGGGTGACCGCGTCGACGGCGTCGATGGACTGCCGGGCGGCGTTGGCGACGGCGTCGGCGGTGAAGCCGAACTCACGGAAGAGGATCTTGGCATCGGCCGAGGCACCGAAGTGCTCCAGGCTGATGATCCGGCCCTGGGCGCCGATGTAGCGGTGCCACGTCAGGCCGATACCGGCCTCGACGGCGACCCGGGCGTGGACGTCCGGGAGCAGCACGCTGTCGCGGTACGCCATGTCCTGCTCCTCGAACCACTCGACGGACGGCATCGAGACGACCCGCGTCGGGATCCCGTCGGCCTGCAGTGCGTCGCGGGCCTCGACGGCCAGCTGCACCTCGGAGCCGGTGGCGATGAGGATGACCTGCGGACGGCCGCCCTCGGAGTCGAACAGCACGTAGCCGCCCTTGGCCGCGTGCTCGTTCGGCGCGTACGTGGGCACACCCTGGCGGGTGAGCGCCAGGCCGTGCGGAGCGGGCTTGGAGTCGTGGCGCTTGAGGATCTCGCGCCAGACGATCGCCGTTTCGTTGGCGTCGGCCGGACGGACGATGTTCAGGCCCGGGATCGCGCGCAGCACGGCCAGGTGCTCGACCGGCTGGTGCGTCGGGCCGTCCTCGCCGAGGCCGACGGAGTCGTGCGTCCACACGTACGTGACGGGCAGCTGCATGAGCGCGGCCAGTCGCACGGCGGGGCGCATGTAGTCGGAGAACACCAGGAAGGTGCCGCCGTAGATGCGGGTGTTGCCGTGCAGCGCGATGCCGTTCATCGTCGAGCCCATGGCGTGCTCACGGATGCCGTAGTGCACCGTGCGGCCGTACGGGTCGGCGCCCGGCAGCGGGTTGCCCACCGGAAGGAAGGACGAGCCGCTGTCGATCGTGGTGTTGTTGGAGCCCGCGAGGTCGGCCGAGCCGCCCCACAGCTCCGGTACGACCGCGCCGAGCGCCTGCAGGACCTTGCCGGAGGCGGCGCGGGTCGCGAGGCTCTTGCCGGTCTCGAAGGACGGCAGCGCCTTCTCCCAGCCGTCGGGCAGCTCGCCCGCGGCGATCCGGTCGAAATCGGCCGAGCGCTCCGGGTTGGCGTCCCGCCACTCCTGGAACCGCTTGTTCCACACGGCGTGCGCCTCGCGGCCGCGGTCGGCCACCTCGCGGGCGTGCTTCAGCACCGCGTCGTCGACCTCGAAGGTCTTCGCCGGGTCGAAGCCCAGCACCTTCTTGGTCGCGGCGACCTCCGCGTCACCCAGCGCCGAGCCGTGCGCGGCCTCGGTGTTCTGCGCGTGCGGGGCCGGCCAGGCGATGATCGAGCGGGCCGCGATGAACGACGGCCGCGAGGTCTCGGCCTGGGCCGCCTTCAGCGCCTTGTACAGGCCCTTCGGGTCCAGGTCGCCGTCGGGCAGCTGCTCGACGCGCTGGACGTGCCAGCCGTACGCCTCGTAGCGCTTGAGGGTGTCCTCGCTGACGGCCGTCTCGGTGTCGCCCTCGATGGAGATGTGGTTGTCGTCCCACAGCAGCACGAGGTTGCCGAGCTTCTGGTGCCCGGCGAGCGAGGACGCCTCGGCGGAGATGCCCTCCTGCAGGCAGCCGTCGCCGGCGATGACCCAGATGGTGTGGTCGAACGGGGAGGTGCCCGCCGCCGCGTCCGGGTCGAACAGGCCGCGCTCGTAGCGGGCCGCCATGGCCATGCCGACGCCGTTGGCGATGCCCTGGCCGAGCGGACCGGTCGTGGTCTCCACGCCGACCGTGTGGCCGTGCTCCGGGTGGCCGGGGGTCTTGCTGCCCCAGGTGCGGAACGCCTTCAGATCGTCCAGCTCCAGGCCGTACCCGGACAGGTAGAGCTGGGTGTAGAGCGTCAGGCTGGAGTGACCGGCCGAGAGGACGAAGCGGTCACGGCCGGTCCAGTCGGGATCCGACGGATCGTGCCGCATCAGCTTCTGGAACAGCAGGTACGCGGCGGGCGCGAGGCTCATGGCCGTGCCGGGATGGCCGTTGCCGACCTTCTGCACGGAATCCATGGCCAGGACACGAGCGGTATCAACGGCCCGCTTGTCCAGATCGGTCCACTCAAGGTCTGTGGTGGTCGGCTTGCTGCTCACCCTGGTTCAGGGCTCCTCTCCACATGTCGAAATGCCGGTGACGTGGCGCCTACCCGGCGTTGTCGAGCCTACCGCCGCAGGCGCGTGCACCTTTTCGAGCGTTCGACCCTCGGGACGACGGCCGGACCGCTGCTCGGGGCAGCGTTCCCGGCGGCACTCCCGGCAACCAGGACCCTGGCACGGCCATTCCCGGCATGCCGGGATACTGACAGCCTGCCCCGGCCCGGCCGCGTTCGCCTCCTGAACACCCGGCGAAGGACGGGCGGCAACACGGGTCACCCCCCGGGGCAGGCGGAGTATTCCGTACGTCTACAGTGGCGTGGTACGCGCAAGGACTTACCGGACCTTCACGTCCGGGACCGGGACTTGCTGGACTTAATCCTCTCCAGGGGTGTTTGTGACGGCCGTCGAATCCCGACCCGCAGGGGTCATCGGGACGAGCTCCGGACAGCGGCCGTTCGCGGCTCGTGTCATGGCGTTCGTGGCGCTGACCAAGCCACGCATCATCGAACTGCTGCTCATCACGACCGTTCCGGTGATGTTCCTGGCGGCGGGTGGCGTCCCCGATCTGTGGCTGGTGCTGACGACCGTCGTGGGCGGTTATCTGTCGGCGGGCGGTGCCAACGCGCTCAACATGTACATCGACCGCGACATCGACGCCCTGATGCACCGCACCGAGCAGCGTCCGCTGGTCACCGGCATGGTGTCGCCGCGCGAGGGGCTGATCTTCGGCATCACGCTCTCGGTGGTCTCCACCGTCTGGTTCGCGGTCCTGGTCAACACGCTCTCGGCGGCGCTGTCGCTGACGGCCATCCTCTTCTATGTCTTCGTGTACACGCTCGGCCTCAAGCGCCGCACCGCGCAGAACATCGTGTGGGGCGGCATCGCGGGCTGCATGCCGGTGTTCATCGGCTGGTCCGCGGTCACGAACTCCGTCTCGTGGGCCGCGCTGGTCCTCTTCCTGGTGATCTTCCTGTGGACGCCGCCGCACTACTGGCCGCTGTCGATGAAGGTCAAGGACGACTACGAGCGGGTGGGCGTGCCGATGCTGCCGGTCGTGGCCGGCAACCTGGTGGTCGCGCGGCAGATCGTCATCTACAGCTGGGCCATGGTGATCGTCTCGCTGGCCCTGTGGTGGCCGCTGGGCGAGACCTCCTGGCTGTACCCGGTGGCCGCGGTGCTGCTCGGCGCGATGTGGCTCAAGGAGGCGCACGGCCTGTACAGCCGGGCGAAGGCCGGGGTCAGCGGCGCGAAGCTCAAGGAGATGCGGCTGTTCCACTGGTCCATCACCTATCTGTCGCTGCTCTTCGTCGTCGTGGCCGTGGATCCTTTCCTTCACTGATTACCGACGGGTAGCATCTGCCTCATGGCTGAGACCGCGCAGAACACCGTGGAAGAGACTCCGAAGGCGGACCCGCGCGCCGAGCGCCGCACCGCCAGGCTGGCGAAGCAGATCGGTGCCTTCGCCAAGAGCCACGGCGGCGGCGCCGAGGCGAACATCGCCTACATCGGTGAGATCGGCGCCCGGATCGTCCTCGTCGGCGAGAACGGCGAATGGGGCGACCTGGTGGCCCCGACGTACGCCATGGCCGTCGCGGCCGTCGAGCGCGCCGGAGTCACCGTGCACGAGGACTTCGACGGCGAATTCGCCGCCAAGGTGCGCACCGGCCCGTACGAGTGGTCGCGGATGGCCGGAATCCAGATCGGCGGTCCCAGCAACACCTGACGCCCCGCCCGCCCGTTAGGGACCATGGGAAACGGTCCCGGCCGGCGGTGCGAGGAGTCAGTGATGCTGGAGCTGCCACCTTTGGTGGACGCGCACTGCCACGGGGTCGTCCCCGGGGAGCTGGGCCTCGGCTCGTTCGAGGCGCTCCTCACGGGGGCCGCCGCGCCCGGCACCACGCTCTTCGACAGTCCCGCAGGCTTCGCCGTCCGCCGCTGGTGCCCGCCCCTGCTGGGCCTGGAACCGCACTGCACCCCCGCGCACTACCTGGCGGGGCGCCGGGAGCTGGGCGCGTACGAGGCCACCCGGCTGCTGCTGCGCGGCACCGGGATCGGCGGCTATCTGGTGGACGCCGCGGTGGGAGCCGGAGCCCGGGACGGCGCCGCTGGTCCGGGGTCCGCCGCACTGCCCGCCGACCTCACCTCGCCCAAGGAACTGGGCGCGGCGGCCGCCGCCGCGGCGTACGAGATCGTCCGGCTGGAACCGCTGGCGCAGCAGGTCGCCGACACCTCGGGGACCGCGGGTGCGTTCCTCACCAATGTCGCCGAGGCGGTGCACGGAGCGGCACGGACGGCCGTCGCGTTCTCGGTGTCCGACACCTGTCCGCCCGGATTCCCGGCCGGGCCGCCCGACGCCGGCCTGGTACGGCGCGCGGCCGGCGCCTGGCTGGCGGGACGTACGGCCGGTGAACCGCTCGACGACCCGGTGCTGCTGCGCCATCTGGTGTGGAACGCCGTCGCGACCGGCCTGCCGCTGCAGATCCGCGGCCCGGCGGGCGCCGACCCGCTGCGGCTCACCGGGTTTCTGCGCGCCACCGCGGGTCTCGGCACCGATGTGGTGCTCTTACGGAGCTTCCCGAACCACCGGCCGGCCGCCCGGCTGGCGGCCGCGTTCGCGCACGTCCACACGGACATCGGCTCCGCGCCGGCGGCGCCGGCCCTGGCCGAGACACTGGAACTGGCGCCCTTCGGCAAGGTGCTCTTCTCGACCGGGGCGTACGCGCTGCCCGAGCTGTACGTGACCGGGGCCCGGTTCTTCCGCGAGGCGCTGGAGCGGCTGGTCACCGACCGGGTGGCCGTCGGGGCCTGGACGCCGTCCGACGCGCGGCGCGTCGCGGGCATGATCGCCGCAGGGAACGCGCGGCGGGTCTACGGGCTGGAGCGGCGCGCGGACCGCGCCGGGTCAGGCCGTGGACGCGAGCGCTGACCCGGACTGCGCCGGGCCCGGGATGCCGGGCTGTACCGACGGGCGTTCGCGCATCGACAGCACGACCCGCAGCACCCCGATCCAGATCAGCGCCGAACCGAGCATGTGCAGCCCGACCAGCACCTCCGGCAGGTGCGTGAAGTACTGCACATAGCCGATGACGCCCTGCGCCATCAGTACGACGAACAGGTCCCGGGTACGGGCCTTCGGCCCGGCCGGCGCGTCCACGGCGCGCAGCACGAACCACAGCGCGAGCGTGAGGGCCACCACGACCCAGGCGAGATCGGCGTGCAGCTGCGCGACGGTCTTCCAGTCGAGGTCGATCCGGTGCACCTTGGACGAGGCGCCGGGGTGCGGGCCCGCACCGCTCACGATCGTGCCGGCCGCGATCAGCGCCGCGCTCGCGGCGGTCAGCACCCAGGCCAGCTGCTGTACCGGCTTGCCGACCAGCGGGCGGGGCTCCGCATCGCCCTCACGGGCCCGCTGCCACATCAGGACCGCGACGGTGATGAGCGCGGTGCTGAGCAGGAAGTGGGTGGAGACGATGTACGGGTTGAGCTTGGTCAGCACGGTCAGGCCGCCCCACACCGCGTTGCCCATCACCACCCAGAACTGCGCCCAGCCCAGCCGGGTCAGGCTGCGCCGGTGCGGTTTCGCGCAGCGGGCGGCCACGATCGCCCAGCCGACGGCCGCGCTGAGCACGTACGTCAGCAGGCGGTTGGTGACTTCGATCGTGTGATTGATGCCCATCGCACGGGTGCCCAGCAGGCTGTCCCCGTTGCAGGTGGGCCAGGTCGGGCAGCCCAGCCCCGAACCGGTCAGCCGCACCGCGCCACCGGTGGCCACGATGACCACCGACATCACCAGGGCGGCCAGCGTCGCCCGGCGGACCGTCACGGCGGACGGAGTCCAGCGCTGGTCGAGATAGGCGAGCGGATTACGGGCGACTTCGGGCAACTTCGGCACGCGCCCATCGTAAGCGGCGGCTTGTGCAACTTTTCACGAGGGGGTCGGGAGGCGCCGGGCACACTTAACATCGAGCGGAGGATCCGCGACTGGGGGAAATATGACAACCGACAAGAGCGGTTCGGTCAACCGGCGGAGAATGCTCTACGGGGGTGCCGCGGTGGTCGCGGGAGCGGGCATCGCGGGATACGCGAGCGGCGAGTGGAACGCCCCCGCGGCGGCGTCGGAGAACTCCGACCATCCCGGTGTGGCGGACGTCATGGCGGACTTCGGGGCCAAGGGCGACGGCAGGACGGACGACAGCGCGGCCTTCGCCGCCGCGTACGCCTACGCCGAGTCGCGGATCTCGAACGGTGTGGGGCACACCGTGATCGACGTGCCGCCGGGGGTGTACCTGATCACGAAGCCGGGTGCGCTGCTCGCCGGCGACAAGGCGGACAAGCGCGCGAGCGGCCTGCGGTTCCGCGGCGGCGGGATGCGGATCAGCGAGATCGTCTTCGCGCCGAAGTCGCCCAAGGACGCCTACCTGTGCCGCAACAACAACATGTGGAGCAACATCTCGTTCGAGGGCCTGCGCTTCACCTCGGGCACGCCCGGCGCCTCGTTCTTCTCCTCGTACTCCACCGGCTGGGCCCAGAACTACCGCTTCTCCGAATGCGAGTGGATGGGGGAGTGGGAGTACGGCCTCGCCCTGGACGGCAGCAACAACAACTCGGAGATGCGCTGGGAGGCCTGCCGGGTGGGCGGCGCCTACCGCAAGGCGTTCCTGTACTCCGGGCTCTCCCAGCGGTCGGAGAAGCGCGAGCAGCAGGACCAGTTCCTCAACTACTGGTTCACCGACATGACGGTCACCTACGAGTGGGGCAACTTCCTGGAGTTCCCCTACGGCGGCTCGATCACCTGCCGCAGCGGCAGCTACATCATCACCGGCCGCCGCCCCACGCCCCACCCGGAGTACGGGTTCGAGAGCGCCTTCTTCCGCTTCCCGCGCGCCTCGCACTTCGACTCCGTGCAGCGCTTCCACGCCGAGGACATCCGCTTCGAGATACGCGACCCCTCGGTCGTGGTCATCGACTGCGAGTGGAGCAGCGGCACGGTGCACTTCAACGACTGCGACGACACGTCCCAGTCGTACAAGCAGTACTCCGACGGCCTCACCGCGCACCGCTACAACATCGGCGCGAGCGGCCCGCTGGTGCGGTACGACATGTGCCAGCTCTCCGGGGCCCACCAGTACCGGCCCGCCGCGGGTGCGCAGCTGCCGACCAGCGTCCGTTACGACATGTGCCGGATCGTCGACCACCCGGCCGACGCGTTCGTCGCCGCGGGCTCGCACGACAAGAAGTTCGCCCGCTTCGTCGATTGCATCATGCCGGGCTGAACGGGCTCCGGACGGGGGCGGCGCCCCGGACGGGGGCGGCGCCGGCCCCCGTCACTCCCACTTGAAGAAGCGCGCCGCCGCGCCGAGCCCCACGACCGCCCAGGCCAGCAGGATCGCGAGATTGCCCCAGGGCATGCCCGCGCCGTCCCGCAGCACGTCCCGCAGCCCGTCGGACAGGGCGGAGACCGGCAGCAGCGCCAGCACGTCCTGCGCCGGGCCGGGGAACTTGTCCAGCGGCACGATGATCCCGCCGCCGACCAGCAGCAGCAGGAAGACGAGGTTCGCGGCGGCGAGCGTCGCCTCCGCCTTGAGCGTGCCGGCCATCAGCAGGCCGAGCCCGGAGAAGGCGGCGGTGCCCAGCACGAGCAGCAGCACCACGAAGAGCGGGTTTCCGTGCGGCGACCAGCCCAGCGCGAACGCGATCGCCGTCAGCAGCACGATCTGCAGCACCTCGGTGACCAGCACCGAGCCGGTCTTCGCGGTCATCAGCGCCCAGCGCGGCAGCGGCGAGGCGCCGAGCCGCTTCAGCACGCCGTAGCGGCGCTCGAAGCCGGTCGCGATGGCCTGGCCGGTGAACGCGGTGGACAGCACGGCGAGCGCCAGGATGCCGGGAGCCAGGAAGTCGACGGCCTTGCCGGTACCCGTGTCGACGATCGAGACGGCGCTGAACAGGACGAGCAGCAGGGCCGGGATCACGACGGTCAGCAGCAGCTGCTCACCGTTGCGCAGCAGCATCTTCGTCTCGAACGCCGTCTGCGCGCCGATCATGCGGGACAGCGGCGCCGCGCCCGGGTCGGGAACGAATGTTCCGCCCGCTCCGGATGCCGTGTCCGCTGCCGTGTTCTCTGCCGTCGTCACGCCCGCAGCTCCTTGCCGGTCAGATCGAGGAAAACGTCCTCAAGGGTGCGGCGCTCGACCGCCAGCCGGTCCGGCATGACGCCGTGCTGCGCGCACCAGGAGGTGACGGTGGCGAGCAGCTGGGGATCGACGGCGCCCTCGATCCGGTAGCTGCCCTGCGTCAGCTCGGCCGCCGCGGTGCCGTCCGGCAGCGCCTTGAGCAGCGAGACGAGGTCGAGGCCGGGGCGGCCGGTGAAGCGCAGGGTGTTCTCGGCGCCGCCCCGGCACAGCTCCTCGGGCGTGCCGTGGGCGATGGACCGGCCGTGGTCGATGATCACGACCTGGTCGGCGAGCTGTTCCGCCTCGTCCATGAAGTGGGTGGTGAGGACGACGGTCACCCCGTCGGCGCGCAGCTCTCGTACGAGGTCCCAGGTGGCGCGGCGGGCCTGCGGGTCGAGGCCGGCGGTGGGCTCGTCGAGGAAGACCAGTTCCGGCCGGCCGACGACGGCCATGGCGAGCGCGAGCCGCTGCTGCTGCCCGCCGGACAGCCGGCGGTACGGGGTGCGGCCGCAGGACTCCAGGCCGAGCCGCTCGATGAGCAGCGCGGGATCCACCGGGCGGGCGTGCAGCGCGGCGGTGTGCCGCAGCATCTCCTCGGCGCGCGCCCCGGGGTACACACCCCCGGACTGCAGCATCACTCCGATGCGCGGCCGCAGCGCGGCGCCCTGGGTGGCCGGGTCGAGGCCCAGCACCCGGACGCTCCCGGCGTCGGCGCGCCGGTAGCCCTCACAGGTTTCGACGGTGGTGGTCTTGCCCGCGCCGTTCGGCCCGAGCACGGCGGTCACCGAGCCGGCCGGCACCGTCAGGTCCAGACCGTCCACCGCGGACTTGTCTCCGTACCGCTTGACCAGGCCGGCGATCTCGACCGCCGGTGACTGACTGGTGCTGCCGCTTCGCATGCCTGTGAGTCTAAGGAGCGCCGGTCGGTGCCCAGAACCCGCCCGGGGCGGGACGCCCGGCGGCCGGACGGAAAGCGCGGAGAAAAGATCTTGATTCAGCAATTCCGCAGGTCAACTTAGGTTTACCTAAGTGACGAACTCCACCGGGAGTGGAATCCGGCATGGGTTGCCGGGGCCTGATGAATTACGCAACAATGAAGTTGTGAAAAACGTCGGCGCGGCCCAGGAGGAGCAGACGACCGGGGAGCGGAGTACCCGCAACCGGGTCGCCCGGTCGATCCTGGACCACGGTCCTTCGACCACCGCCGACCTGGCGGAGCGGCTGGGCCTCACCCAGGCCGCCGTCCGCCGCCATCTGGACCACCTCGTCGCGGAGAACATCGTCGAGCCGCGTGAGCAGCGGGTCTACGGGGCACGCACCCGAGGACGCCCCGCCAAGGTCTTCTCGCTCACCGACTGCGGGCGCGACGCCTTCGACCAGGCCTACGACCAGATCGCGGCCGACGCGCTGCGCTGGATCGCGCAGTCCGCCGGTGGCGGGGAGCTGGGCGATGCCGCGGTCACCGCGTTCGCCCGGGCCCGGGTCGCCAAGCAGGCGGACCGCTACCGTGCCGCCGTCGACGCGGCGGACCCCGCCCAGCGCACCCAGGCGCTCGCCAAGGCCTTGAGTGAGGACGGGTACGCTGCTACCACCCGCAGTGCGTCGGCCGTCTCCGGCGCGCGGGAGCCCGCCGGCGAGCAGCTGTGCCAGCACCACTGCCCGGTGGCGCACATCGCCGAGGAGTTCCCGCAGCTGTGCGAGGCGGAGGCCGAGGTCTTCTCCCACGTGCTGGGAACCCACGTCCAGCGGCTGGCCACCATCGCCCACGGCGACGGCGTCTGCACGACGTACATCCCGCAGCACCCGCAACACCAGCAGAGACAGCAGGCCGGTACCGCAGTGAATACCGATACCGCAGTGAACAACGCATCCGCCAGTACGGCCGGGAGGAACCCCGCATGACTGCTCCCACGGAGACCACGCACCCGGAACTCGATGGGCTGGGCACGTACGAGTTCGGCTGGTCCGACTCGGACGACGCCGGCACCAACGCCCGGCGTGGAATCAACGAGGATGTCGTGCGCGACATCTCCGCGAAGAAATCCGAGCCGGAGTGGATGCTGAAGCTGCGGCTCAAGGGTCTGAAACTGTTCGGCAAGAAGCCCATGCCGACCTGGGGCTCGGACCTCAGCGGCATTGATTTCGACAACATCAAGTATTTCGTGCGCTCCACCGAGAAGCAGGCCGCTTCCTGGGAGGATCTGCCCGAGGACATCAAGAACACCTATGACCGGCTGGGCATCCCGGAGGCCGAGAAGCAGCGTCTCGTCGCCGGTGTCGCCGCCCAGTACGAGTCCGAGGTCGTCTACCACCAGATCCGTGAGGACCTGGAGGAGCAGGGCGTCATCTTCCTCGACACCGACACGGCGCTGAAGCAGTACCCGGAGATGTTCCAGGAGTACTTCGGCACCGTCATCCCGGTGGGCGACAACAAGTTCGCCTCGCTGAACTCGGCCGTGTGGTCCGGCGGATCGTTCATCTACGTCCCCAAGGGCGTCCACGTCGACATCCCGCTGCAGGCCTACTTCCGTATCAACACGGAGAACATGGGCCAGTTCGAGCGGACGCTGATCATCGTCGACGAGGACGCCTACGTCCACTACGTCGAGGGCTGCACCGCGCCGATCTACTCCTCGGACTCGCTGCACAGCGCCGTGGTCGAGATCATCGTGAAGAAGGGCGGCCGCTGCCGCTACACGACCATCCAGAACTGGTCGAACAACGTCTACAACCTGGTCACCAAGCGCGCGGTCGCCTACGAGGGCGCCACGATGGAGTGGGTCGACGGCAACATCGGCTCCAAGGTGACCATGAAGTACCCGGCCGTCTACCTGATGGGCGAGCACGCCAAGGGCGAGACCCTGTCCATCGCCTTCGCGGGCGAGGGCCAGCACCAGGACGCCGGCGCGAAGATGGTGCACATGGCGCCGAACACGTCGTCCAACATCGTCTCCAAGTCCGTGGCGCGCGGCGGCGGCCGTACCTCCTACCGCGGTCTCATCGAGATCGGCGAGGGCGCGGCCGGAGCCAAGTCCAACGTGCTCTGTGACGCCCTGCTCGTCGACACGATCTCCCGCTCGGACACGTACCCGTACGTGGACGTCCGTGAGGACGATGTCTCCATGGGCCACGAGGCGACCGTCTCCAAGGTCTCCGACGACCAGCTCTTCTACCTGATGAGCCGCGGTATGACGGAGTTCGAGGCGATGGCGATGATCGTGCGCGGCTTCGTCGAGCCGATCGCGCGTGAGCTGCCGATGGAGTACGCGCTGGAGCTGAACCGCCTGATCGAGCTGCAGATGGAAGGCTCCGTCGGCTAGTACGACGTCCCCGTCCGGGTGCGCCCGCGCACCCGGACGGACCGACGGCCTGCCCACCGGCGACGCGACGACGTTCCTCCAGAAAGAGAGCAGTACGACAAGCCATGGCTGACAACATCCCTGCCGGCAGCACCACCGAAGGTGCCATCACGGTGGGTCACCCCGCCGATGCCCGGGTCAGCGCCGCGCCGTCCTACGACGTGGCCGACTTCCCGGTGCCGCACGGTCGCGAGGAGGAGTGGCGTTTCACTCCCCTGGAGCGGCTGCGCGGCCTGCACGACGGCACCGCGAAGGCGAACGGCGGCCTCCGGGTCGACGTGACCGCCCCCGAGGGCGTCACCGTCGAGACGGTGGACCGCACCGACGCCCGCGTCGGCAAGGCCGGCAAGCCCGCGGACCGGGTCGTGGCCCAGGCGTTCAGCTCCTTCGAGAAGGCCTCGGTCGTCTCGATCCCCAAGGACCTCGTGCTCACCGAGCCGGTCCGGATCGCCGTGCACGGCGAGGGCGGCACCGCCTACGGCCACCAGATCATCGAGATCGGTGCCTTCGCCGAGGCCGTCGTGGTCATCGACCACACCGGTGACGCCACGCTCGCCGCCAACGTCGAGTACCTGATCGGCGACGGCGCCAAGCTCACCGTCGTCTCGGTCCAGGACTGGGACGACAGCGCGGTGCACGTCGCCCAGCACACCGCGCTGGTCGGCCGCGACGCCCGGTTCAAGTCCGTGATCGTCACCTTCGGCGGCGACCTGGTCCGGCTGCACCCGCGGGTCGTCTACGGCGCCCCGGGCGGCGACGCCGAGCTGTTCGGCCTGTACTTCACCGACGAGGGCCAGCACCAGGAGCACCGGCTCTTCATCGACCACGACACGCCGCACTGCCGCAGCAACGTCACGTACAAGGGCGCGCTGCAGGGCAAGGACGCGCACGCGATCTGGATCGGCGACGTCCTCATCCGCGCCGCCGCCGAGGGCACCGACACCTACGAGCTCAACCGCAACCTGATCCTCACGGACGGCGCGCGGGTCGACTCGGTCCCGAACCTGGAGATCGAGACCGGCGAGATCGCCGGTGCCGGCCACGCCTCCGCGACCGGCCGCTTCGACGACGAGCAGCTCTTCTACCTCATGTCCCGCGGCATCCCGACGATCGAGGCCCGCCGGCTGGTCGTGCGCGGCTTCTTCGGCGAGCTGGTCCAGCAGATCGGTCTGCCCGACCTCGAAGAGCGCCTGATGGCGAAGATCGACGCGGAGCTGGAGGCGTCCGTCTGATGACCACGGCTCAAGGTGCCCAAGGTTTCGTCGTCGCCTGCTCGCTGAGCGAGCTGGAGGACGACACGCCCAAGCGCGTCGAAATCGACAGCACACCGGTATCCCTGGTGCGCACCGCGGGCGAGGTGTTCGCGATCAACGACATCTGCTCGCACGCGAACGTCTCCCTCTCGGAGGGCGAGGTCGAGGACTGTCAGATCGAGTGCTGGCTGCACGGCTCCAGCTTCGACCTGCGCACCGGCAAGCCGTCCGGGCTGCCGGCCACGCGGCCCGTACCCGTATACCCCGTAAAGATCATCGGCGACGACGTGCTCGTCTCCGTCACCCAGGAGTCCTGAGGCACCCATGGCAACGCTTGAGATCCACGACCTGCACGTCTCCGTCGAGGCCGAGAACGGCCCCCGCGAGATCCTCCGCGGCGTCGACCTGACCGTGAAGCAGGGCGAGACGCACGCCATCATGGGCCCCAACGGCTCCGGCAAGTCGACCCTGGCCTACTCGGTGGCCGGCCACCCGAAGTACACGATCACCAGCGGCACCGTCACGCTCGACGGCGAGGACATCCTCGCGATGACCGTCGACGAGCGCGCCCGCGCCGGCCTGTTCCTCGCCATGCAGTACCCGGTCGAGGTCCCCGGAGTCTCGGTCTCCAACTTCCTGCGCACCTCGGCCACCGCGATCCGCGGCGAAGCTCCCAAGCTCCGCACCTGGGTCAAGGAGGTCAAGTCCGCGATGGAGCAGCTCCAGATGGACCCGGCCTTCGCCGAGCGCAACGTCAACGAGGGCTTCTCCGGCGGTGAGAAGAAGCGCCACGAGATCCTTCAGCTGGAGCTTCTCAAGCCGAAGATCGCGATCCTCGACGAGACGGACTCCGGTCTGGACGTCGACGCGCTGCGCCAGGTCTCCGAGGGCGTCAACCGCGTCCGCGAGACCGGCGAGGTCGGCACGCTGCTGATCACCCACTACACCCGCATCCTGCGCTACATCAAGCCCGACTTCGTTCACGTCTTCTCGAACGGCCGCATCGCCGAGTCCGGCGGCGCCGAGCTGGCCGACAAGCTGGAGAACGAGGGCTACGAGGCATACAGCACGAAGGGCGGCGCTTCCGCGTGACACCACTGCATGGCCTCCTCGACACCGAGGCGATCCGCAAGGACTTCCCGATCCTGGACCGCATGGTCCACGACGGCAAGAAGATCGTGTACCTGGACAACGCTGCGACCTCGCAGAAGCCGCGCCAGGTGCTCGACGCGCTGAACGCGTACTACGAGCAGCACAACGCCAACGTCCACCGTGGCGTGCATGTGCTCGCCGAGGAGGCCACGGCGCTCTACGAAGGCGCGCGCGACAAGGTCGCCGCGTTCATCAACGCGCCGAGCCGTGACGAGGTGATCTTCACCAAGAACGCCTCGGAGTCACTCAACCTCGTGGCGAACATGCTGGGCTGGGCCGACGAGCCCTACCGGGTGGACCGCGAGACCGAGATAGTGATCACGGAGATGGAGCACCACTCCAACATCGTTCCGTGGCAGCTGCTCTCGCAGCGCACCGGCGCGAAGCTGAAGTGGTTCGGGCTGACCGACGACGGCCGGCTCGACCTCTCCAACATCGACCAGGTGATCACCGAGAAGACGAAGATCGTCTCGTTCACCCTGGTCTCCAACATCATGGGCACCATCAACCCGGTCGACGCGATCGTCCGGCGTGCCCAGGACGTCGGCGCGCTGGTCCTCATCGACGCCTCGCAGGCCGCGCCGCACATGCCGCTCGACGTGCAGGCGCTCGGCGCCGACTTCGTGGCCTTCACCGGCCACAAGATGTGCGGCCCGACCGGCATCGGCGTGCTGTGGGGCCGCCAGGAGCTGCTCGAGGACCTGCCGCCGTTCCTCGGCGGCGGCGAGATGATCGAAACCGTCTCGATGCAGTCCTCCACGTACGCCCCGGCGCCGCACAAGTTCGAGGCGGGTACGCCCCCGATCGCCCAGGCCGTCGGCCTCGGCGCGGCCGTGGACTACCTCAACGCCATCGGCATGGACAAGATCTGGGCCCATGAGCACGCCATCACCGAATACGCGGTGCAGCGCCTGCTGGAGGTCCCGGACCTGCGGATCATCGGTCCGACGACGGCCGAGGACCGGGGCGCCGCGATCTCCTTCGTGCTGGGGGACATCCACCCGCACGATGTGGGCCAGGTACTGGACGAACAGGGCATCGCGGTCCGCGTCGGACACCACTGCGCACGCCCGGTCTGCCTGCGCTACGGAATTCCGGCGACCACGCGGGCGTCGTTCTATCTGTACTCCACCCCCGCGGAGGTCGACGCCCTCGTCGAGGGACTGGAGCACGTACGGAACTTCTTCGGGTGAGGGCTGACTGGTGAAGCTGGATTCGATGTACCAGGAAGTGATCCTGGACCACTACAAGCACCCGCACGGGCGTGGCCTGCGCGACGGCGACGCCGAGGTGCACCACGTCAATCCGACGTGCGGCGACGAGATCACGCTGCGGGTGAAGCTCGACGGCTCGAAGATCGTGGACGTCTCCTACGAGGGCCAGGGCTGCTCGATCAGCCAGGCCAGCGCCTCGGTGATGAACGAGCTGGTGGTCGGGCGCGAGCTCGACGAGGCGATGAAGGTCCAGGAGGTCTTCCTGGAACTGATGCAGTCCAAGGGCAAGCTGGAGCCGGACGACGCGATGGAGGAGGTGCTGGAGGACGCTGTCGCGTTCGCCGGTGTCTCCAAGTACCCGGCGCGCGTGAAGTGCGCCCTGCTGAGCTGGATGGCGTGGAAGGACGCGACCGCACAGGCGCTGTCCGAAAGGGAGTCAGCATGACCGACAACGCAGAAGTGGCCGAGGCCGCGGTCGAGACCGCGTCCGTAGTCACCACCAAGCCGGCCTCCGAGGAGGAGGTCCGCGAGGCGCTGTACGACGTCGTCGACCCCGAGCTGGGCATCGACGTCGTCAACCTGGGCCTGATCTACGGCATCCACATCGACGACTCGAACGTCGCGACGCTGGACATGACGCTGACCTCGGCGGCCTGCCCGCTGACCGATGTCATCGAGGACCAGGCGCGTTCGGCGACGGACGGACTGGTCGCCGACCTCAAGATCAACTGGGTCTGGATGCCGCCGTGGGGCCCGGACAAGATCAGCGACGACGGTCGCGAGCAGCTGCGGGCGCTCGGCTTCAACATCGGCTGAGCACGCAGCGCTGCACCCGCACCGCCCGCACCACCGGACGGCCCGCACGCCTCGCGCGTGCGGGCCGTCCGCCGTTGTTCGCCGGATGTATGCCCTGCGGGTGTCCCTCGTTGGCGGCTGTGCCCGAGGGTTTGCCACGACATCAGCGACGTCGAAGGGCACTCCTCGTGCAGCCTTACGTTTCCCCGTCCGTCCGCAGGGCCGGTCTGGCCGCGGGTGCGGCTCTCGCCCTGGGCGCCATGGGCCTCGCCGCTCCCGCCCACGCGCACGCCGCGAGCTACGGCACCCCGGTCATCACGCTGTCCGCCACCTACCTGTCGGGCGCCGTCGGCGCGACCGGCGACCCGGTGGTCACGGCGACGGTCTCGCAGAGCGGCGCCGACGCCTCGGCGCTCACGGTGGCCGCCTCGGTCAGCTCGAAGTCCGCCGTCGCGGGCACGGGCGACGTCACGGTGACGGGGACCGGCGGGGCCCGCCGGGTCGCGGTGGCCGCGCACGGCTCCGGCTACACCGATCTGACGCTGAAGGTCACCGGTCTCGGCGGCAAGACCGCGACGAAGACGCTGCACTACGCGGCCTCGCCGGCGGTCCAGTTCGCCGCGGACACCCGCTACTTCACCGGTTCGAGCGACGCCTCGGCCGCGGTGGACGTCGGCGGCGGCTACGCCGTCGTGGCCGACGACGAGTCCAACACGCTGCGGCTGTACGACCGCGCCGCGTCCGGCGCGCCGGTGCGCACCTGGGACTTCAGCTCCTCGCTCGGGGTCTCCAAGGAGATCGACATCGAGGCGGCGGCCCGGGTCGGCAACACGATCTACTGGACCGGCTCGCTGGGCAACAACAAGGACGGCGAGATCAAGGCCGACCGCGCCACGCTGTTCACCACGACGGTGACCGGCTCGGGCGCGAGCACCCAGCTCGCGCTGGGCGGCAAGTACAAGAACCTGCGCGCCGACCTGATCGCCTGGGACAAGGCCAACGGCAACCACTACGGCTTCGCGGCCGGCGCCGCCTCCGGCGAGGTGCCCAAGCAGATCGACGGGTTCAACGTCGAGGGCCTGGAGTTCGCGCCCGGCAGCACCACCACCGCGTACATCGGGTTCCGCGCCCCGCTGGCCCCGCACGTCCCGGGCGGCAAGGCGCTGATCGTGCCGGTCACCAACATCGACAAGGTGATCACCGGCACCAAGGCCGCCTTCGGCGCCCCGATCGAGCTCGACCTGGGCGGCCTCAGCATCCGCGACATCCGCAAGAACGCCGCCGACCAGTATCTGATCGTGGCCGGCTCCTGGGCCGCCGACGACAACAGCGACCCGTACGCGCTGTACTCGTGGGACGGCGTCCCGGGCCACGCCCCGGTCCAGCGCGTCCAGTTGCCGACCACCGACGCGGGCGGCTGGGAGGCCGTCGTGGACGTCCCGGACCTGACCGTGCCGGGCGCCCGCGCTCAGCTCGTCACCGACGACGGCTCGGCCGACCTGTACGGCGACGGCACCGAGGCCAAGGACCTCACGCACCCGGAGTGGAAGAAGTCCCGCGCGACCTGGTTCACCGTGAGCTGACCCGGCGGAACGGCGCCCATGTGTACGGGCGTACGCATCGTTGCGTACGCTTGTACACATGGGCTACATCATGCTGGGCGGCGCCATCCTCGCCGAGATACTCGGCACCACCGCGATGAAGTACAGCGAGGGCTTCAGCAGGCTGTGGCCGTCGGCGATCACGATCACCGGCTACGTCATCGCCTTCACGCTGCTCGCGCAGACCCTGAAGACGATCGAGGTCGGCACCGCGTACGCGATCTGGGCGGGCGTCGGCACCGCGACCATCGCGGCGATCGGGATGGTCTTCATGGGGGAGACGGCGAACGCCGCGAAGGTCCTCGGGGTGCTGCTGGTGATCGCGGGCGTCATCGTGCTCAACCTCGGCGGGTCGCACTGATGGCCCGCCGCTACGACCCCGACCGGCGCCGCCGCATCATCGACGCCGCGATCCGGGTGGTCGGCGAACGCGGCATCGCCGGGCTCAGCCACCGCTCGGTTGCCGCCGAGGCGGACGTCCCCTCGGCTCGACCACGTACCACTTCGCGACCCTCGACGACCTGCTCGTCGCGGCACTCCGCCAGGCCAACGAGGGCTTCGCCCAGTCGATCCGGGACAGCCCGCTCTTCGCCGAACCGGGCCCGGGGACCGGACCGGTCACGCCGGCCGCCCTCGCCGACGAGCTGTCCCGGCTGCTGGAGGTGTGGCTCTCCGGCGACCGGACCCTGATCGAGCTGGACTACGACCTCTACCTCGCCGCCCTGCGCCGCGAGGCGGTCCGCCCCATCGCGGCGGAGTGGGTCGACCAGGCCACCGCCCTCCTCGCCACCCACACCGACCCGTCCACCGCCCGCGCCCTGATCGCCCTCATCGACGGCATCTGCCTCCAGGTCCTCCTGACCGGAGGCACCTACGACCGCGCCTACGCCCGCGAAATGTTCAGCCGGCTGCTCGGCTGACCGGCGGGCCGGCGTGTTGCGCCCTGAAAGGCGTGACGGACCGCCTTCGCGGAGCCCCCGGCCACGACGCCTCCGGCGGAAACCCCGTTCCGCATGCCGGGCCGGTTGGGCATCGGGCGTGACCAGCGGCTAGCGTGCGAGGCATGACTGACACGACCGCTTCGACCGTTAACCGCTCCACCGGCGCCGTTGCCGCCGGCCTTGCCACCATCGCCAATGACGGCACGGTCCTGGACACCTGGTACCCCGCCCCCGAGCTCGTCGCCGACCCCGGTCCGGCCGGCACCGAGCGGCTGACCGCCGGGCGCGCCGCCGAGCTGCTGGGCGCCGCCGCGCCGAAGGCGCTCGGACCGGACCCGCGCCGCGGGGTGGAGGTCGTCGCCGTACGTACCGTCATCGCCTCGAGCGACGACAAGCCGCTCGACGCGCACGACGCCTACCTGCGCCTGCACCTGCTCAGCCACCGTCTGGTGCGCCCCAACGGGCAGAACCTGGAGGGCCTGTTCGGGCTGCTCGCCAATGTCGCCTGGACCTCCATCGGCCCGGTGCCGATCGCCGGGATCGAGGCCGCGCGCCTCGCCGCCCGCGGTGAGGGCCTGCACCTGTCCGTCTACGGCGTCGACAAGTTCCCGCGTATGACGGACTACGTCACCCCCGCCGGCGTCCGTATCGCCGACGCCGACCGCGTCCGCCTCGGCGCGCACCTCGCCGCCGGCACCACCGTCATGCACGAGGGCTTCTGCAACTTCAACGCCGGAACGCTCGGCACCTCCATGGTCGAGGGCCGCATCTCGCAGGGCGTCGTCATCGGCGACGGTTCCGACATCGGCGGCGGCGCGTCGATCATGGGCACCCTCTCCGGCGGCGGCAAGGAGGTCGTCTCCATCGGCGAGCGCTGCCTGCTCGGCGCCGAGTCGGGCATCGGCATCGCGCTCGGCGACGACTGCATCGTCGAGGCCGGCCTCTACGTCACCGCCGGCACCCGCGTCACGCTCCCGGACGGCCGGATCGTCAAGGCCCTGGAGCTCTCCGGCGCCGACAACATCCTCTTCCGCCGCAACTCCACCACCGGCACGGTCGAGGTCCTGCAGCGCACCGGCTCGTGGGGCGGCCTCAACGAGCTGCTGCACAGCCACAACTGACGCACCGGAACAACGGAACAGCGCGACGGCCGGCCCCTTCACGACAGGGGCCGGCCGTTCTGCATGCTCTTTCAGTTGTAGATGTTGTCGGCGTACCGGGGGCCGTAGTAGACCTCCAGGTCCGCCAGCTCCTCGTCCTTGCGTTCCAGGCTCTTCGCGATCCGGGCCCGGGACGGCGCCGCGTCCGGGTTCCAGGCCTCGTGCTTCCAGAGCGCGGAGCGCAGCAGCGCCTTCGAGCAGTGGTAGAAGACCTCTTCGATGTCGACCACCAGCGCGAACTGCGGGCGGTGGCCCTTCACGATCATGTCGTCGAAGAACGCGGCGTCACGCACCAGCCGGGCGCGGCCGTTGATGCGGAGCGTGTCGCCGCGCCCCGGGATCAGATAGATCAGGCCGACGTGCGGGTTGGCCAGGATGTTGTGGAAGCCGTCGGCCCGGCGGTTCCCCGACCGCTCCGGGAGGGCGATCGTGGTGTCGTCGAGGACCAGCGTGAACCCGGCGGGGTCGCCCTTGGGGGAGACGTCGCAGTTGCCGTCCGCGTCCGAGGTGGCGACCAGGCAGAAGGGCGAGGCGGCCAGCCACGCCCTGTCGTGCTCGTGCAGGCCCGGCCGCTCCTTCGTCGCGTCCCGCTGCGACGGCTCCCCGAGCAGTTCCCGCAGTTCCGCCGCCGATGTGATCTCCCGCATCTCCAACGCCCCCTGTGAGTTCCGCCGAGGAACCCACACGCTACCGGAGCGCTCCGCGACCAGGACGGCGCGGGACGCCCGCCGATACCGGCGGGCGTCCCGGTCCTCATGCCGCCCCGGACCTCAGGCCGCTACGGGCGCATGCCGCTACGGGCGGATGCGGACGACCTGCGGGTCGTGGTCGCTCGCCTGGTCGGCGAACTCGGAGTTGATGTGGACGACGTCGTAGTCGGGCGAGCCGAGGGAGGGGCTGACGAGGATGTGGTCCAGCACCTGCGAGTTGCCCTGGAAGACGTACGAGTAGCGCTCGCTGGGACGCAGCGTCAGGACGAGGTCCTTCAGTGCGCGGCCCTCGGTGAGCCGCAGGCCGGCGGCGGAGAACTCGTAGTCGTTGATGTCACCGAGGACGACGACGCGGGCGTCCTTCTGAACCGCCTGGATCTGCCGTACGAAGGTGTTGACCTGGACGGACTGCTGCAGGCGCTTGGTCTCGGAGCTGCGCACCACCGGCTGGGTGCGGCTGGTCAGCGGGCTGTCGCCGCCCTTGGAGGCGAAGTGGTTGGCGATGACGATGACGGGCTTGCCGCGGAAGGTGAACTCACCGGCGAGCGGCTTGCGGCTGTCGGCCCAGGCGCTGTCGCCGGGGGCGATACGGCCGGGGGAGACGCTGAGCGCGGCCTTGCCGTGGTTGCTGGAGACCCAGACGGGGGTGGTGGCGTCGCCGCCGGGCCGGTCGGTGAAGGAGACCCGTGCCGGGTTGTAGAGGAACGCCTGGCGGATGTTGCCGCCGGGCTCGCCGCCGTCGGTCCCGTTCGTCGGGTCGATGGAGCGCCACTGGTAGCGCGGGCCGCCGGCGGCGACGATCGCGTCGATGAACTTGTTCACCGTCTGGTCGGCGGCGACCGTACCGTCGTTGACGGCGCCGTTGTTGTCCTGGATCTCCTCCAGGGCGACGATGTCGGGCGAGGCGAGGTGCGTGACGACGCCGACGGCGAGCCGGTCGAACTTGGTCTGCGGGTCGGACGGGTCGAGGTTCTCGACGTTGTACGTCGCGACCGCCAGCTCGTCCTTCTTCTGCTTGCGGGTGGTCTCCGGCTGCAGGCCGCCGGAGGTGACCGTGCCGATGGTGCGCGCGGTGAGGGTGTAGCCGCCGAACTGGTTGAAGTCCAGGGGGCCTTCGGTGGTGCCGGTGAGCACATCGCCGACGTTCGCGGTCGGGAAGGGCTGCTGGGCGAGCGGGATCAGCGACTGGATCTGCAGCCGGCCGGAGTTCTGGTTCGCGTAGCCGCCGTAGACGGTGCCGCCGCGCGGGGTCGGGTTCTCCTTGGGTCTGACCGTCACCCACAGCTCGGAGTACGGGTCGGTGGCGCCGACCACGCGCGTGTCGGCGACCTGGACGTTCATCCCTTCCAGGGATTCGTACAGGTCCAGGGCGTACGTCGCGGGCCGCAGCGGCAGCGCCTCGATGCTGTTGGCGGCCGCCGCGTCGCCGGCCGGGGCGTACGCGGCGGGGACGTTGGCGCTGTTCAGCACCACCGGGGCGGGCAGCGCGTTGCCGGCGGAGACGACGGTCACCACCGGCTTGGTGATCTCGGTGACGGACTGGTCGCCGATGGTCTTGCCGCCCGGGTAGTACTCGCTGACCGTGCCGGAGACCGTCACCGAGTCACCGACCGCCACCGTGGGGTTGGAGCTGGTGAAGACGAAGACGCCTTCGCTGGTCGCCGGGTCCGCGTCCGGCGTCGGGTCCTGCATCCAGAAGCCCTTGGAGGAGCCGTAGGCGCGGACGCCGGTGACGATGCCGGGCACCGAGGTCACGGCCTGGCCGGACAGCGGGGACAGCCGGGTGGCGCCCTGGAGGTCGTGAATGCGCACGCCGTCGGCGGCGGTCGTGTTCGCGGTCGCGGACTGCGGCATGGCCAGCAGTCCGGCCGCGAGCGCGGCGGTGGCTATGGCGCCGATGGAGCGAGGGGTGGTCAACGTGGCCTCCGTGAGGGATACGGGCGAGCGCGTCACTGAGTGCGATCAACGGTCTCCGGTATGAGTTCTACGCGCGTCAATTTCCTTGTACGGCAGGTGTGTTGTCAAGAGCCCGACAACGGACGAAAAGCGAACGAACCTTGACCGGAAGGTGAACCGGACGTGCCGCGTGCCGACGCGTCTAGGCTGGGTTCGCGCTGCCCCACTGGCGCGGCGCCGTCACCCCCACCGCTGTTGAGGAGAACCCCGCCATGGCCGCTGACCGCCTCGCCCTGCCGCCGGTGCGGCTGCTTCCCGAGGACGAGCTGGCACGCCTCGCGCTCGCCGTACCGCTGCTGGAGCGCGCGGTCCGGCTGGCCCGCTGGGCCGGTCCCGGCACCCGGGTCGACGTCATGGGCGAGCTGACCGCGGACGACCGGCTGCGCGCCGCGGCCGAACTCGGCCTCACCGCCGACCAAGACGGGCTGGCCGAGACCTCGCAGGCCTGGGGCATCGCCATCGACACCGGCATGGTCGAGCTGGAGATCGACGAGGCCGCCGGTGAGGCCACCGAGCCCGGCGACCCCGCGGGATCGGCACTGCCCGGCGAGGCGCTCGCGCAACTGGCCGCCGGCGAGCCGCAGGACGTCCTGGAGGTCTGGCTCGCCACCGCGGAGACCGCCCTCGCCGAAGCCGCTTCGCCGGACTTCGAGGGGCTGCGCGCGGCCATCGGCGGCGACCTGGACGACGACGGGGTCCTGGACCTCGACGCGCTGGACTGGGACCCGGAGGAGGAGGCCGAGTTCCTCGACACGGCGCTCGCCAACCTGTACGCGTACAGCGCGATGGAGGAGGCCGGGTACGAGTCCGTGCCGCTGCCCGTCCTGGCGGCCTCGCTCGTCGTCCCCGAGGACATGGGCGAGCCGACGGACGCCGTCCTCGAGGAGGTCACCGAGGTCATGATGCGGCTGGACGACCACTTCCGGCTGCTCGCCCCCACCGGCCTGATCGAGTACCGGCCGGTCGACGACGCGCTCATCGAGGAGACCGACGAGGACGAGAGCGCGGGCGACGTGGCCCTGCCGGCGGAACTCGACCCGGAGGAGATCTCCCGCTACGGCCTGGTCCGGCTCACCCCGCTCGGCGTGTTCGGCGTCCGCGCCCGGCTGCTCGACGCGGGCGCGCACGCCCCCGCCACCGGCGACCTCGCCGACCGGACCGCGGCCGTGCTCCTGGACGCGATGACCGACTACCCGGACCAGGCCGCCCGCGCCGAGGCCGAACTGTGGCTCGACGGCCGCAAGCCCGACGACGCGGCGCGCGAGCTCCTCACCGCCTCCACCGGCGACGACCTGGGCGCGCCCGGCCGCCGGCTGATGTGCCAGCAGACCCTCAGCCTGCTCGGCCCGGACGCGGAACCGGCGCTGCGCGAGGTGCTCGGCGACCGCCAGCTCGGCGGGCTGGCCCGGGTGTGGCTGACCGAGCGCGGAGCGCGGGACGTGCCGGCGCCGGACGAGGCGATGGTGTTCTGGCTGACCGTCGACACGCTGGCAGCGCAGCTCGACTCGGACAGCGGACCCGAGCTGCTCGCCGAACTCGTGACCGGCCTCGTCGCCCAGCACGACGGCTTCTTCGACGCGGTGTGGCGCGTCGACCACCCGGCCACGTCGGACGTCCTGGAGGCGATGGGACGGCTGCACCCCGACAAGACGGTCGCCAAGACCGCCCGCAAGGCCGCGTTCAAGGCCCGCTCCAAGGCGAACAGCTGAGGCAGGCGACGCGGGGTCCACACCGCGCCGACGGCCGTCGTTCCGGGCCGCACGGCGTCGCGCAAGATGGTGCGGCGCCCTGCGGCCCGCGCGGCGAGGCGCCGTTGCGCTGAGGGGCGGGGCGCCGCTATACCGGGGTGGGGCGCCGTCGCGCCAGGGGCCGGCCGGGCCGGAGGAATCCGGTCCGGTCACGTTGTCGAGCTCATCCGTACGTGGCCCGCCCGTGGCCGGACGCAGTTCACACGGAGTTCTTGTCGGGGCAGGAGCGTAACCGCCGCAGCCCGCGACAGAAGGAGCCCAGAGTGCCGCTCACCCGAAGAGACTTCGTTCAGCGCACGGCGATCACCGGTGCCGGTGTAGCCCTGGCCGGTGCCGTCGACGTACTCGCCACCGCCCCGGGCGCGCTCGCCGCGGACACCCCGGCCACGACCGCCGCCAAGGGGGCCGCCGCCGGGCACCACGCGCCCGAGCTCGGCTACGGACCGATCGTCGAGGACCCCCAGGGCCTGCTCGGGCTGCCGGCGGGCTTCGCGTACCGGGTCATCACCCGCACCGGCGTCACCACGCTGGAGACCGGTGAGTCCACCCCCTCCAACCACGACGGCACGGCCACCTTCGAGGGCGTGCGCGGTGCCACGCTGCTCGTCACCAACCATGAGCTGAAGGGCAAGAGGGCCGCCTGGCCGAACCCGGTGCCGCTCATCGAAGGCCTGGTCTACGACCCGGCGGCGGCCGGCGGCTGCACCGTCGTCGAGGTCGCGAAGCACGGCGGCCATGTCGCCGAGTGGGTCGGCATCGCCGGTACGTCCACCAACTGCGCGGGCGGCGCGACTCCCTGGGGCACCTGGCTGACCTGCGAGGAGACCGAGGACAAGGCCGGCCAGAACGGCATGACCAAGGACCACGGCTACGTCTTCGAGGTCGACCCGTACAACCGCAGGGCCAACCGCGACCCCAAGCCCATCAAGGCGCTGGGCCGGTACGCGCACGAAGCGGTCGTCGTCGACCCCAAGCGCGGCCACCTGTACCTCACCGAGGACGCCTCCGGCCCGAACGGGCTGCTGTACCGCTGGACGCCGCCGGCCGGCTTCCACCACGGCCGCGGGCACCTGGACTCCCTGGGCGAGACCGCCGGCGTGCTGCAGGCGTTCAAGTGCTTCGACTCCGGCGGCAAGTTCGTCGACGACCTGTCGCGGGCGACGAAGACCGGCACGGTCTACGGCGTGGACTGGGTCGACGTCCCGGACCGCGACGCGAAGACCGTGTCGGTGCGCAAGCAGTTCGCGGCGGGCGAGGTCACCCGGGCCCGCAAGCTGGAGGGCATGTGGTGGGGCGACGGCGGCACGTACATCGTCTCGTCCTACGCCCGTGACGAGAGCCCGGTGCAGCACGACGGGGCGGTCTGGTTCTACGACCCGAAGCGCCGCACCCTGACCCTCAAGGTGCTGCTCGGCGTCAACGCCGACCCGGGCGCCGACGGCCCGTTCGACGGCCCCGACAACATCACCGTCTCGCCGTACGGCGGCCTCGTCATCGCCGAGGACGGCGCCGGCATCCAGCACCTCTTCGGTGCCCTGGACGACGGCCGGACCTACCCGATCGCCCGTAACGAGCTGAACATCGGCACCGACCTGGAGCCGGCGTACAGCGAGTTCACCGGGGTGACCTTCTCGCCCGACGGACACACGCTGTTCGCCAACATCCAGGAGCCGGGGATCATGCTCGCGATCACCGGCCCCTGGCGTCGGCAGAAGCACTGCTGACCCGCCGCCCCGGCCGACCCTGCTGATCAGGTGACCAGCCGGCCGTTGTGGCGCTACAGCGCCGCGGCGGCCGGCTTCACCATGCCCTTGGCGCTGCGGGAGTCGATGAAGTCGCCCAGGGCGGTCATCTCCCACTCGCCGGAGAACTGCTTGACCATCTTGCACATGAGGACCCCGGTGCGGGCCTCGCCGTTGGTCAGGTCGAAGCGCACCAGCTCCTCGCCGGTGGCGCCGTCCAGCAGCCGGCAGTACGCCTTGGCGACCTTGTTGAACTTCTGCCCGGAGTAGGAGTTGACGGTGAAGACGAGGCCGGTGACCTCGGGCGGCAGCCCGCCGAGGTGGACGGTGATCGTCTCGTCGTCGCCCGCGCCCGCGCCGGTGAGGTTGTCGCCGGAGTGCTGGATGGCGCCGTTGATGATGCTGAGCCGGCCGAAGTAGCAGGTCTCGATGTGGTTGCGGGTCGGGCCGTACGCGATGACGGAGGCGTCCAGGTCGATGGCCCGGCCGCCGAAGGCGGGCTCCCAGCCCAGGCCCAGCCGCACCGAGGACATCAGCGGCTTGCCGCCCTTGACCAGCGAGACGGACTGGTTCTTCGTGAGGCTGACCCGGCCCTTGTCCAGGTTGATCTTCGTGGGAGCGGCGGGCGCTGCCGGAGCGGCGGGCGCGGCCGGGGGCTGCGGCGGGGGCGAGCTCGGCATGACGGGCGGCGGGCCGAAGCCCTGCGGGGCGGCGGGCGGTGTCTGGGGGGCTGCGGGTGCCTGCGGTGCTGCGGGTGCCTGCGGGGCCGCGGGTGCCTGCGGGGCGGCCGGAGCGGCGGTGGCGGGCTCCTCCACGCTCACCCCGAAGTCGGTGGCGATCCCGGACAGCCCGTTGGAGTACCCCTGGCCGACCGCGCGCACCTTCCACGCACCGCCGCGCCGGTAGACCTCGGCGACCACGAGCGCGGTCTCCGAGCCCAGCCGGGGCGGGGTGAACGTCGCGATGACGCTGCCGCTGTCGGCGTCCCGGACCGTGGCCGTCGGTTCGGTGCCGGCGAAGGTGGCTCCCGCCGCGTCCAGGCTCGCCGTCACGACGATCTTCTCGATGCCGTCGGGCACGGCGCCGGTGTCCACGGTGATGGAGTCGGGTCCGGTGCCGCGGCCCGACTGGTGGGTCACGCCGGGGCCGTTCGGCTGGTTGTAGAAGACGAAGTCGTCGTCCGAGCGCACCTTGCCGTCGGCGGTGAGCAGCAGGCCCGATACGTCGAGCCGCACGGGTGCGGTGACGTCCACCGCTACGCGCGGTACGGAGAGCGGGACATTCGAGCCGGGTGTCATTGCGGTCATGCCCGGGTAACGATCGACCCGGCTTTGCGGTTCCATTACCTTGCGTCATCCGTGGAGAACGTGCCGGGCGCGCGGTCCGCTTCCGCCGTCAGTACGGCCAGACCGGGGGATTGGTGCAGAAGGGGCCGCCCAGGTGGGCGTGGTCGGGGTTGGCCGGGTCGAGTTCGCCCTGCTCGGCGATGAGGGCGGCCGCGTAGGGCTCGGAGTCGTCCTGCGGCTCGTAACCGAGCGTGCGGGCCGTGGCCAGATCCCACCAGAGGCGGGTGTTCGCCGAGCTGCCGTAGGCGACGGTGTGCCGGACGTCCTCGGCGGTCAGCGCGGCGTGCAGCAGCCGGGCGCAGTCGGCGGGGCTCATCCAGACCGAGAGCATCCGCACGGAGGTCGGCTCGGGGAAGCAGGAGCCGATCCGCAGGGAGACGGTCTCCAGGCCGTGCAGGTCCCAGTAGAGGGAGGCGAGGTCCTCGCCGAAGCACTTGGACAGCCCGTAGAAGGTGTCCGGGCGGTGCGGGGTGCCGATCGGGATCAGCGGGTCGTCACCGGTGGGGCGCGGGGTGAAGCCGACCGCGTGGTTGCTGGACGCGAACACGACGCGCCGTACGCCTTCCTGGCGCGCCGCCTCGTAGAGGTGATAAGTCCCTTCGATGTTGGAACGGAGGATCTTCTCGAAGGGTGCTTCCAGCGAGATGCCCGCGAGGTGGATGATCGCGTCGACGCCCCGGACCGCCTCGCGCAGCGCGTCGGCGTCCGTGAGATCGGCCGTGACGGCGTCCGGTGCCCCTGCTACGGGCCGGACGTCCAGCAGGCGGAGTTCGTAGCCGTACGCGGGCAGCAGTTCGCGCATCAGGGTGCCCACGCCGCCCGCGGCGCCGGTGAGCAGGATGGTGCGGGGAGCAGGCATCGTTCTCCTCCGTGGACATCATTCATATCTATGGACAGGCTAAAGAGCGCCCCTGGCACCGTCAAGGCATGCCCGTTCGCTTGACCGGCGCGGCTGGACTCGCTTAGCGTGGCAGCGTTCACGAATATGGACGTGAATCAGAAGAGCGCACAGCCAGAAGAGCGCACAGAACTTCAAGGGGATCCGATGACCTCAGCCTCACTTGCCGAGCGCCTCGACGGCCTGCTGTTCTTCCCCGTCACCGCCTACGGCCCGGACGGCGAGCTGGATCTCGACATGTTCCGCGCGCACGTGCGCGAAGGCATCGAGGCGGGCGCGGCGGCGGTCTTCGCGTGCTGCGGCACCGGCGAGTTCCACGCGCTGACCCCCGAGGAGTTCCGGGCCTGTGTCGCCGCGGCCGTCGAGGTCTCGGCCGGCCGGGTGCCGGTGGTCGCGGGCGCCGGATACGGGACCGCGCTCGCCGTGCAGTTCGCGCGGCTGGCGGAGGACGCGGGCGCGGACGGGCTGCTCGCCATGCCGCCCTACCTCGTCGTCCCCGACCAGGCCGGTCTGCTGCGCCACTACTCCGGCCTCGCCGCCGGCACCGGGCTCGACATCATCGTCTACCAGCGCGACAACGCCGTCTTCGAACCCGAGACCGTCGTCGAACTGGCCAGGATCCCCAACATCATCGGCCTCAAGGACGGGCTCGGGGACCTCGACCTGATGCAGCGCATCGTCAGCGCGGTGCGCAGCGAGCTGCCCGAGCGCGACTTCCTCTACTTCAACGGCCTGCCCACCGCCGAACTCACCGGACTCGCCTACCGCGGCATCGGCGTGCTGCTGTACTCGTCGGCGGTCTTCTGCTTCGCGCCCGAGATCGCCCTCGCCTTCCACAAGGCGCTGAACACCGGCGACGACAAGACCGTCAACCGGCTCATCGACGGCTTCTTCCGGCCGCTGGTCTCGCTGCGCAACCAGGGCCGCGGTTACGCGGTATCGCTGGTCAAGGCGGGCGTCCGGCTGCGCGGTCTGGACGTCGGCGAGGTGCGGTCGCCGCTCGTCGAACCCTCGCCCGCGCACGTCAAGGAGCTTGCCGAACTGATCGAGCGCGGAATGGCGCTGCTGAGCGACAGCTGACGAACGGGCGCCCGGTGCGGCAGCATCGGGCCCGCGTGTGCCGACCCGCTGCTTGAGGAGCCAAGTTGAGAGCCTCCGCCTTCGTCTACCCGTGGGACGTCGTCGGTGACCCGGACGCCCCGCGCCGGATCGCCGGTCTCGGCGTCCAGCAGGTCACGCTCGCCTCCGCCTACCACTCCACCCGCGCCCTGACCCCCCGCCATCCGCGGCAGCGCATCGTCACGGCCCGGCACACCGCGGTGCTTTACCCGCCGGACCCCCAGCGCTGGAGCGGCCGCTCGCTGCGCCCGTACCCGCAGACGTGGGTGCCGGCGACGGACGCCTACGGGGAGGCGGCGGCCGCGCTGTCGGCCGCCGGGCTGTCCGTCCACTCCTGGGTGGTGCTCGCACACAACTCCCGGCTGGGCGAGGAGTTCCCGCGCACCTCGGTGCGCAACGCCTACGGTGACCGCTACCCGTGGGCGCCGTGCATCGCCCAGCCGGAAGTACGTGCCTACGCCGTCGATCTCGCGGTGGAGGCGGCGGTCCGGCCGGGGACCGACGGCACCGAGCTGGAGTCCTGCGGCTGGTACGGGGTCGGCCATCTGCACGCGCACGACAAGATCGGCGGAGTGCCGCTGGGCGGTGCCGCCCAGTACCTGATGTCGCTGTGCTTCTGCCGCACCTGCCGGGACGGCTACGCGGGGCTCGGGCAGGACCCCGACGCCCTGCAGAGCGCCGTGCGGACGGCGTTGGTGCCCGTGTGGTCCGGCGAGCGGGAGCCGGGGCCCGCCGACCGCGCGGCCGAGTGGGCCGAGGTCGAGAAGCTGCTCGGCGTGGACCTGGCCGGCGCGACGCTGTCCTGGCGCGCCATGGTGGCCCGGCACTTCCAGCGGGAGATCGTGTCCTCGGTACGCGCCGGGTCCGGCCCCGGCTTCCAGATCCTGCTGCACGCCGACCCCGGCCCGCACCGGACGGGCGCGAACGTCGGCGTCGACACGGAGGACGTGCTCTCGCACGCCGACGGACTGGTCCTGCCCTGCGCCGGTGGCGCGGCAGAACGGGCCGCCGTGCTGAGCCCCTTCGCGCCCCACCGCCGACCGGACACCGTCCTCGCCGCCAACTTCCCCGTCGTGGCCGGCATGGGCGGCAGCCCCCGCACCCTGGCCGCCGACGTGGCCCACGCGGCGGCCCTCGGCGCCACCGAACTACGGCTCTACCACGCGGGTCTGGCGTCCGGCGCGGATCTCGAGGCGGTCCGCTCGGCCCTCGGCGCCCTGCGCTCCAGGACCGATTTGTAGGGTGCGCGGTCGGCCTGTAGAACTGCCCTCACGTGCCGAAACAGCCTGTGGGGGGCCTACCGTGACCACCGAACCACCCGCTTCCGGGGACAAGTCCGCCATACCGGACGACGTCTGGGAGAAGTTCGTCCAGGACACCGAACAGGACATCAGGGCGCAGGCTCCCAAGGAGCCCTCGGCACGCGCCCGGATGGTCACCGAACGGCTCCGGCGCGAGGCCGAAGTGGCCGCGCGGCAGCAGAAGAAGAACAAGCGGTGGGGGCGGGCGGCGAAGGCGAAGCCGGGCGAGCCCGCGGGCTGGCGCACCGGACCCGCCTGGCAGGACAGGGAAAGCCGGGCGACCCGGCGTCGGCTGCGCGGAGCGCTGGGCGTGGCTCTGGCGGTGGTGGTCCTGCTGGTGGTGCTCAATCCGTCCACCGCGCTGGACTGGTTGCACGGCGACTTCAGCGGCTCCGCCGACACGACGGGGTACCGCTCCGACGACTCGGGCCGGCCCGCCACCCTCCCGCCGGAGACGGCGCCGCCCACGGCCGCCCCGTCCGCCGACCCGATGGCGGACGCCCCGACGCTCGCGGAGCCCTTCCGCGGCTCGCCCGCCCTCCTCTACGCGGACGGCGAGGCCGGGATCGTCCTGCCCGCGGCGAAGCCGGTGGGCCGGATGACGCGTGAGCAGGTGGAGGGCGCGCTGGACCGGACGAAGCAGTTCCTCATCGACACGAACCTCAACCCGGCGACGCTGCGCGGGGAGCGTCCGCGGATCGCGATGGGCCTGGTCGACCCCCGGCAGACGGAGATCATCTCGCGCTGGGACGCCTCCTTCCGCAAGTCCGACAAGGAGCACGACCCGCTGCTCGTGGCCAGCCGGTTCAACCCCGCGGAGGTGAAGCCGGTCGGCAGCGTGGTCAAGGCGCGCGGCCTGATCACCTTCAAGGAGGGCAGCAACGGCTCGGTCACCGTGCACGCCGACGTCACCTTCGTCTATCCGGTGACCGCCGCCGGCGGCTCGACGGCCGTGTCCCGCACCATCGTGCGGCGGGTGCTGGACTTCGACGTCGCCGACCCCCGGATCGAGCAGGTGACCGGCGGCAAGCTCTGGGTGTCCGGCTACCGGCAGGACATCGGCAACACGGCCTGCGACATCTACGACGGCTTCCTGCACCCGAGCATCGGCCCGGACAGCAACGCCTCCGGCACCCCGGGCCCCTCCGCTTCCCAGGTCGACCCGTACGACCGCAGCAAGCCCCTCGACGACGCGAAGAAGGACTGCGGCCAGGTCACCCGCGTCTGACATCGCCTGGTCCGGCGTACGGCCGCGCGAGGAGTACGAACCCAGGTTCCCCGTCACCGCCATGTGCCCGAGGTCGAACCCGGAGGGCGGCGGCAGATCGTCGACGGAGAACGCGAATTCCGCTTCCACGGTGCTCCGTCGGGTCACAGCCGGCGGGTGGCCAGGGTCAGGCGGTCGCGGGCGTCGAAGAGGGCGTCCTTGATCATCTGTTCGTGGGCGGGGGTGAGCCGGGCCACCGGGACGGAGCAGCTGACCGCGTCGCGGGCCGGGGTGCGGTACGGGATGGCGATGCCGAAGCAGCGCAGGCCCAGGGTGTTCTCCTCGCGGTCGACGGCGAAGCCCTGTTCCCGGATGACCGCGAGTTCCGCGATGAGCTTCTCGCGGTCGGTGTGGGTGTGCTCGGTGAGGGGTTCGAGGGTCTCGGGGAGCAGCTTGCGGACCTGCTCGTCGGAGTACGTGGCGAGCAGCGCCTTGCCGAGCGACGTGGAGTGGGCCGGGAGGCGGCGGCCGACCCGGGTGAAGGGCCGCAGGTAGTGCTGGGACTGGCGGGTCGCGAGATAGACGACGCTGGTGCCGTCCAGCCGGGCGAGGTGGATCGTCTCGCTGGTGTCGTCGGAGAGCCGGTCGAGGGTGGGGCGGGCCGCGGCGACGACCTCGTCACCGTCGATGTACGAGGTGCCGACGAGCAGCGCCCGGACACCGATCCCGTAACGCGTTCCGGTGGCATCGGTTTCGATCCAGCCGAGCTCGACTAGGGTGCGGAGCAGCATGTACAGGCTGGACTTGGGGTAGCCGACGGATTCCTGTACGGCCGCGAGGCTGTGCATTCCGGGTCGTCCCGCGAAGAATTCCAGCAGTTCGACCGTGCGGACCGCGGACTTGACCTGAGAACCGCCACCGTCGCCAGCAGACATCGTCCTGACCCCTCTTGTTCGGCCCCGGACCCTGCAAGTAGGCTCCGGAATGGTTCAAAGATTCATAAGTGAAGACGCTGTTCAGCATATCGAACAGCGGCTGATCCGCATGAGGCAAATCTGGAGGTTCCCCCGGTGGCTGTTCCAGTCTGGTCCGTCGACCCCCGTACCGGGAAGCAGCGGGAGCAGGTGGCGGACGAGGCCACCACGGCGGAGATCGACGGCGCCGTACGTGCCGCGGCCGCCGCGGCGCCCGCGCTCGCCGACCGCAGCGTACGCGCCCTCCTGCTGCGTACCGCCGCGGACCTCCTGGAGGAGGCCGGCCCACAGGTGCTGGAGGCGGCCGACGCCGAGACGGCGCTCGGCCCCGGCCGGCTGACCGGCGAGCTGGCCCGCACCACCTTCCAGCTGCGCGCGTTCGCCGACATCGTCGACGAGGGCGCCTTCCTGGACGTCGTCATCGACCACGCGGACCCGGCCGCGAAGCCCGCCCCCCGCCCCGACCTGCGGCGCTACAAGATCCCGCTCGGTGTGGTCGCGGTCTACTCGGCCAGCAACTTCCCGCTGGCGTTCTCCGTCCCCGGCGGCGACACCGCGAGCGCGCTGGCCGCCGGCTGCCCGGTCGTCGTCAAGGCGCACCCGGACCACCCCGCCACCTCGGAGCTGTGCGCGAGCGTGCTGCGCCGCGCCGCCGTCCGGGTCGGGCTGCCCGCCGACGTCGTCGCCGTCGTGCACGGCTTCCAGGCCGGTATCGACCTCATCGAGCACCCGCTGGTCAGCGCCGCCGGATTCACCGGCTCGGTGCGCGGCGGGCGGGCGCTCTTCGACGCGGCCGCGGCCCGTCCCAAGCCGATCCCGTTCCACGGCGAGCTGGGCAGCCTCAACCCGGTCGTGATCACCGAGGCCGCGGCGGACGAGCGGGCCGAGCAGATCGGCGCGGGACTCGCCGGGTCCATGACGCTGGGCGTCGGCCAGTTCTGCGTCAAGCCAGGACTGGTGCTGGCCCCGGCCGGCGCGGCGGGCGACCGGCTGCTCAAGGCCGTCACCGCCGCCGTCAGCGACTCGGACGCGGGCGTCCTGCTCGACGTCCGGATGCGCGACGCCTTCGTCGCCGGTGTCGAGGCCAGGGCCGCGCTGCCCGGCGTCGAGGCCCCGGTGACCCCGGGCTCCGGCGGCGAGCACACCGTCAGCGCCGGATACCTCACCGTCCCCGCCGACCGGCTGGCCGCCGAAGGACCGCACGATCTGCTGCTCGAGGAGTGCTTCGGCCCGGTGACGGTCGTGGCGCGCTACGAGGACCGCGCCCAGATCACCGCCGTGCTGGAGCGGCTGCCCGGCAACCTCACCGCCACCGTCCACATCGGTGAGGAGGAGGCGGGACAGGAGGACGGCCCGGCCACCGCGCTGCTCGCCGAACTCACCCCGCTGGCGGGCCGGCTGCTCGTCAACGGCTGGCCGACGGGCGTCGCCGTCGCCCCCGCCCAGCACCACGGCGGCCCCTACCCGGCGACCACGTCGACCTCGACCTCCGTCGGCGGGACCGCCATCGAGCGCTGGCTGCGGCCGGTCGCGTACCAGGACACCCCGGTCGCCCTGCTCCCCGCGGAGCTGCGCGACGAGAACCCGCTCCACCTGCCGCGCCGCTTCGACGGCCGGCTGGAGATCTGAGCGGAGCTGAAGGAGCGGAGCCGCAGGAGTGGAGCTGCAGGGAGTGGAGCTGAAAGAGCTGCCGTTCGGGCTGCGGGCCTACGGTCCGGCCGCCGAACCGGGCTACGAGGACGGCGTGCTCGTCCTCACCGCGGGACCCGGCCAGGACCGCTTCGTGCACCCCGGCCGGGAGCCGAAGGTGCCGGCCACCGACGCGCCCCGGCTGCTCGGCACCCCGCCGGCGGGCGACTTCCAGCTGATCGCCCGGGTGACGGCCCGGCTGCGGGCCGCGGGCGACGCCGGAGCGCTCTGTCTCCAGGTGGCCGACGAGCAGTGGGCCAAGCTCTGCCTGGAGCTGTCGCCCGCCCGGTACACCGTCGTCTCGGTCGTCACCCGGGGCAGCTCCGACGACGCCAACAGCTGTGAGGTGGAAGGGGATCACGTCTGGCTGCGGATCACCCGCACCGGCCGGGCCTTCGCCTTCCACGCCTCGGACGACGGCGAGCGGTGGACGTTCGTCCGGCTCTTCGCCCTCGGAACGGAACAGGAGGCGGCGGCCGCGAGCGTCGGCTTCATGACGCAGTGCCCGTCCCCGGACGCCGACGGGTGCACAGCGGTCTTCGACCGGATCGCCTTCCGGTCCGGCGCGCCCGCCGACCTGCGCGACGGCAGCTGACATGCCGGCGGGGGCCAGGCTGCTTCAAGCAGCCTGGCCCCCGCCGGCATGTCAGCTAGCGCACCGGGGTGAAGTCCCGCGCGCCGATGAACTCCGGCCGCCGCACCGGCGCCGCGAACGGCTCGACCGCCGCGTTCTCCACGCTGTTGAAGACGATGAAGACGTTGCTGCGCGGGAACGGCGTGATGTTGTCGCCGGAACCGTGCATGCAGTTGCAGTCGAACCAGGTCGCCGAACCCGCCGCGCCCGTGAAGAGCTTGATGCCGTGCTCCCCGGCGAGTTCGGTGAGCGCCTCGTCGGACGGGGTGCCGGCGTCCTGCATCTGCAGCGACTGCTTGTAGTTGTCCTTCGGCGTCTCGCCCGAGCAGCCGAGGAACGTACGGTGCGAGCCGGGCATGATCATCAGCCCGCCGTTGGTGTCATGGTTCTCGGTCAGCGCCACCGAGACGGAGACCGTCCGCATCCGCGGCAGGCCGTCCTCGGCGTGCCAGGTCTCGAAGTCCGAGTGCCAGTAGAACCCCGACGCCCCGAAGCCCGGCTTGACGTTGATCCGGCTCTGGTGGACGTAGACGTCGGAACCGAGGATCTGCCGCGCGCGGTCGGCGAGCCGTGGGTCGCGGACCAGCTCGGCGAAGACCTCGCTGATCCTGTGCACCTCGAAGACCGAGCGGATCGACCCGGACTTCGGTTCGACGATCGCGCGGGGGTCGGCCCGGACCGCCGGATCGGCGCAGAGCCGGTCCAGCTCCTGGCGGTAGCGGCCCACTTCGCCCGGCATCAGCAGCTGGTCGACGGTGAGGAAGCCGTTCCGGTCGTAGCCGCGCAGCTCGGCGGGCTGGATCGGGCCCGGGGTGCCGTACTCGGACCACACGACCGGGTCCTGGCGGGGAGTGCTGACCTCGGACGCGCCGCGGGTCGGGTACCGGCTGGTGATGGTGTCGGTGGTGGTCGTCATGGCGTCAGGCTCCCTCGGTCTCGGTCTCGGTCTCGGTCCGGGTCTTGATACGGGTCGCGGTGGTGCCCCCGGTCTCGGTCAGCAGCGGGTAGACCCCGTTCTCGTCGTGCACCTCCCGCCCGGTGACGGGCGGGTTGAAGACGCAGACGAACCGCAGATCGGTCTTGGGGCGCATGGTGTGCCGCTCGTGGCCGTCGAGCAGGTAGAGCGTGCCCGGGGAGATCCAGTGGGTCTCGCCGGTCTCGTCGTTGGTCAGCTCGCCCTCACCGTCGACGCACAGCACCGCCTCGATGTGGTTGGCGTACCACATGGACGTCACGGTCCCGGCGTACATCGTGGTCTCGTGCATCGAGAACCCGACGCCCTCGGCGGCCAGGATGATGCGCTTGCTGCGCCAGGTGCCGGTCTCGGCGGTCACATCGCGGTCGGTGCCCTCGATGTCCTTGAAGGATCGGACGATCACGTGGTTGCCTCTGCTTTCTTTCCGTTCGAAGTCGGGCCCGGGTGCGGGCTCAGAGGGTTTCGCTGATGACGTCGCTCACGGCCCGCGTGAGGGTGCGCAGACCCTCGTCCAGCTCGTCGGGGGTGATGGTCAGGGCCGGCAGCAGCTTGACGACCTCGCTGCGCGGGCCGGAGGTCTCCAGCAGCATCCCCAGCTCGAAGGCGCGGGCGCAGACCCGGCCGGCGATCGACGGGTCGATGAACTGCAGACCCCAGGCCAGACCGCGGCCCCGGTACTCGGCGCCGGCGCGGGCCTGGGCGGTGCAGATCTCCCGCAGCGCCGTCTCGACCTGCTCACCGCGCATCACCGTCTGCTTCTCCAGCTGGCCGTCGGCCCAGTAGGCGTCCAGCGCGGCGGTGGCGGTGACGAACGCCGGGTTGTTGCCGCGGAAGGTGCCGTTGTGCTCGCCCGGCTCCCAGACGTCCAGCTCCGGCTTGAAGAGCGCGAGGGACATCGGCATGCCGTAGCCGCTGATGGACTTGGAGAGCGTGACGATGTCCGGCGTGATCCCGGCCTCCTCGAAGGAGAAGAACGCGCCGGTGCGGCCGCAGCCCATCTGGATGTCGTCGACGATCAGCAGCATGTCGCGGCGCTTGCACAGGTCGGCCAGCGCCCGCAGCCACTCCGGACGGGCGACGTTGATGCCGCCCTCGCCCTGGATCGTCTCGACGATCACGGCGGCCGGCTGGTTGAGGCCGGAGCCCTGGTCCTCCAGCAGCCGCTCGAACCAGAGGAAGTCCGGCACCCGGCCGTCGAAGTAGTTGTCGAACGGCATCGGGGTGCCGTGCACCAGCGGGATGCCCGCGCCGGCCCGCTTCATCGAGTTGCCGGTGACGGCGAGCGAGCCGAGCGACATCCCGTGGAAGGCGTTGGTGAACGAGACGATCGACTCGCGGCCCTTGACCTTACGGGCCAGCTTGAGCGCCGCCTCGACGGCGTTGGTGCCGGTCGGGCCGGGGAACATCACCTTGTAGTCCAGGCCGCGCGGTTCCAGGACCACCTGCTGGAAGCGCTCCAGGAAGGTGCGTTTCGCGGTGGTGCTCATATCGAGACCGTGGGTGACGCCGTCGCGTTCGAGGTAGTCCAGCAGCGCGCGTTTGAGCACCGGGTTGTTGTGCCCGTAGTTGAGCGCGCCGGCGCCGGAGAAGAAGTCGAGATATGCGTGACCGTCCTCGTCGTACATCACGCTGCCCTGTGCGCGGTCGAAGATGACGGGCCAGCTGCGGCAGTAGCTGCGGACCTCCGACTCCAGGGACTCGAAGACGGTCATGTCGGGTGCGGTGATGGTCACTGTGCCTGCTTTCCGGGAGACGGTGCGGTGGAGGCGGCGCGAAGTCAGGGGTGGGGCGAAGCCAGGGGGTGGGGCGAAGCGGAACGCGGTGGCGTCAGACCGTCGGGCCGATGCGGAACAGCACCTCGGAGTCGTGCCCGTCGGGGAACAGGGCACCGGGGAAGAGGACTTCGCGTTCGACCGGAACGTCGTGGCGCTCGGCGAAGGAGGTGAACAGCCGCTGCGAAGCGGCGTTGTCCGGCGTGATCGTGGTCTCGATCCAGCGGACGTCGTCGACGGCGACGCGTGCGGCGAGATGGTCGAGCATGGCCGCCGCCACACCGCGGCCGCGCTGCGCCGCGTCGACGGCCACCTGCCAGACGACCAGCGTCTGCGGCTCATCGGGACGGATGTATCCGGTCACGTAGCCCACCGGGGACCCGTCGGCGTCGCGGGCCACCACCGAGGTGCCGGCGAAGTCGCGGCACCACAGGAGATAGCTGTACGAGGAGTTGAGATCGAGCGTCCGAGAATCGCGGGCGATGCGCCACATCGCTCCGCCGTCGTCGACTGTGGGGGTGTCGAGGAATGCGGGAGCGAGCGGTGCCTTCAATTCCGTAGCGGCGTTCATGCGGAATGAACCTACCGAGCAGAAAGTGGAATTGCATGGGGCGGAGGTCTTTACGCGGCCGACTCGTCGTGTTATCGCGCGGGCGGGTGCGGGTGGCCGAATCCGTGGCGAGACCTGCCGTTATATACGGATATAACCGGGCGATTTGATCTTGGTGTGGAGTCCGTCACATTCCCGGAGGTGCCCCGGAAACCTTAATGAAATCCGTGCGTTTAGCCTTCGGAAGGCTGGGCAGGAGCTATTCGGAAGAATACTTCCCGGGAATTCGGTCCTGACGGGCCACCGAAAGGACGAATTCCCCGGAAGTGCTTTCTTGTCCTTTATCGTGCTTACGCTCTGCAGTATCGGGTGACGCAGCGCTATCCGGAAAGCGCCGAACCCAGCGCAGCGAGGCCCCGTGCGACCACGGCGGGATCCGCGTCGGGACCGTAGTGGTTGACGCGGACCATCTCCTTGGCGAGCGCGCCACCACCCGCGACGAGCGGAACAGACGGGTCCAGGGCGAGCGCCCGCGCCACCAGCGCGGTGGCGTCGGTGCCCGCGGGCACCCGCAGCGTCGTCGCCACCGGCGCGGCGTCGCGCGCCTCGTACACGTACGGCTCCAGGCCGCCGCCGAGCGCGAGCGCGCCCTCGCGGGTCGCGGTGGCGGCCGCCCGGTGCCGGGCGATCACCGTGTCGAGGCCGTCGGCGTCGATCCGCTCCAGACACGCCTCCAGCGCCAGCATCTCCAACTGCGCGGGCGCGTGCGGCAGCGCGGTGCGGCCGGTGTCGATCCACCGCTCCTTCCAGTCCAACAGGGAGAGGTACGAGCGGCGCGGCGCCGCCGGGTTGGCCGCCATCCGCTCCCAGGCGCGGGCGCTGACCGACACCGCCGACACACCCGCGGGGCCGCCCATCGCCTTCTGCGCGCCGATGACGCACAGGTCCACGCCCCACGCGTCCGGCAGCAGCGGTTCGGCGGCCACCGACGCGACCGCGTCCAGCATGAACAGCGCGCCGTGCGCGCGCACCACCTCGCCGATCTCCGCCACCGGGTTCGTGTTGCCGGTGGCCGCCTCGGCGTGCACCAGCGATACGAAGTCGATCTCCGGGTGCTCCGCCAGTGCGCGCTCCACCTGCTCGGCGGTGACCGCCCCGTGGAACGGCACGGCCAGGTCGGTGACCTCGGCGCCCGCGTCGCGCAGCCAGTCGCCGAACGTCTTCCCGTAGGGGCCGGTCACCACGTTGAGCGCCGCCGAGCCGGGCCGGGCCCCGCCGCGGATGCAGCCCTCCAGGGGCAGCAGCGCCTCGCCCTGGGTGATGACGACGTCCTGCTCGGTGTCCAGCAGCGCCGCGACACGCCGTTCGATCCCGGCGAAACGGGCGGCGGTCAGCGGGGGCAGGTCCAGGAGGGGGTGCGTCACGATGCGTCTCTTCCGTACGGATGAAGGTCTGGGGCCGGCCCGGGGCCCTGTCGGGCCCGAGGGTGCCTTCGCGAGCGTACCTCCGACCTTTTAGGGTGCTGGGCATGAGTGTCATGGGTGATCGCGGTGCGCTGCACGTCAAGGGCCGGGTGCTGGTCGGCCCCGAGGACGTCCGGGACGAGGTGTGGGTGCTGGACGGCCGGATCTCGTACGACCGGCCCGCCGGACCGCTCGAGGTGACCACCGTCGAGGGCTGGGCGCTGCCCGGCCTCGTCGACGCGCACTGCCACGTCGGCCTCGACACGCACGGCCCGGTGGACGCGGAGACGGCGGAGAAGCAGGCGCTGACCGACCGCGAGGCCGGCACCCTGCTGCTGCGCGACGCCGGATCGCCGTCCGACACCCGCTGGGTCGACGACCGCGAGGACCTGCCGCGGATCATCCGCGCCGGCCGGCACATCGCGCGCACCCGCCGCTACATCCGCAACTACGCGCACGAGATCGAGCCGGGGGATCTGACGGCGTACGTCCGCCAGGAGGCGCGGCGCGGCGACGGCTGGGTGAAGCTCGTCGGCGACTGGATCGACCGCGAGGCCGGTGACCTCACGGCCTGTTGGCCGCGCGGCGCCCTGGAGGAGGCCATCGCCGCCGCCCACGAGGAGGGCGCGCGGGTCACCGCGCACTGCTTCGCGGAGGACTCGCTGCGTGACCTCGTGGAGGCGGGTATCGACTGCGTCGAGCACGCCACCGGGCTGACCGAGGACACCGTCCCGCTGTTCGCGGAACGCGGTGTCGCCATCGTTCCGACCCTGGTCAACATCGCGACGTTCCCGGCGATGGCGGCCGGCGGCGAGGCCAAGTTCCCGCGCTGGGCGGCCCATATGCGCCGGCTGCACGAGCGCCGGCACGCCACGGTGGGTGCCGCGCACGACGCCGGCGTCCGGATCTTCGCCGGCACCGACGCGGGCGGCTCGCTGGCCCACGGCCTGATCGCCGACGAGATCGCCGAACTCGTCACGGCGGGCCTGTCGCCGGTCGAGGCGCTGTCCGCCACGACCTGGGGCGCCCGTGAATGGCTCGGCCGCGACGGGCTCACCGAGGGCGCCTCCGCCGACCTGGTCGTGTACGCGACCGATCCGCGGGCGGACGTACGGGTGCTGGCCGATCCGCGGCGCATCGTGCTGCGCGGACGGGTGGTGGGTTGACGCAGCGTTACGCGGAGCGGGTGCCGGTCGTTGAGCACCACCGCGTACGCCTCGGCGCGTCAACAGAGGTGGGGGCCGTCATCACGTGGCACGGGTGACGGGTGGGAACGGGCGTGCAGCAAGATTCGAAGATAGTGCCGGAAACCACCCGTATGGGTGAACTCGCTGCAGGTAGTCGCCAGTTCACTCTCAGTGCGTAAATATGGCGGGACCGAGGTCACCGGCGGCCGCGTTGTCCCCTCAAGCGGCGCCGCTGACTCCAAGCCACTCGTGGGGGTTCCACCGTGTACAGCTCCAACTTCAGCCTGCCCGCACGCCGTTCGGCCGCCGCCATCGGCGCGGCCGTCGCGCTTGCGGCGGGTGCGCTGGCCGTCGCCCCGGCGGCCCAGGCGCATCCCTCCGGGAACGCCGGGGGCACCTCCGGCGGCAGCTCCGGGGGCGGCAGGTCGACCGCGACCGTCCTGCGCGCCGGTCTCGACGTATCGCTGGTGAACAAGACGGTCCATGTGCCGCTGAACGTCTCGCTCAACGATGTGAAGGCGCCGGCCGATGCCGCCGAGACCGCGCTCACCGCCAAGCTGGACGGCGTCGACCACGGCAAGCCGTTCAGCATGCTGCGGGCGGATGTCGCCACCGCCAAGGCGACGGCCGACGCGCACAAGGCGGAGGGCTACGCGAACCTGGCCCGCGCCGAGGTGCATCTGCCCGGCCTGCCGCTGCTGTCCCTGATCCGGATCGAGGCGGTCACCTCCAAGGCGACCTGTGAGGCGGGCCGGAAGCCGGCCGCGTCGGCCACCCTGGCCGGTGTGTGGGTGCTCAACAAGAAGGTCACCCTGACCGCCACCGGGACGACGAAGGTGGCGGTGCCCGGGGTCGGCGAGGTCAGCCTCGACCTGACGAAGACCCAGACCACGTCGCGCACCGCCGCCGCCACCGGGCTGGAGCTGAAGGTGAAGGTCAATCCGCTGAAACTGAACGTCGCGGTCGTGACCGGCACCGTGACCCTGGTCAAGGCGACGTGCGAGACGCCGAAGGTGGTCGACCCGACGACCGGCGGCACCTCCAACGGCGGCGCCACCCATGGCGGTACCACCAACGGGGGAGCCGACAACGGCGGCGCTGCGAACGGCGGCGGCACGAACGGCGGTGCCTCCGACGGTGGTGCCTCCACCGGGGGAGCGTCGTCCGGCGGGTCCTCGACCGGCGCCGACTCCGGTGGCGCGTCGGGTGGCAGCTCCGGCGGCAGCGGCGGATCGAGCGGCGCGAGTGGTTCGGGGGGCGCCGGCGGCAGCGGTGGTTCGGAGCCGCAGACCGGCCCCACCACCCAGAACCTCGCCGAGACCGGCAGCGGTTCCAACACCCCGCTGCTCGCCGCGGGCGCGGGCGCGCTCGTCGTGGTCGGCGGTGGCGCGCTGTATCTGACGTCCCGCCGCCGCAAGGCGGCCGCCCAGGCGGCGGAAACGGACGCCTAGACGTCCGGTTCCGACCGGATTGGGACCCGAGGGGGGACTGAGGGTCCGAGGGGGAATGGGAGAGGGCGGCGCCGTTGTCGGCGTCGCCCTCTACTGTTGTGTTCAGGGGAAAGCAGCCAGAGTTCGCAGGGTTCGTTTCAGGGGTCACAGGGGTCACGGGGTCCGCTGGACGGGCCGGGGGTCGGGGGACACGATGGACAGCGCGCTGTTCGGGGGCAGATACGAGATCCGGGAGCTGCTCGGCTCCGGAGGCATGGCACGGGTTCATCTCGCGTACGACACCCGGCTCGGCAGGACCGTCGCCGTCAAGACCCTCCTGCCGGAACTGGCCCGGGACGCCGAGGCCCGGCGCCGCTTCGCGCGTGAGGCCCGCGCCGCCGCCGGGCTCAACCACCCCGGCATCGTCACCGTCCACGACCAGGACGAGATGCGGACGGACGAGGACATCGTGCCGTACCTCGTCATGGAGTACGTGGACGGCAGCACCCTCGCCGAACTGGCCCGCAGCCAGGTCAGGCTGGACATCGAACGGGCGGTCAGGATCACCTGCGACATCCTGGACGCGCTCGCCCACGCCCACGCCCGCGGGCTGGTCCACCGGGACGTCAAACCGTCCAACGTCCTGATCACGTCGACGGGTTCCGTCAAGGTCGCCGACTTCGGGATCGCCCGGGTCGTGCACTCGCTGACCCGGATCACCGGCACCGGCTCCGCCCTCGGCACCCCCGGCTACATGTCACCGGAACAGATCGAGGACCGCGAGGTCGACGCGCGCAGCGACCTGTACGCGGTCGGCTGCATGCTGACCGAACTGCTCACCGGCACCGTCCCGTTCCCCGGACCGACGCCGCTCACGGTGATGTACGCCCACATCCACTCCACCCCGGAGCCGCCCTCGGCGCGGAACGCGGCGGTACCGCCCGAGCTGGACGCGATCGTCATCTCCGCCCTCTCCAAGAACCCCGCGCTGCGCCCGCGCAGCGCGGCCGTCATGCGCGACGACCTGAACGGCTGGCTCGCGGCACCCAGGGGCGGCGCCACCCCGGCCCTGCCGCCCGCCCCCGCCCCGCGGCCGGTCGTGCCGCTGCACCCTGCGTACAACCCGCCGCACACACCGCCGCACACTCCGGTTCCGCCGCCGCTGCCACAGCTGATGCCACCGGCCTCCGGGCGGCCCGGCGAGGCGTACACCTCCCAGCAGTGGGGCACGGCGCCGGCCGATCCGCGCCGCGGCAAGGGGCGGCGGCGCGCCCTCATCGCCGTCTCGGCGGCCGTGGTGCTGACGCTCGGCACGGTGCTCGCCGTCCGCCTCGGCTCCTCGGCGCGCCCGGACGAGAACACCGTCACGGCTCTGGACCTGATCGCCAAGCGGACCGTCGGCCGCGGCTACGACGGGGCGGTCAACGGCACCGTCAACCCGTCCACGGCCAAGGGCGGCACGCTCAAGCTGATGTCGTACTACGCCCCCGACTCCCTGGACCCGGCGCGCTCCTACTCACCGCTCGCCTGGAACCTGGACCGGCTCCTGCTGCGCAAGCTCGTGGACTTCGCCCCCCAGCCCAGCGGGGCGGGCGCCGAACTCGCGCCGGACCTGGCCACCACCACCGGCACGGTCAGCGACGGCGGCCTCACCTACACGTACACCCTCAAGAAGGGCGTGACGTTCGAGGACGGCACGGGCATCACGTCCAAGGACATCAAGTACGGCATCGAGCGGACGTTCGCGACCGACCTGTTCAGCGGCGGTCCCACGCATCTCAGGGACCTGCTCGACCAGGGCCAGTCCTACCCGGGCCCGTACAAGGACACCGACCCGGACCAGCTGGGCCTGAAGAGCGTGCTCACACCGGACGACAGCACCATCGTCTTCCATCTCGACGCGCCGTTCGCCGACTTCCCCTACGTGCTCGCACTGCCGATGTCCTCGCCCGTGCCGAAGGCCAAGGACACCAAGGACAACTACGAGAGGCAGCCGGTCGCCAGCGGGCCGTACAAGATCGCGTCCTACGACCGCGACAAGAAGCTGCGGCTGGTGCGCAACGACAAGTGGGACCCGGCCACCGACGGCATCCGCACCGCCCTGCCGGACGCCGTCGACTTCACGGTCGCGGCGAGCGCCGACGTGGTAGACGCCGCGCTGCTCAGCGGAGAGGCCGATCTGGACCCGGCCCAGGCCGGTGTCCAGGACGCCACCCGCACCAAGATCCTCGGCAGCGACAGCCTCAAGGCGAACGCCGACTCCGCGCTGATCGGGGCCGTCCGGTACTTCTCCCTGCAGACCGCCGTCGCGCCGCTGAACGACTACCGCTGCCGCTGGGCGGTGCAGTACGCGGCGAACCGGACCGCGCTGCGCGACGCGGGCGGCGGCAAGGACGCGGGGGACGTCGCGGGCGGGATGCTGCCGCCGACGGTCGGCGGCTACGACCCGCATCTGAACACGTACGGCACGGCCGCCGGCCGCACCTATCCCGACCTCGCCAAGCGCCAGCTGTCCGACTGCGGGCACGCGTCCGGCTTCTCGACCACCATCGTCACGGCCAACGGCAACCCCAGGACCAAGGCCATGGTGGAGAACCTGCGCACCCAGCTCGCCGTCGTCGGGATCACCGCCAAGACCGAGTACCCCGAGGCCGCGGACCTGTACGCGACCCTGCCCGACCAGAAGAAGATCAAGGATCGTGGGTGGGGCATCATCCTCACCACCTGGCAGTCCGACTGGCCCACCCCGGCCGGTTTCCTGCGCCCGCTGCTGCTGGCCGGCAGCCCGTCCAACTACGCGGCCCTCGCCGACCAGCAGCTGAAGGACCTGATGGACGAGGCCGACGCCAAGACCGACCGCAACTCCGCCGACAGCGTCTGGCGCACCGTCGACTCCACCTCGCAGGACCGGGGCACCCTGATCCCGTTCATGTACGTGCGGCAGCTCAACTACCGTTCGGCACGGCTGACCAACGTCTATCTCCACCCCGCGCTGGGCGGGGTGGACATCCAGGCGCTCGGCATCAAGAACTGACCTTCGGGAACTCCGGGACCGCCGGGACCTCCGCGTTCCGCCCGCTCCGTGCTGTGGCCAGCGCTTCGACGAAGGCGTCCGTCGTGGCGGCGTCGCGGACGGCGATCCGCAGCCACCGCCCGTCGAGCCCGGGGAAGGTGTCCGCGCGGCGGACCGCGAAGCCGAGGCCGCGCAGCCGCTCACGGACGGCCGTCGCGTCCGGCAGCTCGACGAGGACGAACGGCCCGGCGGGCGTGCCCGCGACCTCCAGGTCGTCGAACTCGCCCAGCCGGGCCAGCAGATACGCGCGGCAGACGGCGATCGCGGCCGCGGCCCGTTCCGCCTCGGCCAGCGCGTCCGGTGTCACACACGCCTCGATGGCGGCCAGCCCCGGCGACGAGACCGCCCACAGCGGCTGCGCCCGCTCCAGCAGGGCGATGTGCTCAGCACCGGCGAGCACATAGCCGATCCGCAGCCCGGCCAGGCCCCAGGTCTTGGTGAGGCTGCGCAGCACGACGAGACCGGGCACGTCGCGGCGGGCGGCCAGTGAGGCGGACTCGCCGGGTACGGCGTCCATGAACGCCTCGTCGACCACCAGGGTCCGGCCGGGCCTGGCCAGCCGTGCGACCACCTCGGACGAGTGGAGCGCCGACGTCGGGTTCGTCGGGTTGCCGAGCACGACGAAGTCGGCGTCCTCGGGAACGGCCGCCGGATCGAGCCGGAAGCCGTCGGCGGCATGCAGGACCACCCGGTGCACGGCGTGTCCGGCGGCGCGCAGCGCCGCCTCGGGCTCGGTGAACTGCGGGTGCACCACGACCGCGTGACGCGGTGCGAAGGCCCGCGCCAGCAGCACGAACGCCTCCGCCGCGCCCGCCGTCAACAGCACCTCGTCCACCGGCCGGCCGTGCCGCCGGGCGACGGCGGCCCGCGCCGCCCGCGCGTCGGGGTAGGCGGCCAGACCGTCGAGCGACGCGGCGATCGTCGCCTTCAGCCAGGCCGGCGGCGTACCGGCACGGACGTTGACGGCGAGGTCGGTCAGTACCCCGCCGTCGTCGCGCACCTCCGCGTCGCCGTGGTGCCGCAGGTCGTAACCGTCGGCGCCGCCGTCTCCGGGAGTGCCGCCGGCACCGGAAGTGCCGTCAGTGGGAGTGGGCATGGGGACCGTGGTGGTGGTCGTGGCCGTGGTCGCCCGAGGGGTCGTCGGGGTGGTGGTGCGGCTGCTGCGGCAGGCCGACCCGGTCCTCGAAACCGGGCAGCTTGACGCGGTAGACGCAGGAGTCGCAGTTCATCCGCAGATCGCCCTTGAGCGTCTCGCGGTAGCGCTCCATCACCAGGTCGGCCAGCTCCGGCTCCGGGCCGATGACGGCCGCCTGCCGCACCTCGGTCGCCGGATGCGCGGCGGCCCATTCGGCGGCCTGGTCCCGGACCCGGTCCGGCAGGATGCCGGTGAACAGGAAGTACGGCAGCACGACGATGCGGCCGGCGCCCAGCTTGCGGCAGCGCTCCAGGCCCGAGGGCACGTCCGGCGCTGCCAGCGAAACGAACGCCGTTTCCACGCCCGCGTAGCCGCGGCCCTCCCACAGCAGCCGCGCGACCTTGTATATCTCGGCGTTGGCGTCCGGGTCGGTCGAACCGCGGCCGACGAGCAGCACCGTGGTGTCCGAGCGGTCGTCGTCGCCGAGCACCTCGTCCAGCCGCCGCTCCAGGATCGTCAGCAGGCCCGGGTGCGGGCCCAGCGGCCGGCCGTAGGTGTACGTCGTGCCCGGGTGCCGCTGCTCCTCGCGGGCCAGGGCGGCCGGGATGTCGCCCTTCGCGTGCCCCGCGGAGACCAGCACCATGGGGACCGCCGCGAAGCTGCGGACGCCCTGGCCCACCAGCTCCGCGACCGAGTCGGCGAGCGGCGGCGGCGACAGTTCGATGAACCCGCCGCCGACCGGCAGCCCGGGGTTGTGCTCGCCGAGCTGCCGGACGAACGCACGGAAGGCTTCGGCTCCGGCCTCGTCACGGGTTCCGTGGCCGACGAGCAGGAGTGCGGGCGGGATCACAGGGAGTTCTCCTTGGTGAGGGGTGCGAGGGTCTCCACGGCGGCGGGTCCGCCGGGACGTCCGGTGGGACGTCCGGTGGGACGTTCGGTGTAGAGCAGGGCGTTGAGCGCGGCGGACGCCACGGCGGAACCGCCCTTCTCGGAGATGTTGCTGACGGCGGGCAGGCCGGAGGCGCGCAGCGCGGCCTTGCTCTCGGCGGCTCCCACGAAGCCGACCGGCAGACCGATCACCAGCGCGGGCGCGGCGTCCAGCGTCAGCAGTTCCTCCAGCGCGGTCGGCGCGCACCCGATCACCCAGATCGCACCGGGACCGACCTGCTCGTAGGCCAGCCGGATCGCGTGCGCGCTGCGGGTCAGCCCGGGACCCGAGCGGCCGTCCTTGAGCCGGCAGACGACCGGCCGGGTGGTGATCCCGGCGGCGACCATCTCGACGTCCGCGACGATCGGGGCGCCCGCGTGCAGCGCGGTGTGGGCGGCCAGCAACTCGTCCTCGTCACAGACGAGTTCCCCGGCGTACTCCAGATCGGCGCTGGAATGGACGACCCGCTCGACCACGGCCCGCGTCAGCGGCGGGAAGTGCGAGGTGTCGAGCCGGGAGCGCAGTCTGCGGAACGACTCCTGCTCGATGGGGTGAACGGTGCGGGTCACAGGGAACCTCCCGGTCGTCGGACGGGCTGCGGGCCGGTCATGCCTGCCACCGGTAGCCGCGCGGGGTCACCATGCGGCCGGCCACGTTGCGGGTGGCGGTGTTGCCGACGGTCACGACGGTCACCATGTCGACCGTCGTCACATCCAGCGCCGCGATGGTCGTCACCTCGCTGCGCTCGTCCGGCCGGGACGCGGCGTGCACGACGCCGACCGGGGTACCGGGCTCCCGGTGCTCCGCGAGCAGCGACAGCGCCTTCGGCAGCTGCCAGTCGCGGCCGCGGCTGCGGGGGTTGTAGAAGGTGACGATCAGATCGGACTCGGCCGCCGCCCGGACCCGGCGCTCGATGACGTCCCACGGTGTGTGCAGGTCCGACAGGCTGATCGACACATGGTCGTGGCCCAGCGGCGCACCCAGGATCGCGGCGGCGGCGAGCGCGGCCGTCACCCCGGGGACCCCGACGACGTCGATGTCGTCCGCGGCCTCGGCGAGCGCGGGGGAGGCCATCGCGTAGACCCCCGCGTCACCGCTGCCGATCAGGGCCACCGCATGGCCCGCGCGGGCCTGCTCCACGGCGGTACGCGCGCGTTCCTCCTCGGCGCCCAGACCGGATTCCAGGATCCGGGTGCCGGGCCGCAGCAGGTCCCTGATCTGGTCGACGTACTGGTCCAGGCCGACGATCACCGACGCCCGGCGCAGCTCCTCGCGGGCCCGCGGGGTCAGCAGATCACGTGCGCCGGGACCGAGCCCGACCACCGAGAGCCGGCCGCGCGGACGGCGCCGCGCCACGGCGGCGGTCGCCATCGCGGGACCTTCCGGCGGCGCGGACTTCCGCTTGGGCACCAGCAGTTCGCCGCCCGGTGCCGCCGCGAGCGCCGCCGCCTCGGCGACGGACGGAGTGCCGACGGCGGCCAGCGGAGCGTCCGACGGGTTCGGTACGCCGATCCCGGCGAGCCGGTCCGCGGTGTACGTCAGCAGCGGCACCCCGAGCCGCTCGGCGGCCTCGACGATCCCCGCCTCGTCCGCCTTCGCGTCCACGGTCGCCAGCGCCGCGACCGAGCGGGGCGAAAGACCGGCGTCTGCGAGGGCGCTCCCGATCAGCGTCAGCACCTCGTCGGCGGGCACTCCCCGGCTGCCGCCCACACCGACCACCAGTGACGGCGGGCGGAGCAGCACGGTGGCTCCGGCGGACGTATCGGCGCCGGTCACACGGTCGGTGACGATCAGTGAGACGTCACTGTCAGTGGCGGCGGTTACGTTGGGTGGCAGAGCAGGAAGGGGGTGGACGCCATGGGGGGTGTCCAGACGTACGGGGTCGCCGTCGAGGATCGCGCGGCTGACGGCCGCGACCGCGCCTTCGACGGGCCAGCCCAGCATGTCGAGTCCCGGCACCCCGGCGGCGTCGGTGGCGGTGCTGATCACCGGACGGCAGCCCAGTGCGTCGGCGACGCGCTGCGCCAGCTCGTTCGCACCGCCGCCGTGGCCGCCCAGCAGGGCTATCGCGTGCTGGTGCGTCTCGTCCACCGTGACGACGCCCGGATCGGTGTCCTTGCCCCGCAGCAGGGGGGCGATCAGGCGGACGACGGCGCCGGTGGCGAGGAAGCACACCAGCTGCTCGCATTCGGCGAAGGCGCGGCCGACCGCCTCGCGGACCGGCCCGTCGTAGACCCGGACCTCGTCCGGCCAGGCGGCGGCCAGGTGTTCGCAGCCGCGCTGCCCCGCCGAGGTGGCGGAAATCAGGCCGATCACAGAATTGCTCCTTCGGTGCCGGGCCGGGTGGCCCACAGGACGAATACGGGATTGTTGGCGGCGAGCCGGGTGACGCCACCCGGCAGCGGTGCCAGCCGGGAGGACTGCAGCAGCAGACCGTCCGGTTCGAGACCGGCCGCGGACAGGGCGGCGCGTACGTCGCCGACGCGGTCGACGGCCGCGAGGGTCACGACCACGGTCCGCCGGGCGCGCCTGGCGCAGGCACCGACGATGGCGGGCAGGTCGCGCCCGCCGCCGCCGATGAAGACGGCGTCCGGGTCCGGGAGCTGGGACAGCACGGTCGGGGCGGCGCCGTGCACGATCTGTACGTCCACACCATGGGCCGCCGCGTTCGCCCGGATCCGCTCGATGCCGTCGGGGGTCTGCTCGACGGCGACCGCCGCGGCGCCGAAGCGCGCGCACTCCACGGCCACGGAACCCGATCCGGCTCCTATGTCCCACACGAGGTCACCGGTGCGCGGGGCGAGCCGGGACAGGGCCAGGGCACGCACCTCGAACTTGGTGATCATCGAGTCGCGGTACCCGAACGCCTCCTCGGGCAGCGCCCATCCGGCCGGCGCGGGCGGCGGTCCCGCGACGATCCGCTGGACCGGCGACAGCACCCGCGCCTCGTCCAGGCAGAGCACGACGCTCACACCGGTCCCCGTCCAGTCGCGGACGGCGGCGTCGGCGGGGGAGACCCGCTCGACGGTCTCGTCCGCCGTGCCGAGGGCCGCCGCGACCACCAGCGTGCGCTCGATACCGGTCCGGGCCAGCGCGGCGCCCAGCTCGGCGGGCCCGGCCCCGGGACCGGTCAGCACCGCGGTCTTGGGGTGCGCGCGGCACACGTTGACGGCCGTCCGCGGATCGCGGCCGTGCGCGCTGACGACGACCGCGTCGTCCCAGGACAGTCCGAGCCGGGCGAAGGCCACCGCGATGGAGGGGGAGGACGGGTGGACGTCCAGGGCTTCCGGGCCGAAACGCGCCCCGAGGGCCCGGACGATGCCGAAGAACCCCGGATCACCGGAGGCGAGCACCGTCACCCGCCGGTCCTGGTGGTCCAGCGAGCCGAGGTGCCGCTCGATGCCGTCGAGGGCCGGGGCGAGCGGGCCGAGGACGATCCGCTCCACGCCGGCCGGCAGCCGCGCCGCCTCCAGATGCCGCCGTGCGCCGACGACGAGCGTGGCACCGGCCGGAGCCGTGGCGGACCCGTCGGCGCCGGTGCTCGTGCCGGTGCTCGTGCTGGTGGTGCCGGTGCCGATGACGGTGATCGCGCCGGGCGCGGGCGGGCCGGCGGTACGCGGCGCTTCCGGCTCGCGAGGGCCGGGCTGGGCGTACGGCTCGTACGGCGTCCGGCTCAAGGCCGTCCCTTCCTTCCGGGGTCGTGTGGCTGGTGGGGGCGGCTTACGCCTTGGACTCGCGCAACGCGCGCCGGGCCGCCGGGTCCGCCCTGCGGAAACCGTGGAAGTGCCCCGGGTGGTACAGGTGCGAACGGGTGCCGGACGCCGCGAGCGCCGGGCCGACGAGGAAGAGGGTGTGCTTCCAGAGCTTGTGCTCCTTGACCGTCTCCTCCAGGGTCGCGATCGTGCAGCGCAGCACGAGCTCCTCCGGCCAGGTCGCCTGGTAGGCGATCACGACCGGCGTCTCCGTCGGATAGCCGCCCTCCAGCAGCTCCGTGACCAGCTGGCCCGACCGGGCGGCCGACAGGAACAGCGCCATCGTCGTGCCGTGCCGGGCGAACTCCCGTACCTCCTCGCCCGGCGGCATCGGCGTCTTGCCGCCGCCCAGCCGGGTCAGGATCACGGACTGCGCGACCTCGGGGATCGTCAGCTCGCGCTGCGCGATGGCCGCGACCGCGGAGAAGGACGAGACGCCCGGGATGATCTCGACCTCGATGCCGAGCGTGTCGCACCGGTCGACCTGCTCCTGCGTACCGCCCCACAGGGCCGGGTCGCCGGAGTGGATCCGCGCCACCTTCAGGTCTTCGGCCTGCGCCCGCTCGTAGACCGCGACGACGTCCTCCAGCGACATCGTCGCCGAGTCCAGGATCTCCGCGCCCTCACGGGCGTGCTCCAGTACTTCCGCCTGCACCAGGCTCGCGGCCCAGATGACGATGTCGGCGGCCGCGATGGCGCGGGCCGCCCGGAACGTCAGCAGGTCGGCGGCGCCGGGCCCCGCCCCCACGATGGTCACCTTGCCGGTCACAGCTTGCCTCCACGGGTGTCCCGGCGGGCGGGAGCGATCAGTGTCGAGAGATAGGGGAGCGGGCCTTCGAGCAGCTCGGAGGCGGGGCGGATGGACTCCTCGGGCAGCCCGAGCGCGGAACCCCACACGGCGCCCTCGGTCCTGCCGGTCTCCCGCAGCGCGGTCGCCACCTCCTCCGCCAGCCGGCCGAACTTGTACGCCACGACGGTGCCCGGCCCCTCCAGGGCCTCCTTCAGCACCGCCGCCCCGGCCGTGACGGGCACGAGCGTCAGCGGCTCGGTCCCCTCGGCCAGCACCGCACCGCTGCGCGCGGCCAGGTCCTGCATCGCGGTGATGCCGGGGACGGTCTCGACGGCGACGCCGTCGACCAGCTCCCCGACGGTCAGCGCGAGATACGTGAACGTCGAGTAGACGTTGGGGTCGCCGATCGTCGCGAACGCCACCGTGCCGTGCGTCCGCAGCAGTTCGGCCACCTGCCCGCCCGCCGCGTCCCACGCGGCCTCGCGCCGTGCCCGGTCGGTCCGCTCGTTCAGCGCGAACACGATCCGGACCACCTTCTCCTGCTCCACGTAGTGCAGCACCGTCGCCTCGGCCCTGCCGCGTTCGAGGGTGTCCATCACGGGGACGACCACCACCGCCGCCGCCCGCAGGGCGTTCACACCCTTGACGGTCACCAGCTCCGGATCGCCGGGGCCCACCCCGACCCCGATCAGCCGCCCGCTCATTCGGAACACCTCTCCACCAGTCTTCGGGCCACGCTCGGAACCGCGGCCCAGTGCACATGCAGATACGAGGCGTGCACGCCCCCGTGGACGAATCCTTCGACGCGGCGCTCCGGCCGCGTCACCCCCCACGCGGGCGTGGCGCCCGCGCCCGGCTCGATGACCGTGCGGTGGAACTCATGCCCCCGCACGCGGGTGCCGGCCTCCGCCAGCACGCTGTCCGAGACCGCCACCGCCTCGCGGTACCCGAGGGTCAGCCGCTCCGACATCCGCGCGGTCGCGTCGAGCACGCCGCACATCGGCTTGCCGTCCAGCTCCCGCGCCAGGTAGAGCAGCCCCGCGCACTCGGCGGCGACGGGCGCCCCGGAGGCCGCCAGTTCCGCCACGACCTTGCGGAGGGGTTCGTTGGCGGAGAGCTCCGGGGCGTACATCTCGGGGAAGCCGCCACCGATCACGAGGGCGGCGGTGCCCTCGGGAAGGGCCTCATCCCGGAGCGGGTCGAAGGTCACGACCTCCGCTCCGGCGGCCGTCAGCAGTTCCGCGTGCTCCGCGTACGAGAACGTGAACGCGGGCCCGCCCGCGACAGCGACCACGGGGGCTGAATTCAGCCCGTCCGGCGATTGAGGACTTCGGGAAGGGGCGGGCCTGGGGAACAGCCCCGCAGGGTTCCATGGGGCGGCGTCCAGGCTCGGGGCGCTGCGCGCCAAAGCCAGCAGCGCTTCCATGTCGCAGCCCGCCCGGACCTGGGCCGCCATCGCCCGCACCGCGCCGACCGCGTCGGCGCTGCGCTCGGCGACCGGGACGAGGCCCAGGTGCCGGGAGGGGACACTGACCTGTTCGGCTCGGCGCAGCGCGCCGAGAACCGGCACGCCGGACTCGTCCAGCGCCTCGCGGAGCAGCGCTTCGTGCCGGTCGGAACCGACCTTGTTGAGGATGACGCCCGCGACCCGCACCTCCGGGTCCCAGGACGCGAAGCCGTGCACCAGCGCGGCCACCGACCGCGACTGCGACGAGGCGTCGACGACCAGCACCACCGGTGCGCGCAGCAGCTTCGCCACATGTGCGGTCGACGCCAGTTCGCCCTGCCCGGCGGCCCCGTCGTACAGGCCCATGACGCCCTCGACGACCGCCAGGTCCGTTCCGGCCGCACCGTGCAGGAAGAGCGGGGCGATCAGTTCGGGGCCGCACATGAAGGCGTCGAGATTCCGCCCCGGGCGGCCGGTGGCGAGCGCGTGGTAGCCCGGGTCGATGTAGTCGGGGCCGACCTTGTGCGGGGACACGGCGAGGCCGGCCCCGGTGAAGGCCGCCATCAGCCCGGTGGCCACGGTGGTCTTGCCGCTGCCCGAGGAGGGCGCGGCGATGACCAGACGGGGGAGGGACGTCACCACTCGATGCCCTTCTGGCCCTTCTGGCCCGCGTCCATCGGGTGCTTGACCTTCGTCATGTCGGTGACGAGGTCGGCGGCCTCGACCAGCTTCTCCGGCGCGTTGCGGCCGGTGATGATCACATGCTGGGTGCCGGGGCGGTCGTTGAGTACCTGGATCACCTCGTCGGTGTCCACCCAGCCCCAGTGCATCGGGTACGCGAACTCGTCCAGCACGTACAGCTGGTACGTCTCGGCGGCCAGGTCCCGCTTGACCTGCTCCCAGCCCTCCTTGGCCGCTTCCTCGCTGTCGGCGATGTCGCGCTGTACCCAGGACCAGCCCTCGCCCATCTTGTGCCAGGCGACGGTGCCGCCCTCGCCGGAGTCGCCGAGGACCCGCAGCGCCCGCTCCTCGCCGACCTTCCACTTCGCCGACTTGACGAACTGGAACACCCCGATCGGCCACCCCTGGTTCCAGGCGCGCAGCGCGAGCCCGAAGGCGGCCGTCGACTTCCCCTTGCCGATACCGGTGTGAACGATGGTCAGCGGCCGGTTGCGGCGCTGGCGCGTCGTGAGCCCGTCGTCCGGCACGCTGCTCGGCTGTCCCTGCGGCATTACGCGGCCCTCCGCACATCACGTACGAGCGCGGACACGGTGTCCGCGCGCAGTTCCTCCAGCGTCACGGCGGTCCCGGCGAGGTCGAGCGCCAGCGCGCCCGCCAGGCCGAGCCGCACGGGACCCGACTCGCAGTCGACGACGACCGACGCCACGCCCTCGGCGTTCAGCAGCCGCGCCGCCCGCGACGCCAGCTGGACGGGTTCGGGTCCGCCGGTCGCCCGTCCGTCCGTCACCACGACCAGCAGCGGCCGGCGGGACGCGTCCCGCAGCCGCTCGATCCGCAGCACCTCGCGCGCCTTCAGCAGCCCGGCCGCCAGCGGCGTCCGGCCGCCCGTCGGCAGCACCCGCAGCCGCGCCGCGCCCGCCTCGACCGACGACGTCGGCGGCAGCGCCAGCTCGGCGTCCGCGCCGCGGAAGGTGATCATCCCGATCTTGTCGCGCCGCTGGTAGGCGTCCATCAGCAGCGACAGGACGGCGCCCTTGACGGCGGTCATGCGCTGCCGGGCGGCCATGGAGCCCGAGGCGTCGACGACGAACAGCACCAGATTCGACTCCTTCCCCTCCCGCACCGCCTGCCGCAGATCGTCCTTCCGGATCACCAGACCGGGACCGCTGCGCCCGCGCGCCCGCTGGTGCGGGGCCGCCGCGTGCACCGTCGCCGCCAGATGCAGCTTCGTCAACTGGCCCTGCGGCCGCCGGGCGCTGGTCGTCCTGCCGTGCGCGGTCCGGGCCCGCGACCGGCGTCCGGCCGCGCCCTCGCCCATGCCGGGGATGGTGAACGCCTTGGTCTTGAACGGCTCGCCCGCCGGAGCGGCACTCTGCTCGCCACCGCCCGACGACCCGCCCTGCTGCTGCCCGGCGGACTCGTCGGGCGCGGAACCCTCCTCCGGACCCTCCTCGGACCCGTCCTGCGGCCCGTCGTCCGGACCGCCCTCCGGCGGCTGCCCGCCGCCGTCGTCGGGGCCGTCCGGGTCCGGGTCGTCCTCCGGGTCCGGGCCGCCGCTGTTCTGCTCCAGCGTGTCGTCGAGCTTCGACTCGTCGAGGCCCGGCGCGTCGAACGGGTTGCGGCGCCGCCGATGGGGCAGCGCCAGCAGCGCCGCCTGCCGGACGTCCTCCGCGATGACCTCGGTCCGCCCGTCCCACGCCGCCAGCGCGGTCGCGGTACGCGCCATCACGATGTCCGCGCGCATCCCGTCGACCTCGAACGCCGCGCAGGTCGCCGCGATCTGGCGCAGCGCACGGTCCCCGAGCACCACGGACGGCAGCAGCGCCCGCGCCGCCACTATCCGCGCCCGCAGCGCGTCCTCGTCGCCCGACCACTTGCCGGCGAACGCCGCCGGGTCCTCGTCGTACGCGAGCCGGCGCCGTACGACCTCGACGCGCTCGTCCGTCTCGCGGGACGCCGCGACCTCCACCGTCAGCCCGAACCGGTCGAGGAGCTGCGGGCGCAGCTCGCCCTCCTCCGGGTTCATGGTGCCGACGAGCAGGAAGCGGGCCGCGTGCCGTACGGAGACGCCCTCGCGCTCGACGTAGGAGGCGCCCATGGCCGCGGCGTCCAGCAGCAGGTCGACCAAGTGGTCGTGCAGCAGGTTGACTTCGTCGACGTAGAGCACGCCGCGGTGCGCGTCGGCCAGCAGCCCCGGCTCGAACGACTTCTTGCCCTCGGACAGCGCCCGCTCGATGTCCAGCGAACCGACCAGCCGGTCCTCCGACGCGCCGACCGGCAGCTCCACCATCCGCGCGGCGCGGGCGGTGCCCGCACCGACCGCGTGCGGGCCGTCCGGGCACGCCGGGTCCGGGGCGGCCGGATCGCACGAGAACCGGCACTCGCCGACGACGGCGACGTCCGGCAGCAGCGAGGAGAGCGCCCGCACGGCCGTCGACTTGGCGGTGCCCTTCTCACCGCGCACGAGCACACCGCCGACCGCCGGCGATACGGCGTTCAGCAGCAGCGCGAGCCGCAGGTCGGTCATCCCGACGATCGCGGTGAACGGATACGGGGTGCTCATGAGTCGCCTTCCAGGTCGCCTTCGAGCTGCAGATAGATCTCGCGGAGCCGGTCCAGGGTCTCCGGGTCGGGCTCGGCCCACAGCCCGCGGTCGGCGGCCTCCAGCAGCCGCTCGCTGATGCCGCGCAGCGCCCAGGGGTTGGACTTCTTCATGAAGTCCTGGTTCTCCTTGTCGAACACGTACTCCGCCGCGAGCCGCTGGTACATCCAGTCGTCCACCACGCCGGCCGTCGCGTCGTACCCGAAGAGGTAGTCGACGGTCGCGGCCATCTCGAACGCGCCCTTGTACCCGTGCCGGCGCATCGCGGCCATCCAGCGGGGGTTGACCACCCGGGCGCGGAAGACGCGGTGGGTCTCCTCGCCCAGGGTGCGGGTCTTGACCTGGTCGGTGGTGGCGCTGTCGCCGACGTAGGCGGCGGGGGAGACGCCCGTCAGGTGGCGCGTCATCGCCACCATGCCGCCGTGGTACTGGAAGTAGTCGTCGGCGTCGACGATGTCGTGCTCGCGGGTGTCGACGTTCTTCGCGGCGACCTGGATGCGGCGGAACGCCTGCTCCATGTCCCCGCGCGCCGCGCGGCCGCCCAGGCCGCGGCCGTACGCGTAGCCGCCCCAGACCGCGTAGACCTCGGCGAGGTCGGCGTCCGAGCGCCAGTTGCGGGCGTCGATCAGCGGCAGCAGGCCGGCCCCGTACGCGCCCGGCTTGGAGCCGAAGATGCGGGCCGTCGCGCGGCGGCGGTCGCCGTGTTCGGCGGTGTCCTCGTCGGCGTGCGCGCGGACGTAGTTGGACTCCGCGGGCTCGTCGAGTTCCGCGACGGCCTGGACGGCGTCGTCGAGGAGCTGGATGACGTGCGGGAAGGCGTCGCGGAAGAAGCCGGAGATGCGGACCGTCACATCGATGCGCGGGCGGCCCAGCTCTTCCAGGCCCACCACCTCGAACCCGGTGACGCGGCGCGAGGCGTCGTCCCAGACCGGGCGGCAGCCCAGCAGGGCGAGGATCTCGGCGATGTCGTCGCCCTGGGTGCGCATGCAGGACGTGCCCCACACCGTCAGGCCGACGGACTTCGGGTACCCGCCGGTGTCGGTGAGGTGCCGCTCCAGCAGCGAGTCGGCGAGGGCCGTGCCGACGTCCCAGGCGAGCCGGGACGGGATCGCCTTCGGGTCGACGGAGTAGAAGTTGCGGCCGGTCGGCAGGACGTTGACCAGACCGCGGGTCGGGGAGCCGGACGGGCCGGCCGGCACATAGCCGCCGCGCAGCGCGCGCAGGATGTTGTCGATCTCGTCGGTGGTGCGCTCCAGCCGGGGCACGACCTCCTCGGCGGCGAACTCCAGGATCCGCACGGCGTCCTGGACGGGCGAGCCGAGCACCTCCGTCACGATCCCGGGGGCCGCGGCCCGGCTCCAGCCGGACTCCTCCATCGCCCCGGCAAGCCGGCGCGCGAGCGTCTCCAGCAGGTCGACGGCGTCGGCGGCGGTCCTGGCGGGCCCGTCGGCCAGCGCCGTCAGCGCGGCGGGCACCGCGAGCCGGGCGCCGGGTTCGGCGAGCAGCGCCTTCTCGTTGAGGCCGAACGCCTCGGCCATCGCGGCCCGCAGCCCCGGCAGCGCGGCGCCGACACCGCCCCACACCTGGGAGGAGCGCAGGATGGCGAGGACCAGGTTGACCCGGGCCTCGCCGACGGGGCCGCCGCCGAGGATGTGCAGACCGTCGCGGATCTGGACGTCCTTGATCTCGCAGAGCCAGCCGTCGAGGTGCAGGACGAACTCGTCGAAGGCGTCCTCGCCGGGCTGGTCGTCGACGTGCAGGTCGTGGTGGAGCTCGGCGGCCCGCACCAGCGTCCAGATCTGGCTGCGGACGGCCGGGGTCTTCGTCGGGTCCAGGTCGGAGACGAGCGCGTACTCGTCGAGGAGCTGTTCCAGCTTGGCGAGGTCGCCGTAGGTGTCGGCGCGCGCCATCGGCGGCACCAGGTGGTCGACGACGGTGGCGTGGCCGCGCCGCTTGGCCTGGGTGCCCTCGCCCGGGTCGTTGACGATGAACGGGTAGACGAGCGGCAGTTCGCCCAGCACCGCGTCCGGCGCGCAGCCCGCCGACAGGCCGAGGCCCTTGCCGGGCAGCCACTCCATGGTGCCGTGCTTGCCCATGTGGACGATGGCGTCGGCGCCGAACGTGTTGTCGAGCCAGCGGTAGGCCGCCATGTAGTGGTGCGAGGGCGGCATGTCCGGGTCGTGGTAGATCGCGATCGGGTTCTCCCCGAATCCGCGCGGCGGCTGGATCATGACCACGACGTTCCCGAACTGCAGGGACGCCAGGACGATGTCCTCGCCGTCGAGGTAGAGGGTGCCCGGCGGCTCCCCCCAGTGCTCCAGCATCCCCGCGCGCAGCTCGGGTTCGAGGGTCGCGAACCACCGCTGGTAGTCGGCGAGCGGGACCCGGGCCGGGGCGGCGGACAGCTGCTCCTCGGTGAGCCACTCGACGTCGTGGCCGCCGGCGGCGATCAGCCGGTGGATCAGCTCGTCGCCGTTGTCCGGGTACCCGTCGACGGCGTAGCCGGCGCCGCGCAGCGCGTCCAGCAGGCCGACGGCCGAGGCGGGGGTGTCGAGGCCGACCGCGTTGCCGACCCGCGAGTGCTTGGTGGGGTAGGCGGTGAAGACGACCGCGAGCTTCTTCTCCGGGTTCGGCTTGTGCTTGAGCGCGGCGTGCCGGACCGCGATCCCGGCGACGCGCGCGGCGCGTTCGGGGTCGGCGACGTACACCGGTACATCGCCCTCGCCGGTCTCCTTGAACGAGAACGGGACGGTGATCAGCCGGCCGTCGAACTCCGGGATCGCCACCTGCATCGCCGCGTCCATCGGCGACAGCGCCGCGTCGGAGGCCGCCCAGGTCGCGCGGGACGAGGTCAGGCACAGGCCCTGGAGGACCGGGATGTCCAGATCGGCGAGCGCGCCGATGTCCCAGGCCTCGTCGTCGCCGCCCGCCGAGGCGTCGGAGGCGCGGGTGCCGCCGGACGCCAGGACGGTCGCGACCAGCGCGTCCGCCCGGCCCAGCAGCGCGTACAGACCGGCGTCGGCGCCGCGCAGCGTCCCGCAGTACACGGGCAGCGCGTTGGCGCCCTTCGCCTCGATCGCGGCGCACAGCGTGTCCACGAAGCCGGTGTTCCCGGACAGTTCGTGGGCGCGGTAGAAGAGCACGCCGACGGTCGGGCGGCCCTCGGTGAACGGGTACGCGCCGTGCGTCCCGTACTGCGGCATGGTGGCCGGGGGTTCGAAGCCCTCACCGGTCAGCAGCACCGTGTCCGACAGGAAGCGGGCCAGCTCCACCAGGTTCGCCGAGCCGCCCTCGACCAGATAGCGCAGCGCCTCCGCGACGACGCCCGCCGGAACCGAGGACTCCGCCATCAGTTCGGCGTCCGGCACCGACTCCCCGCCGAGCAGCACCGTCGGAATGCCGGACGTGCGCAGCGCGGCGAGTCCGTCCTCCCAGGCGCGTTTGCCGCCGAGCAGCCGCACGACGGCGATGTCCGCGCCCTCGGTCAGCGCGGCCAGGTCGCCGGGGCCGACCCGGGTCGGGTTGCCGATCCGGTAGTCCGCACCGGAGGCGCGGGCCGCCAGCAGGTCGGTGTCGGCGGTGGACAGAAGCAGAACGGTGGTCACGGTGCCCCCGGAGCAAGGAAGGGTAGGCCGGCGGGTGCGCCGTCCTCGATGAGCCGCATGAGCGCGGCGGTGTCCGCGTGTTCTTCGATCAGGTCGCCGAGGCGGTCGAGCTGTTCCTCGCGCAGCGTCCCGAAGGAGGTGTCGGGGGCCGGGACGAAGCGGCGGCCGGCCTGTTCGGCGATCCGGCGCAGGAAGGCGCGGCGGAAGCCGTCGCTCTCCAGCGAGCCGTGCCAGTGGGTGCCCCAGACGGCGCCCGACCGGCAGCCGTCCAGCGCCCGCCCGTCGTCGCCGGTCATGAACGGCCCGTCGCCGCCGAGCACTTCCGCGACCCCGTGGTGGATCTCGTACCCCTCGACGGGTTCGCCGAGCGCCTCGCCGACCGGCCGGGCCAGCGTCTTCTCCGCCGCGAACCGGACCCGGACGGGCAGCAGTCCGAGCCCGTCCACCCGGCCGGCCCGCGACTCGATCTCGTCCTCGATCGTCCCGCCGAGGATCTGGTAGCCGCCGCAGATGCCCAGCACCGGACGGCCTTCCGCGGCCCGCCGGACGATCGCGTCGGCGAGCCCGCGCTCGCGCAGCCAGGCCAGCGCCCTGACGGTGCCCCGGGTGCCGGGCAGCACCACCAGGTCGGCGTCGGCGAGTTCCTGCGGCCGGTCGACGAAGCGCACGACGACGCCCGGTTCTGCGGCCAGCGCGTCGACGTCGGTGAAGTTCGACATCAGCGGCACGGCGACGACCGCGACCCGCAGGATGTCCTCGCCGTGCGGCGGGGTGACGACCGACTCCCGTACGGCGCCGCGCATCGAGACCCGCAGCCCGTCCTCCTCGTCGATGCCCAGCCCGTGCGCGAACGGCAGCACGCCGTACACGGACCGGCCGGTGAGCCCGCGCAGCATGTCCAGACCCGGCTCCAGCAGCGAGACGTCGCCGCGGAACTTGTTGACGAGGTAGCCGCAGACCAGTTCCTGGTCCTCGGGGCTCAGCAGGGCCGTCGTGCCGAAGAACGAGGCGAAGACGCCGCCCCGGTCGATGTCCCCGACCACCACGACCGGCAGCCGCGCCGCGCGGGCCAGGCCCATGTTCACGATGTCGTTGTGCCGCAGGTTGATCTCGGCCGGACTGCCCGCCCCTTCACAGATCACCGCGTCATACGTGCCCCGCAGTTCGGCCAGGCACTCCACGACGACGGGGAGCAGCGTGGACTGCTTCCCGCCGTACGGTGTTCCTCCGGCGGACGACGACCCCTCGGGCCCACCGTGGTAGCCGCGGGCGCTCATCTCTCCCACCGGCTTGCCGAGCAGCACCACTTGGCTGCTGCTGTCGCTGCCGGGCTTGAGCAGCACCGGGTTCATCAGCGCCGTCGGCTCGACCCGGGCCGCCTGCGCCTGCATGGCCTGCGCCCGCCCGATCTCCGCGCCCTCGCGGGTCACGAACGAGTTCAGCGACATGTTCTGCGCCTTGAAGGGCGCGACCTTCACGCCCTGCCGGACCAGCCAGCGGCAGATGCCCGCCGTGACGACGCTCTTGCCCGCGTCGGACGTGGTCCCGGCGACCAGCAGCCCTCCGCCGGTGCGGCGCACGCCGCGTGTACCGCTCATCGGGTTCCCTCCTCGGTGGATGCCGACAGCGCGGTGACGGCCAGCCGTCCGCCGGCGCAGACCGCCAGCGCCAGCAGGCCGACGCGGCGCGAGAGCCGTACGGCGCGGGCGATGTCGGCGACTTCGGGCGGCCGGTTGCCGGCGCCCAGTACGGCGCGGTGCTCCACGCGGCCGGCGTAGGCGAGGGTGCCGCCGAGCCGGACGCCCAGTGCGCCCGCGAAGGAGGCTTCCACCGGGCCCGCGTTGGGGCTGGGGTGGCCGGCGGCGTCCCGGCGCCAGGCGCGTAGCGCGCCGCGCGGATCGGGTCCGGCGAGCGTGGCGAGGACGGCGGTCAGCCGGGCGCCGGGCCAGCCGGCGACGTCGTCGAGGCGGGCGGAGGCCCAGCCGAACCGGCGGTAGCGCGGCGACTTGTGACCGGCCATCGCGTCCAGGGTGTTGACGGCACGGAAGCCGACGAGCCCCGGCACGCCGGCCGCCGCGCCCCACACCAGGGCGCCGACGACCGCGTCTGAGGTGTTCTCGGCCACGGACTCCACGACCGCCCGCGCGATCTGCCCGGCGTCCAGGGCCTGCGGGTCGCGGCCGCACAGGTTCGGCAGCCGCTCGCGGGCCGCTTCGAGGTCGCCCGCCTCCAGCGCCGCGGCGACGGCCAGCGCTTCACGGCCCAGCGAGGTGCCGCCCAGCACCGACCAGGTGGCGGCCGCGGTCAGGGCGATGGTGGCGGCGGGGGAGGGGCGTACGGCCCGTGCGGCCAGCGCGGCGGCGGCGGTCGCGCCGCCCGCGCACAGCGCGGTGTACAGCGCGCCGTGGCCGCGGTGGTCGCGCCACAGCCGGCGTTCGGCGGCGGTCGCGGCGCGGCCGAACACGGCGACCGGGTGGCCGCGGCGTGGATCGCCCGCGATCAGGTCGCCGAGCTGGCCGAGAGCGGCGCCGCACGCGAAGGCGTGTCCGGCTCGCACGGTGTCAGCCCGCCGTCACGCCTCGACGGGACAGGGCCTGGGGATCCGGTGGAGTACGACGGCGGCCGGGCATGGCAGGAGTCCTCACTCAGGGTCCGCGCCCTGGTTCGACGTGACCGGCGGTTGAGAGTCTCCTGGCTCCCGGATCCGCGCACCCCCGACCGTCCGGCCGATCGCTCGGCGCTGACGTTCTGGTGGGGGTGCACTCCCCGGTGACAGTGGCGGGACCGCGCCGGATTCACACCGGACTTCCTCTCCTACCGCCGTATGGCACCGGGCAGTCCACCACGTGCCGCGAACCCCGTCAACTCGCTGTTGACCTGCGACGGAAGATGTGCGAAGGCCCACACCCGCGGGTTCGCGGATGCGGGCCTGCGCCGTCGGCGCACGGTGCTCGGAAGAGGATCAGGCGACGATCAGGAAGATGCCGTACGCCACCGCCGCCGCGCAGAGCGCGAAGCACGCGTAGGCGCCGGTCCTGGTCAGGACGGCGGAACCGCCGGAGGCGGCCGTTCCGTCGGTGGCGGACCCGCGCTTGGCGAGCCCGACGATGCCGAGGGTGAAGACGCCCACCAGCCCGATGGTCACCGCGAGGGTGACGCCGAGGACGGTACCGAGGGCCTGCCAGTCGATCTGCATGGTGCTGATTCCTTCCGGGCCGGGATCAGGCCGTGGCCGGTGCGGCGTCGACGGGGGTGGCGACGGGGGTGGCGACGGCCGCGGGAGCCGGGATGGTCGCGGCGAGCGGTGCGACGGGTCCGGCGGGCGGCGGGCTGACGGCCGCGATGGCGGCGGTGACCGCACCCTGCGGCTCGACCGGGAGCTCGTTGACGTTGCTGTGGTCGATCGGCTTGCGGCGCGAGGCGAGCCAGATCGCGGTGCAGGCGGCGAGCGCCAGGACGGCGACCCCGGCGATGCCCCACGCGCCCTGGCCGGCCAGCAGCGCGGCACCGGCGGCGACCAGGCCGGCGGCGGGCAGCGTCAGGCCCCAGGCGGCGACCATGCGGCCCGCGGTGCTCCAGCGGACCACCGCGCCCTTGCGGCCGACACCGGAACCCATCACGGAGCCCGAGCAGACCTGGGTGGTGGAGAGCGCGAAACCGAGGTGCGAGGAGGCCAGGATGGTGGCCGCGGCGCCGGTCTGGGCGGCGAAGCCCTGCGGCGCCTCGATGTCGGTGAGGCCCTTGCCCATCGTGCGGATGATGCGCCAGCCGCCGAGGTAGGTGCCGAGCGCGATGGCGGTGCCGGCCGAGACGATGACCCACATCGGCGGGTCGGCGTGCGGGGCGACGACTCCGCCGGTGATCAGGGCGAGGGTGATGACGCCCATCGTCTTCTGCGCGTCGTTGGTGCCGTGCGCGAGCGAGACCAGGCCGGCCGAGGCGATCTGCCCGGCCCGGTAGCCCTTGGCGGTCGCCTTCGGGTCGCTGTTGCGGCCGATCCGGTAGGTGAGCTTGGTGGCGAGCATCGCCGCCAGGCCCGCGACGACCGGGGCGGCGAGCGCCGGGATCAGGACCTTCATGACGACCTTGTCGCCGTTGACGCCATGGGCGCCGACGGAGACCAGGGTCGCGCCGATGAGGCCGCCGAACAGTGCGTGGGAGGAGCTGGACGGGAGCCCGGCCAGCCAGGTCAGCATGTTCCAGACGATGGCGCCGACCAGGCCCGCGAAGATGACTTCCGGCCGGATCCCCGCGCTCTCGTCGATGATGCCGCCGGAGATGGTCTTGGCGACTTCCACGGACAGGAAGGCGCCGACGAGGTTCAGCACGGCGGACATGGCCACCGCCGTCTTGGGCTTGAGTGCGCCGGTGGAGATGGTGGTGGCCATCGCGTTGGCGGTGTCGTGGAAACCGTTCGTGAAATCAAACACGAGAGCGGTCACGATCACGATTCCGATCAGGAGCGTGATGTGTTCCATGTACCCAGGCAATCGTTTGATCGGACAGTGGCGGTGGCGACCGTACGGAGTCCGGGTGAACGGAAGGTTAACTGGCGGCGGCTGCATGGTGCCGCCCCTCGCGGACCGGATTCTTCAGGCCATGCCGGGTGTTGGGGCGGCTGCGCCATCGCCCGGGATCCGGCTCGGCACCGCCCCCGGAATCCGTTTCAGTGCCGCCCGGAGATCCGGTCCGCGACGCGTGCCACCGGGTCCGTTTCACTGCTGCGCCCGGACAGCTCACGGCGGTCCGCGCCGCGGTAGGCCGCGTACATTCCGTGCACACCGATCCAGCGGAACGGCTCCGGCTCCCAGCGCCGTACCCGGTGGCCCACCCAGGGCAGCGCGGTGAGGTCGGTGCCGTGGCCCTGACCCGAGTCCAGCTGCACCAGATCGCGCAGCGTCCGCGCCGCCAGGTTCGCCGTCGCGACGCCGCTGCCGACGTAGCCGCCCGCCCAGCCGAGCCCGGTCGCCCGGTCCAGCTCCACGCTCGCACACCAGTCGCGCGGCACGCCCAGCACCCCTGACCAGGCATGTTCGATCGCCACGCCGGCGGTCGCCGGGAAGAAGCGGACCAGGATCTCGCGCAGCGCCTCGACCGTGGCCGGCTGCGTACGCCCGTCGTTGTCCGTCCGCGAACCGAAGCGGTACGGCACCCCGCGGCCGCCCAGCGCGATCCGGTCGTCGGCCGTGCGCTGCGCGTACATGTAGGCGTGCGCCATGTCGCCGAGCGTCTCGCGGCCCTCCCAGCCGATGGTGTCCCACACCTGCTGGGGCAGCGGCTCGGTGGCGATCATCGAGGAGTTCATCGGCAGCCAGGACCGCTTCTGCCCCTTGAGCGAGGCCGTGAAGCCCTCCGTGCAGCGCAGCACGTACGGGGCGCGCACCGTGCCGTACGGGGTGATCGCGTGTTTCGGCTTGATCTCGGTCACCGTGGTGGACTCGTGGATCACCACGCCCAGCGCCTCGACGGCCTTCGCCAGCCCCTGCAGAAGCTTCACCGGATGTATACGGGCGCCGTGCGGCGTCCAGGCGCCGCCGGAGGTCCCGGTGACCCGGATCCGCTCCGCGGACTCCCGCGCGCCCAGCAGCAGCCGGTCCTTCTCGCCGAAGGCCAGCTCCGCCGCGTGGAACGCCTTCAGCCGGGCGAGCTGCGCGGGGGAGTGCGCGACCTCCAGCACCCCGCCCTTGACGATGTCGGCGTCGATGCCCTCCTCGGCGGCGACCCGCACCACCTCGTCCACCGTCTCGTTCATCGCGTGCTGCAGGGCGACCGCGGCGTCATGGCCGTGCAGCTTCGCGTACCGGTCGCGGCCCGCGATGCCGTTGTACAGCCAGCCGCCGTTGCGCCCGGACGCCCCGTAGCCGCAGAACTTCTGCTCCAGCACCGTGATCCGCAGGAACGGCACGGCCTTCTTGAGGTAGTAGGCGGTCCACAGGCCCGTGTAGCCGCCACCGACGATGCAGACGTCCGCGGTCGTGTCGCCGGGCAGGGGCTCGCGCGGCACGGGGATGCCGGTCTGCGAGTACCAGAAGGAGATGCCGCCGTTGACGGTGGTCATGATGCCCCTGCAATCCGTGATGCGATCCGGTGCGGCCGTGGTGTGCGGCCGTGGTGTGCGGGACGCTACTGCGCCCCGCGAGGACGCGGCAACGCCCAACCTGTAAGGATCGACGGATGCGCGATGCCATGGAGAAAGCCTGGTCGGAGCTGGTGGCCACGGCCCGGCGCAGTGTCACGGACGGCCTGGTGGTCGGTACGTCCGGCAATGTCTCGGTCCGGGTGGGCGACCTGGTGCTGGTGACGCCGACCGGCGTCCCGTACGACCGGCTCGGCCCCGTCGACGCCGTCGCCGTCGATCTGGACGGCCGGCAGGTCTCCGGACGGCTGCGCCCCACCAGCGAGCTGCCGATGCACCTGGCCGTCTACCGCGGCACGGGCGCGCGGGCGATCGTGCACACCCACGCGGTGCACGCCACGGCCGTCTCGACCCTGGTGGACGAGCTTCCGGCGATCCACTACATGGCGGCGGCGATGGGCGGCCGGATCCGGGTCGCCGGCTATGCCCCCTACGGCACGGACGAACTGGCCGCGCAGGTGCTGCGGGCCCTGCGGGACCGCAGCGCGTGCCTGATGCGCAACCACGGAACGTTCGTGTACGGCGCCACACTCGATCAAGCGTACGACCGTACGGCGCAGCTGGAGTGGATGTGCCAGGTCTGGCTCACCGCCCGCTCGGTGCCCGGACTGACCCCCGCCCTGCTGTCGGACGCCGAGCTGGACGACGCGGGCGGGCGGCTGCGCGGCTACGGCCAGCCCGGCTGACACCGCCCGGCCGACGGCGCACGGCTGACGTAGCCCGGCCGCCACCGCCCGGGGCCACGGCCGGCCGCTGTCCACTGGCCGCATCGCGCCGCCCCGCCGACACTGGAACCGATGCGTATACGAACCGTGGCGGCCGTGGCCACCACCACCGTGCTCGGTGCCGGCGCGGCCGCTGTGGCGGCCGGACGGTACGTGTCCGACCTCGCCCTCAAACCGTCCCCCGACGGCCCGGAACCCGACGAGCGGGTCACCGTCCACGCCACCGCGCCCGGCCAGGTCAGCATGACCCGCGCCCTGGCCTCCCTGCGGCCGGGCGTCTACGGGCTGTCCGGCGACGGAGTGCACGCCGCGGTCGGCGAGGTGCTGTGGACGACGCCGGACACGGTGGCCCGGCGCCTCGACCGGGTCTACAGCGGCGCCCTCGACCCCGGCACCCGGGTCCGGATGACGGCCCAGGTCCACGCGGGCGACCCGCGCGGCGCCCTCGGTCTGGACTACGCCGAGGTGCTGGTGCCCGGCGAACTCGGTCCGATGCCCGCCTGGTTCGTCCCCGGGGCCCGCTCGACGTGGGTGATCACCGTGCACGGCCTCGGCGCGACCCGCGAACTCCCGCTCAACGTCCTGCCGGCCCTGCACGGCCACCGTTTCCCGGTGCTCGACCTCGCCTACCGCAACGATCCCGGCGCCCCGCCCTCACCGGACGGCCTCGGACACCTCGGCGACACCGAATGGCGCGACCTCGACGCGGCGATGAAGTACGCCGCGGAGTACGGCGCCGAACGGTTCGTGCTCTACGGGTGGTCGACGGGCGCCACGATGGCGCTGCGGGCCGCCGACCACTCGGCGCTCCGGGACCGGATCAGCGGGCTGATCCTCGATTCACCCGTCCTGGACTGGAAATCGACCGTGCGCGCCGCGGCGTTTTCCCACGGTGTGCCGGGGGCGCTCGTACCGCTCGGCGTGCGCGCCGCCGAGGGCCGCACCGGGCTGCATGCGGAACGTATCGCGGACGCCGCGGACCCCGCCCGGCTGAGCGTCCCCGTGCTGGTCGTGCACGGCCCGGACGACACCCTCTCGTCCTGGTCAGGATCGCGCCAACTCGCCGCGAAGCGACCGGATCTGGTCACGCTCCACACCGTTCCCGGCGCCTCCCACAGCGCTATGTGGAACGTCGACCCGGCGTCGTACGAAGAGGCCCTGCGACGCTTCCTGACCCCTCTGATGTAGCGCTCGGCGCGGAGCCGGGAGCGCAGCGTGAGGGGCGCCGCCCCGGAGCGCGTTTGGGATTCTGGGGCCTCACCCGGGACACTGCTCCAGTGACGTCCCGTACTTCGCGAGACACTCCGCTCCGCCTTGTCCCCCGACGACCCTCCCTGGCCTTCGCGGTGGGGGGCTCCGCCGCCCGCCCCACGGCGACAGCGCGGCGCTCCCGCCCGCCGCGGCCGCCCGAGGGCACCCCCGCGCTGTCCGAGCTCGCCCGCCAGGCGCGCGCCGAACTCGCCGACACGGTCCGCCTCGCGCGGTGGGCCGAAGCGGGACCCGGTACCGCAGGCCCGACCGGGATACTTCCGGACGCCGACGTCCAGCAGGCAGCCGCCGAGCTGGAGTTGACGGAACGGCAGATCCGGTCCGGCTGGGACCGGGCCCGGCTCGCGGGCCTGATCGAACTCCACCAGGGCGCCGCCCGCCCCGGCTGGCGGCTGCGCGCCTGGGACCGCGACAACACCGCCGTACTGCGCGGCTGGGTCGCGCTCTTCGACGCCTGGTCCCTCGCGCACCCCCCCGGCGACCCCGCCGAGGCGGACCCCTCGCTGGTGGCCGAGGTCGTCGAGGCCACCCCCCAGCTGCTGTCCTTCCTGCACCTCTCCTCGGGCCCGGTACCGGTCGACACCCTGCTGGACCTGCTGCGCCAGCGGGTCGCGGAGCTGCGGACCGAACGGCACGAGCCGCCCGCCGACGGTGCCCACGACCCGCTGCCCGCCCTGCTGAACTGGGTGCTCGACGCGGTCGCCGGGGTCGGGGCGCTGCATCCGCGCGACGCCTCCTCCGACACCCAGGAGGCCGCGCTCACCCCGCTCGGCAACTGGGCGGTCTGGGTCAAGCTGGAACAGATCTGTGTGGCCGCCCAGGGCCCGGCCGGCCATATCGAGCAGTCCGCGGAGAAGATGCTGCGCGCCTGCGCGCGGCTCTCCCCGGGCCCGGCCCGCGCCGAGTACCGCGCCTGGCTCGCCGCCCGGCCCGTCGGCCTGGCCGTCGCCGAGCTGCTGGAGACCGCCCGCGGTGAGGACGCGCTGCTGCGCGGCCTGGCCTTCGAGGCGCTCCGGGTGGTCGGTGCGCCCGCCGAGCCCGCCGTCCGCGCCTCCTCCGAGGAGCCGACGCTGCGGCCCTACGCGCTGCTGTGGCTGGCCGAGCAGGACGGCGGTGACCCGGAGGCCGTCGCGGGACTGCTGACCCGCGAGGAGACCGCCTGGCTGTGGGTGGACACCGCCGCGGCCGTCGCCGACCACGGCGAGGGCCAGCTGCTCGTGAGCCATCTCGACGCGGCGGTGGAGGGCTCGGTGCGGTCGCTCCTGGTGGAGATCCGCGGCGCGGGGCACCCCCGTACCGTCCAGGTGCTCGTGGCGCTGGCCGCCGCGCACCCGGACCCCGCGGTCGCCAAGGCCGTCCGCAGGGCCGCCTTCCAGGTGCACACCGGCGGCGCCTGACCGCTCGGGCACCGGACGACGACGATCGGCGACGGCCCGGCGGGAACACCCGCCGGGCCGTCGCCGTCCCTCCCTGCCGGGGGGTCATCCGAAGGTGTCGCAGCGCGCCAGGTCGCCGGTCCGCAGACCGGTGGCGAACCACTGCTGACGCTGCGCCGACGAGCCGTGCGTCCAGTTGTCCGGGGTCACCCGGCCCTGCGCGCGGGACTGGATCGTGTCGTCGCCGACCGCGGCCGCCGCGTCCAGGCCGCGGGCGATGTCGTCCGCCGTCACCGCGGTGATCAGCGGCCTGCCGGTGGCCGGGTTGATGGTCATGGTGGCGTTCTTCGACCACAGGCCCGCGTAGCAGTCCGCCTGCAGCTCGACCCGTACCGACTTGCTGGTGGCCCCGGTGCGCCCGTCCTGGGCGGCGCGCAGCGTCCCCAGCAGGTTCTGCACATGGTGCCCGTACTCGTGGGCGACGACGTAGCTCTCCGCGAACGGCCCGCCCTCGGCGCCGAACTGGCTCTGCAGCGTCGCGAAGAAGTTCAGGTCGATGTAGACCTTCCGGTCGACGGGGCAGTAGAATGGCCCGGTCCGCGGATCGGCGGCCCCGCAGCCGGTGCGCATCGGCCGGTCGAAGAAGACGGTCGGCGCCGGCTGATAGGTGCCGCCGCGCTGCCGGAACTCGTTCGTCCAGTACGCCTGGACGCTGTTGACCACCGCGACGATCCGGCACTGCTCCTGGGTGTTGGCGTCCCGGCCGGTCGCGCACGTCTGCGCCAGGTCGGCGGCGGCGCCGGTGCGCGGCGCGGTGTCCGTGGCGCTGCCGGACAGGCCCATCTGGTTGGGGCTGATGCCCAGGACGATCCCGATCACGACCACGATCAGGCCGACGATGCCGCCGCCGACCACCTTGCCGCTGGGAGCGCCGCCACCGAACGGTCCGCCGCCGGACGAGCCGCCACCGCGCTGGTCCTGCACCTGTGACGTGTCCAGTTTCGCGTTGTCGTCGAACTGCATACGACGAGTATGGGTGATTTGCCCCACACCGGCCCTCCAGGCCCGAACGGGCGGAGGCCGCCGCGGGCCACCGTCGCCGATCGTGGCCGACGGCCTCGGGCGCGTAGCACCTCATCGCCCTCCCCTGGGCAACAACCGGCTTGCCACACCCCGGTAGACTGGCCTGTATGGCAGTCCCTCTCGTTCATTAGCCGGCGGCGTACGACCTCCCCCGCGCCCCTTTCTGTCGTTCGCCATGCCCTGGAGCTTTTCCCGTGATTACTGCCACTGGCCTCGAGCTGCGTGCTGGAGCCCGCATCCTCATCGAGTCCGCTTCCTTCCGTATCGCCAAGGGCGACCGCATCGGCCTCGTCGGCCGCAACGGCGCCGGCAAGACCACCCTGACCAAGGTCCTCGCCGGTGAGGGCCAGCCCGCCGGCGGCACCGTGACCCGGTCCGGCGAGGTCGGCTACCTCCCGCAGGACCCGCGCACCGGTGACCTGGAGACCCTCGCCCGCGACCGCATCCTCTCCGCCCGCGACCTGGACTCCGTCCTGCGCAAGATGCGGGAGAACGAGGAGCGGATGGCGAACGGCAAGGGCGCCACCCGCGAGAAGGCGATGCGGAAGTACTCCAACCTGGAGACCGAGTTCCTCACCAAGGGCGGCTACGCGGCCGAGGCCGAGGCGTCCACCATCGCCGCCGCCCTCGGACTGCCCGACCGGGTGCTCGGCCAGCCGCTGTCGACCCTGTCCGGCGGTCAGCGCCGCCGGGTGGAGCTGGCCCGGATCCTGTTCTCCGACGCCGACACCCTGCTGCTCGACGAGCCGACGAACCACCTGGACGCGGACTCCATCGTCTGGCTGCGCGACTACCTCAAGACGTACCGCGGCGGGTTCATCGTGATCTCCCACGACATCCAGCTCGTGGAGACGGTCGTCAACAAGGTCTTCTACCTGGACGCCAACCGCACCCAGATCGACGTCTACAACATGGGCTGGAAGCTCTACCAGGCCCAGCGCGAGGCCGACGAGAAGCGCCGCAAGCGCGAGCGCAGCAACGCCGAGAAGAAGGCCGCGTCGCTGAACTCGCAGGCCGACAAGATGCGCGCCAAGGCCACCAAGACGGTCGCCGCGCAGAACATGGCCAAGCGCGCCGACCGGCTGCTGGCGGGCCTCGACGCCGTCCGCGTGTCGGACAAGGTCGCCAAGCTCCGCTTCCCGGACCCCGCGCCCTGCGGCAAGACCCCGCTGATGGCGAGCGGGCTGTCGAAGTCGTACGGCTCGCTGGAGATCTTCACCGACGTCGACCTGGCCATCGACCGCGGCTCCCGGGTCGTCATCCTCGGTCTCAACGGCGCCGGCAAGACCACGCTGCTGCGCCTGCTGGCGGGCGTCGAGACGCCCGACACCGGGAAGATCGAGCCGGGCCACGGCCTCAAGCTCGGCTACTACGCCCAGGAGCACGAGACCCTGGACCCGGACCGCACGGTCCTGGAGAACATGCGCTCGGCCGCCCCGGACACCGACCTGGTCGAGATCCGCAAGATCCTCGGCTCGTTCCTGTTCTCGGGCGACGACGTCAACAAGCCGGCCGGCGTGCTGTCCGGCGGTGAGAAGACCCGGCTGGCGCTCGCCTCGCTGGTGGTCTCCAGCGCCAACGTGCTGCTGCTCGACGAGCCCACCAACAACCTCGACCCGGCCAGCCGCGAGGAGATCCTCGGCGCGCTGCACACCTTCAGCGGCGCCGTCGTCCTGGTGACGCACGACGAGGGCGCGGTGCACGCACTGGCCCCCGAGAAGATCATCCTGCTGCCCGACGGTGTCGAGGACCTCTGGGGCGAGGACTACGCGGATCTGGTCTCGCTGGCCTGACCGCCCCGCCGCCCGGATCGGCCGTGCCGTCCGATCGGCCCGCCTGATCACCTGGCAGTGGATCATTCGGCCTATGGGTGATCCATCATCTGTGTGAGACGAGCTCATACCGCGCCACCGGGTGGCGCGGTATGACCGCCGCCCTGAGTCGATCAGTGGTGTGACGTCGGGAAACTCCTTACCGACCATGGATGACCTGCCGCTTTTCGCGGCGCCCGGACAGCTGTCCGGAAAGCGCCGGACGAATTCGGGGATCTTCGTGTGCCACCCGGCCGCCGGAAAAAGGTCCCCGGTTCAAATGTTGTCGTACGGACCTTGCCGAATGGGTGGCCAGGAAGGCGCCGAGGGGTGATCATGAGAGTCCAGAGCGCACTTCCCTAGAGGAGGCACGGGTGGCCGAGACTCTGAAGAAGGGCAGCCGGGTAACCGGCGCCGCGCGCGAGAAGCTCGCGGCAGACCTGAAGAAGAAGTACGACTCCGGTGCGAGCATCCGGGCGTTGGCCGAGGAAACCGGCCGCTCCTATGGATTCGTGCACCGGATGCTCAGCGAGTCCGGCGTGACCCTGCGCGGTCGCGGCGGTGCAACACGAGGCAAGTCGAAGGCCGCTACGGCCTGACGGGCAGGGCATCTCCCGCGACCCGGATTCCCCAGCGTGCCCACCCGGTCGGCGACTGTGTCGACCAGGTGGTTACTCTTCGGTAATCAATTCCGCGGTTCGCTCGGAGGTGCCCGATGCCCGACCCCACCGTGCTGCTCGAGCGTGACGGAGTGCGGCTCACCGCCGACGACTCCGTCGCGACCGTCACACTGTGCAATCCGGCCAAACGCAATGCCCAGTCACCCGCCCTGTGGCGGGCCCTGGTCGAGGCAGGCCGGCTCCTGCCGGGCAGCGTGCGCGTTGTCGTGCTCCGCGGCGAAGGGCAGTCCTTCTCCGCGGGGCTCGACCGGCAGGCCTTCACGCCCGAGGGCTTCGACGGCGAACCGTCGTTCATCGACCTCGCGCGCGGTTCCGACGAGCAGCTCGACGCGACCATCGCCGAGTACCAGGAAGCGTTCACCTGGTGGCGGCGCAGCGACATCGTGACCATCGCCGCCGTACAGGGCCATGCGATCGGTGCCGGCTTCCAGCTCGCTCTCGCCTGCGATCTGCGGGTGTGCGCGGACGACGCGCAGTTCGCCATGCGCGAGACCAGCCTCGGACTGGTGCCCGACCTCGGTGGCACCAAGCCGCTGGTCGACCTCGTCGGCTATGCGCGGGCCCTGGAGATCTGCGCCACCGGGCGCTTCGTGCACGGGTCGGAGGCCGAGCGCCTCGGCCTCGCCAATCTGGTCGTCCCGGTCGCCGAACTGGACGCATCGGTCCATGACCTCGCCGCCGCGCTGCTCGCCGCGCCCCGTGACGCCGTCATCGAGACCAAGGCCCTGCTGCAGGGTGCCGCCGCCCGTTCGTACGAGGAGCAGCGCCCCGCCGAGCGCGCCGCCCAGGGCCGCCGGCTGCGCGACCTCGCCGGCGTCGGCGAGTAACTCCGCCCGATAACTCCGCCCGATCGATGCCCGGTCGATGCCCGGTCGATGCCCGGTCGTGGTCACCCGATGGCGGTGACCACGACCGCCGTCGTGACGGGGCCCGGGGAACCGGGCTCCGCGGCCGCGGTGACCGCCGCGGCCACCGCGCGGGCCACATCCAGCGCGCGGTGGCCGGGCACGACCGCGATCTGCACCCGGACCTCCCGGGCCGGTGGATCGCCGCCGTCGGCCGTGCGGAGCCCGGACGCGAAGCCGCCGAGCCGTGAGGTCACCCGGGCCACACCCGGCACCAGGAGCGCCGCGGCGACCACCCCGTTGCCGGCCGGTGGCGGGTCCTCGCCCGCAGCGAGCGCGGGGACGGGAGCGGGGACGGGATCGAAGCCGGGCAGGGCCCCCGGCCCGGCCGGGGGATCCATCAGGCCGGTGACGTCGAGGTCCACCGAGGTGACCGCCAGCCCCAGCAGATCGTGCGCCGCACTCCACAGAGCGGTCCGCAACCGCTCCGCGGTGGCGGGCAGCGGCCGGTCGATGGCGGCCTCGAAGGCCGCGGCCACGCACAGCGGGCCGTACGGCACCGCACTCGGCGGTACGAGCGGAACGACCGGTACGAGCGGCGCGCCGCCCGCATCCGTATCCGTATCCGCATGCGTCGCCGGCTCCGCCACCGCCTCCGGGCCGATGCGCAGGGTGCCGACCCGGACGGCGGTGAGCCCGGCCACCGCCCCGCGCAGCGCGTCGGCGGCCGCGTTCTCGGTGATCCAGACCCCGTCTCCCGCCCCGCCGAGCGGCAGCACGCGCCCGAACGAGATCTGCTCCCGTACCGCACGGGCCAAACGGTCCACAGTCACCGGTCTCCGCCTCCTTCGCCGCGCGCCACCCGAACGGCGGCCCGCTCCGCGCTTCCTGACCGCATCTCCACGGCGCGGCAGGGCATGCGCACATAGTGTGGTGCACGGAGCAGCCCAGACGAAGGGACGACTCGCGATGACCGAGGCGGCACAGCGCAACCTGTCCGAGCCGGAGGGCCCCGATTCCGTGGGCGAGGGCAGGACATTGGAGAAGGGCACGAGCGCGGGTGCCGGGACACCCGGCCGGCGGGCGCCGCTGGGCGACCCCGCTACCCGCGGCCGGACCACCATCGCGGACGGAGTGGTCGAGAAGATCGCCGGGCTGGCGGCCCGTGATGTGCTGGGCGTGCACGCGATGGGCAGCGGCTTCGCCCGCACCTTCGGCGCCGTGCGCGACCGGGTGCCCGGCAGCAAGTCCGTCACCCGTGGGGTGAAGGCGGAGGTCGGCGAGGTGCAGACCGCGCTCGACCTGGACATCGTCGTCGAGTACGGGGTGTCCATCGTCGAAGTGGCCCGCGCGGTGCGGGAGAACGTGATCGCCGCGGTCGAGCGGATGACCGGTCTCGAGGTCGTCGAGGTCAATGTCGCGGTCGGCGACGTGAAGCTGCCGGACGAGGACGACGAGGACGACCGCGAGCAGAGGGTCCAGTGACGACCCCGCGGACGGGTGGGACGGCGGCCGGCGGTGCCGGCGACAGCGGTGAGGCGAGGACGGTGAGCGGACGATGAGAATGTCGCTGGTCGGACTGATCGTGGGCATGGCGCTCGGATTCGCCGGGTACTTCGGCGGGTTCGGCGCGTTCCTGCTGGTGGCCGCGCTCGGCGCGGTCGGGTTCGTTGCCGGGAAGTTCGTGGACGGCGATCTGGAGCCCGGAGAGTTCTTCCGCAGCCGCGACCGGCGGCGGTGATGGCCGCTGCGGCCCCGGTCACCCTGCCGGCCGCGGAGCGGGGCGCGCTCAGGATCGCGGACCGGGTGGTGGCGAAGATCGCCGCGCGGGCCGCGTCCGAGGTGCTCGCGGACGTCCCGGAGCACGGGCTCGTGCCGCCGGACCGTACGCCGCACGCGTCGGTCTCGGTGCGCAAGGAGAGCGCCCGGGTGCGGTTGTCGGTGGAACTGGGCTATCCGGGTGACCTCGGGGCGGTCTGCGGCTCGGTGCGCCGCCATGTCGCGGACCGGGTGACGTCACTGACGGGTATGGAGGTACCTGAGGTCGCCGTCGAGATCGAGCGGCTGCACTCCGCGACGGCGCGGCGGCAGAGCGAGGGGAGGGTGCGGTGACCGGGACCGGTACGGAGCCCGAACCCGAGGGCACGACACGGCAGCTGCCGGTCATCGGGCCCTACGAGCCGGACGAGCCCGACGGATCCGGCGGGTCCGCCGCCGAACGGCCCGCCGAGCCGCCGGCCGGCCGCGCGGCCCGGTTCTGGTCGGAGCGCCGGGTGCCGTCGGCGCTGACCGCGCTGGTGGTGCTGGGGGCCGCCGGGATCCTGCTCTACGACATCGCCGCGGTCCGCACCGACCGCGCCGCGATGAGCTGGCGGCCGCGGCTGGCCCACGAACTGGCCACCCGGCCGCTGGACAACGCGCTCGTCATCACCGCCGCCGCGGCCGCCGCCGTGATCGGTCTGTGGCTGATCGTCCTGGCCGTCACCCCTGGCCTGCGCGACATCCTGCCGATGCGGCGCAGCATCACCGGGGTGCGCGCGGGGCTGGACCGGCACGCCGCCGAACTCACGCTGCGCGACCGGGCGATGGAGGTCTCCGGCGTGCACACCGTCCGGGTCCGGGTCGGCCGCCGCCGCATCACCGCCCGCGCCGCGTCCCACTTCCGTGACCTGGACGAAGTACGGGCCGACCTGGACACCGCCCTGGCCGAGGGCGTCGTCCAACTCGGGCTGGCCCGCCCGCCCAGCCTGGGCGTCCACGTCCAGCGTGCCCAGAAGGGCTGATCCGCCGATGCGCAGCTCCCTCAACCGGACCCTGCTGGCCCTGACTGGCCTGCTCCTGCTGATCGCCGGTCTCGCGGTGCTGGTCGGCAGCCTGGACCTGCAGCGCCGCTGGGGATTCACCCTGCCGCACTGGTGGCCGTTCGACGGCCCCAAGGACGTGCTCCTCACGGCCCGGGACCGCACCCGCTACCGCGGCGACGGCTGGTGGTGGCCCACCGTCATGGCTGCCCTGGGGGTGCTGGTGCTGACGGCCCTGTGGTGGTTCCTGGCCCAGTTCCGCAGCCACCGGCTGCGCCAGCTGCGCATCGAGAGCCGCGACGGCCAGGACGCCGTCCTGCGCGGCCGGGCCCTGGAGGACGTCCTGGTCACCGAGACCGAGGCGCTGGAGGGTGTGGACCGGGCCGGCGCCGTGCTGACCGGCAAGCGCTCCGCGCCCCGCGCGCGCCTCACCCTCGCCCTGGCGCCGCACGCGGCCCCGGACACCGTCGTCTCCCGGCTGGACACCGAGATCCTGCAGCGCGCCGGCGGTTCCGCGGGACTCGACCACCTCCCGGCCGAGGCGCGGCTGCGCGCCGTCAAGCACCGCGCCAGCCGCGTCAACTGACCGGCGCCCCGGGCGCCGGGCGCCGTACGCCGTCCGTCAGAAGCCGTGCTGGGCGCCGCCGTCGATCGGCAGCATGACGCCCGTCAGATACGAGGCGGCGGGGGAGAGCAGGAAGGCCGCGGCCCGGCCGAACTCCTCCGGGGTTCCGTAGCGGCCCAGCGGGATGGCGGCGCTGTGCCGGGCGCGGGCGGCCGCCGCGTCGCCGCTGAGGGCGTCGAGCTGCGCCACCCGCTCGGTGTCGATCCGGGAGGGCAGCAGCCCCACGACACGGATGCCGCGCGGGCCCAGCTCGTTGGCGAGGTTCTTGGCGAATCCGGCCAGCCCCGGCCGCAGCCCGTTGGAAACGGCCAGGCCGGGGATCGGCTCGTACACCGACCCGGACAGCACGAAGCCGATCACGCCGCCCTCGCCGAGCGCCGCCGCGGCGGCCCGGGCGAGCCGTACCGCGCCGAGGAAGACCGTCTCGAACGCGTCCCGCCACTGGTCGTCCGTGATCTTCTCGGAGAGGCCGACGGCCGGGCCGCCGACGCTGATCAGTACGCCGTCCAGCCGGCCGAACTCCTCGCGGGCGGCGCCGATGAGCCGGTCGGGGGTGTCCGCGCCGGTGTTGTCCGCGGCCATCCCGATCGTGTTCCCCGGGCCGCCCAGCGCGGCGGCGGCCGCGTCCGCCGACTCCTGCGAGCGCCCGGAGACGACCAGCTTCGCGCCGTCGGCCGCCAGCTCACGGGCGGCCGCCATGCCCAGCCCGCGGGTGGCGCCGGTGACGACGTACACCCGGTCCTTCAGTCCCAGATCCATGCGCTCATGCTCCCTTACGGACTCCGGACAGGCTCAGCGCGGTGTTGACGAGCCCGATGTGGCTGAAGGCCTGCGGGAAGTTGCCGAGCTGGCGGCGGGAGACCGGGTCCCACTCCTCGGCGAGCAGCCCGACGTCGTTGCGCAGGCTCAGCAGGTGCCCGAACAGTTCGCGGGCCTCCCGCTCGCGGCCGGTCGTGTGCAGCGCGTCGGCCAGCCAGAACGAGCAGGCCAGGAAGGCGCCCTCGTCGCCCGGCAGGCCGTCCACGGCCTTCTCGTCGAGGGTGTAGCGGCGGACGAGCCCGCCGTGGTTCAGCTCCCTGCGCACCGCGTCGACCGTGCCGATCACCCGTGGATCGGAGGAGGGCAGGAAGCCGACCTGGGGGATGAGCAGCGTCGCCGCGTCCAGCTGGGTGGAGCCGTAGAACTGGGTGAACGTGCTGCGCTCGTTGTCGTAGCCGCGCTTGCACACCTCCAGATGGACCTGGTCGCGCATGGCCCGCCAGCCGGCCAGGTCGCCGCCGCGCTTCGGCTGCGCCTCCAGGGTGCGGACCGCGCGGTCCGCGGCGACCCACGCCATCACCTTGGAGTGCACGAAGTGCCGGCGCGGCCCGCGGACCTCCCACAGGCCCTCGTCCGGCTCGCGCCAGTTGGACTCCAGGAAGTCCATCAGGGCGCGCTGCAGGCTCCAGGCGTGCTTGTCGTCGGAGAGCCCGCTGTTCCGGGCCAGGTAGAGCGAGTCGAGCACCTCGCCGTAGACGTCGAGCTGCAGCTGCCCGGCCGCGGCGTTGCCGATCCGGACCGGGGCGGACGCCTCGTACCCCTCCAGCCACGGCACCTCGTACTCGGGCAGTCGTCGCTCACCGGAGATCCCGTACATGATCTGCAGGTCGGCGGGGTCCCCGGCGACCGCGCGCAGCAGCCAGTCCCGCCACTTGGAGGCCTCCTGGAGGTAGCCGCTGGAGACCATCGCGTTGAGCGTCAGGGTGGCGTCGCGGAGCCAGCAGAAGCGGTAGTCCCAGTTGCGCACCCCGCCGATCTCCTCCGGCAGCGAGGTGGTGACGGCCGCGGCGATACCGCCGGTCGGCGCGTAGGTCAGCGCCTTGAGGGTGATGAGGGAGCGCAGCACGGCCTCCCGCCAGGGGCCGTCGTAGGTGCACTGCGCCGACCACTTCTCCCAGTCCTCGATGCTGGTTTCCAGCGCGTCGTACGGGTCGATCCGGCGCGGCCGCGTCTCGTGCGACGGGTGCCAGGTGATGACGAAGGCGACGCGCTCGCCCGCCGACACGGAGAAGTCGGCGTAGGTGCAGAAGTCCTTGCCGTACATCGGCAGCTGCGGCGGATAGCTGCGCAGCCAGACCGAGTCGGGCCCCGCGACCGCGATGCGGTGGCCGTCGGCGCGCCGCATCCAGGGCACGATGCTGCCGTAGTCGAAGCGCAGCCGCATTTCGCTTCGCATCTGCACGGTGCCGGAGACGCCCTCCACGATCCGCATGACATCGGGGGCGCGGTCGCGCTGCGGCATGAAGTCGATGACCTTGACCATGCCGGTGGCGGTCTCCCAGAACGTCTCCAGCACCAGGGTGTCACCGCGGTACGCCCGCCGGGTGCACTGGTCGGCGCCGGCCGGGGCGATCCGCCACTGGCCGTTCTCCTCGTCCCCGAGCAGCGCCGCGAAGCACGCGGCGGAGTCGAAGCGCGGCAGGCACAGCCAGTCGATGGAGCCGTCCTTGCCGACCAGCGCCGCGGTCTGGAGATCACCGATGAGCGCGTAGTCCTCGATCAGTCCTGGCACGGGGCCGCCTTTCGTCCACACTCCTGCTCGTAGCGTGCCGGGGACGCCGTTAGACCGCGACCGGAACGCTCTTCCGTGACTCCTGCCCGGTGACCCGCTCCTTGCGCTCGCGGCGCACCAGGATGACCCAGCCGACCGGGACCATCGCCGAGAACAGCCACCACTGGATCGCGTACGCCATGTGCGGGCCGATGCTGGAGTCGTCCGGCTCGGGGATCAGTTCCGGCTGGGCGCCGGAGGGCTTGGGCGAGGTGGTGGCCAGCTCCAGATAGCCGCCGAGCAGCGGCTGCGCACTGGTCTTCGCCATATCCGTGGAGTTGATCAGCATGATCATGCGGTCCGGCAGCCCGCTCTTGTTCCTGATCCCGGTGCTGGAGCTCGTCTCGTCGGGGCGCAGCCGCCCGGTGACGGTGATCTCGCCGGACTCGGCGGCCGGGATCTTCGGCAGCGCGGTGAGCCCGCCGTCGGCGTCGATCCAGCCGCGGTTCACCAGGATCGCCCGGCCGTCGTCCAGCACCAGCGGGGTGATGACGTGGTACCCGTTCTTCTGCCCGTCGGCCGCGGTGCGCTGGCGGGCGACGACCTCGTGCGCGGTGTCGTAGTGACCGGTCGCGCTCACCGACCGGTACAGGTCCTTGCGCGGTACGGTCCTGCCGGGCGCGGCCAGCCGCTCGACCGGGACGGCGGCGGCCTTGACGTTCTGGCTGATCAGGTGGTTGTTGGCCACCCGGTGCTCGTGACGGTGCAGCTGCCAGTAGCCCAGCTTGATCATCGTGGGAATCATGACCAGGCCGAGCAGCGTGAGGATCACCCACTGGCGGGAGAGCAGAAAGCGGTACACCCCACGACCGTACTCGGTCGCGGGGTGCCCGCCGGTAGGGGGTCGGTGGGGGACGGATCAGGAGCTGGGGACGGAGCCGACACGGTCGACGAGACCGTGCACGCCCTCCGCCTTGGCGCAGTGCGCACTGCAGTACCAGCGGCCGTCGGCCTCGACGCCGTGGCCGACGACCTGCACCCGGCAGTGCTCACAGATGGGCGCCATGCGGTGGATGGCGCATTCGAAGCTGTCGAAGACGTGCACCGCACCCTGGGCGTGCACTTCAAAGCTCATGACGTAGTCGTTTCCGCACACTTCACATCGGGCCATGGGGCACAGATTGCGCGGCGCGGGCGCGGTGGGCAACAGGTGGCCGGGCGCGTCGCCGCCGCGCCACTCGATCAGCCGTGTACCCCCGGCGCCGGGGTCACCGCCTTGAGGAGCTCCGCGAAGCGCCGCTCGTCGATGACGGGGGTGCCGAACGCGCGGGCCTTGGCGGCCTTGCTCGTCGGGGAGTCCGGGTCGTTGGTGACGAGCAGGCTGGTGACACGGCTGACGCTGGACGCGACATGCAGCCCGGCGTCGGTCGCCCGGTCCTCCAGCAGTTCGCGGTCGATCCCGGTGTCACCGGAGAACGCCACCCGCATCCCCTGCACGAGCGGGCCCTCGGGCGCCATCCGGCCCGGGTTGGGGTACGGGCAGGAGGGCCGCTTGCGCGCCGGGCGCCAGCTGCTGGGGCGGTAGGAGCCGTACGAACCGGCGGCCGGCGCGGGGCGGGCCGCCGGCACGCTGCCCTCGGTCCATTCGGTGAGCGGCCGGCAGGCGTGCAGCGGCAGCGGCAGCCCGGCCGCGGCCGCCAGGTGCAGGCTGGGGCGGAACGCCTCGGCGAGCACCCGGGCGTCGTCCAGGGCGTGGTGGGCGCGCTGCTGGACGACGCCGTAGTGCGCGGCGAGCGACTCCAGCTTGTGGTTGGCCAGCGGCAGCCGGAGCTCCTTGGCCAGCACGATCGTGCACAGCCGCTGCTCGACCGGGGCGGTGGACTTCGCCCGCGCGTACTCACGGGCCAGCATCGACCAGTCGAAGACCGCGTTGTGCGCGACGAGCACCCGGCCGGCCAGCCGCTCGGCGAGTTCGGCGGCGATCTCCGGGAAGAGCGGGGCGTCGGCGAGCATCGCGCTGGTCAGTCCGTGGATCCACACCGGGCCCGGATCGCGCAGCGGGTTGACCGGTGAGTACCAGTGGTCCTGGACCTCGCCCCGGGAGTCCAGCCGGTAGACGGCGGCGGACACTATCCGGTCGTCGCGGCCGAGACCGGTGGTCTCGACGTCGACCACGGCATATCCGTCCGGGTAGGCGGCGGGCCACGGGGACGGGGAGGCGGTCGGCTCGGTGCGGTTGTCCAGCATGGTCATTGAGAATAAGGGGCGCCGCTGACACTCAGACACACAGCAGGGAGCCGACCAGGGCGCGCGTGGTGGTGGTGAAGAGGCGCTCGGGGTCGGGCGGGGCGGCCAGCGCGCGGGCCAGCGCCGGGTCGTGGCCGGCGGCGGCGGTGTCCCACAAGTCCTGTTCGGCGGGGCTCTGGGCGGGGGAACGTTCGCGGTTGCGTTCGACCAGAACGAAGCCGATGACGTGGAACTCGATGGCGCGCAGCGCCTCGGCGGCCCGTGCCCCGCGCAGCCCCGCGTCGTGCAGCTCATGGACCAGGGCCTGCTGGGCGGGGAGGAACATCAGCTCGGTGAGGCCGCGTTCGTGCACCATCGCGATCAGATGCGGCCGGTCGCGCAGCATCCGGCGCTGGGCGCGGGCGATGGACAGCACCCGGTCGAGCGGGCCGCGGCCGGTGGGCGCGATGGCGCCCATCTCCCGCACGGTACGGGCCACCAGCTCGTCGAGCAGCGATTCGCGGTTGCCCACGTGCCAGTAGATCGACGTGACCGCGGTGCCCAGTTCGGCCGCGAGCTTGCGCATGGTCAGCGCCTCGGGGCCGAGCTGCCGGACAAGTGCGGCAGCGGCGTCGAGTACGTCGTCGCGGGTCAGGGCGGTGCGCGGCATGGTGCTCCCATTGTGGACCGTGCACGCCTATTTACCCTTCGAGCGCGTCGGTGTAACTGTGTTACAGAGCTCGTCCCGAATCTCTCATGACGCACCCGTGTGACTGACATGAACGAAGGGCGGCACGACATGGCGCGAGTACGGTACGGCCCGCGGAGCGAAGCCGAGATGCAGGCGGCGAAGGCGGCCGGCGGCAAGCTCCCCGACATCTGGTCGACCGGGGTGGTGGCGGTCTGGGAGACCGACCCCGACGTGGTGGCGCAGGTCCTGCCGCCGCCGCTCAAGCCGGGGGAACGGCCCCTGGTGCGGGTGAACATCAGCCGCGTCGACCTGTTCGGGCACCCGCTGGGCGCCGGCTCGGTCGCGGTCTCGGCGCGCTACGACGGCGTCGAGGGCTGGTATCCGCTGGTGATGCCGATGACGACCGAACGGGCGCTGATCGGCGGCCGGGAGGTCTTCGGCGAACCGAAGAAGCTCGGCGAGGTCACCGTGGAGCGGGTCGGCGACGTCGTGATGGCGAAACTCGCCCGGCACGGCATCGCGTTCGTCGAGGTCGCCGGCGCGGTCAGCGGCCCGCTGCCACTGCCGGGAGTCACCGAGAAGACCGACTTCTACTTCAAGTTCCTCCCCGCCGTGGACGGCGACGGCTTCGACGGCGAGCCGGTGCTGGTGCGCTGCACCCGGCACGAACGGGTGCGCAAGCTCGAAGCGATGACCGGCAGCGTGGTGCTGCGCGAGTCGTCGTACGACCCGGTCGCCGACCTCACGGTGCGCCGGCTCGTCGAGATCACCATCGGTGAGAAGACCAGCGACCAGTCGGGCCAGGTCGTCGAACGGGTCAGCGCACAGGCGCTGCTGCCCTACATCCACCAGCGCTACGACGACGTCCAGCAACTCCTCGACGCACCCCACCGGGAGGCCTGATGGACCTGCTGGCCGGACAGACGGCCGTGGTGACCGGCGCCGCGAGCGGCATCGGCTACGCCATGGCGGAACGGTTCGCCGCGGACGGGCTGAAGGTGGTCCTCGCCGATGTGGAGGAGGGCGCGCTGGACAAGGCCGTCGGGCGGCTGCGGGAGAGCGGCGCCGAGGCCGTCGGGCAGCTCACCGACGTCAGCGACCGCGCCTCCGTCGAAGCCCTCGCCGAGGCCGCGTACCAGGCCTTCGGCGCCGTCCATGTGCTGTGCAACAACGCCGGGGTGGGCTCCGGGGCCGAGGGCCGGATGTGGGAGCACGACCCCAAGGACTGGCAGTGGGCGTTCTCGGTCAACGTGTGGGGCGTCTTCCACGGCATCCAGGCCTTCCTGCCCCGGATGCTCGCGACCGGTGAACCGGGGCACGTCGTCAACACGTCCTCGGGCGACGGCGGGATCGCCCCGCTGCCGACCGCCTCCGTGTACGCCGTCACCAAGGCCGCGGTGGTGACGATGACGGAGTCGCTCTACGCCCATCTCAAGGCGGAACGCGCGGCCATCGGCGCCTCCGTGCTCTTCCCCGGCCCCCACATGCTCCGCACCGGCCTGTGGGAGTCGCACCGCAACCGGCCCGAGCGGTACGCCAAGTCCGCCCCGCGCCGCACCCCGTACCGCAGCCTCGACCAGTGGGAGGCCGCGATGAAGGAGGCCGGGCACGAGGTGGCCTTCACCCCCGTGGAAGAGGTCGCCGGCTTCGTGGCCGACGGCATCAGGGCCGGCCGCTTCTGGCTGCTCCCCGACAGCGACCGCACCGACGCCCAGATCAGGGCGCGCTCGCAGTCGATGCTCGACCGGGCCGACCCGGGCTATCTGGAGAACTTCATTCTCGACTGAACGAGGGGACAGGAGACACCATGACGGATCCGTACCTGATCATCTCCTCGGACTGCCACGCAGGCCTGCCGACGGAGCAGTACCGGCCGTATCTCGACAGCAGGTTCCACGCGGACTTCGACGAGTTCCTCGGGCAGCGCCAGGCGCGCCGCGAGGCGATGACGCGGCTCGGGGTGCGCAACGAGGCGTTCGCGGAGAAATGGTTCAGCGACAACGAGGAGGGGCTGCGCGGCGGCTGGGACAGCGCGCAGCGCGACAAGGAGCTCGACGGTGACGGGGTGGCGGCCGAGGTCGTCTTCCCGGACGCCGACGCCGTCGACAGCCAGACCGCCGCGCCGTTCGGGGTGGGCCTCGGGCTCTCCGGCGACCAGGACCCCGCCCTGGGGATGGCGGGCGCGCAGGCGCACAACCGCTGGCTCGCGGAGTTCTGCGCCGAACGCAGCCCGGAACGCCGCTGCGGGGTGGCGCTGCTGCCCATCACCGGCGACGTGGACGCGGTGGTGGCCGAGGTCCGCAGGGCGAAGGCGTCCGGCCTCGGCGCCCTGATGATCCCCGCCCGGTGGGTCGACAAGGCGGCGTACCACGACGCCCGTTACGACCCGGTGTGGGCGGTGGCGCAAGAGCTGGAGATGCCGGTCGTCACCCACTCCGGATCGGCCCCGCACCACGAGTACGGGGACCATCTGGGCATCTACGTCAGCGAAGTGACGTTCTGGCCCTCGAGGCCGCTGTGGTTCCTGCTGTGGGCCGGGGTCTTCGAGCGCTTCCCCGGGCTGAAGTTCGGCATCGCCGAGTCCGGCTGCTGGTGGCTGCCGAACCAGCTGTGGTTCATGGACCGGCTCTACCTCGGCGCGCACGGCGGCAAGAAGCTCTCGCCGTTCGCCGAGCTGAAGCGGCCGCCGAGCGAGTACCTGGACCGCCAGGTCTTCATCTGCGCCACCAACACCAAGCGCCGCGAGCTGGCCCAGCGCTACGAGATCGGGGTCGGCAACATCCTGTGGGGCAGTGACTTCCCGCACCCGGAGGGCACCTGGCCCGCGACCCGGGAGTGGCTGAAGAACACCTTCCACGACATTCCGGTGACCGAGACCCGGCAGATGCTCGGGCTGGCCGCCGCCGAGGCCTTCGGCTTCGACACCGCGGCGCTGGCGCCGATCGCCCGCCGGATCGGCCCCACCCCGGCCGAACTGGGCCAGCCGGACGACCAGTCGGCCGTCGAGGCGTCCTGGGCGCGCGCCCGCGACACCGGACGGCACTGGCTGACCGGGCACGACTTCCCGTACGTGGGGATGGAGGCGGGCACATGACGGCACCCACCGGACCCGGACCCGGGCCCGACGACCGCTACACGGTGATCTCGGCGGACTGCCACGCCGGCGCCGACCTGCTCGACTACCGGCCGTACCTGGCGGCCCGGCACCACGAGGAGTTCGACGCGTGGGCGGCCACGTACGTCAATCCGTACGAGGACCTGATCGCCCCCGAGGCGCCGCGCAACTGGGACTCCGGCCGCCGGCTCGCGGAGCTGGAGGCGGACGGCATCGTCGCCGAGGTCGTCTTCCCCAACACCGTGCCGCCGTTCTTCCCCAGCGGTTCGCTGCTGGCCCCCGCGCCCTCGAAGGAGGAGTTCGAGCTGCGCTGGGCCGGGCTGCGGGCCCACAACCGGTGGCTCGCCGACTTCTGCGCGCAGGCCCCCGGCCGGCGCGCGGGCGTCGCCCAGATCCTCCTCAACGATGTGGACGCGGCGGTCCGCGAGGTGCGGTGGGCCAAGGAGCACGGGCTGACCGGCGGCATCCTGCTGCCGGGCGCACCGCCTGGCTCCGGCGTCCCCGAGCTGTACTCGGCGGTGTACGACCCGCTCTGGGCGGTCTGCGACGAGCTGGACGTACCGGTGAACCACCACGGCGGCTCGGCCTCCCCGCCGCTCGGCGACGAACCGGCGGCCCGCGCGGTGTTCATGGTCGAGACGACGTGGTTCTCGCACCGGGCGCTGTGGCACCTGATCTTCGGCGGGGCGTTCCAGCGGCACCCCGGGCTGCGGCTGGTGCTCACCGAGCAGGGTTCGGGGTGGATCCCCGCCGTGCTCGACATGCTGGAGTACTACCACGGGCGGCTGGTCAGCGCCGCGACCCGGGCGGCCACCGCCGAGGCCAAGTTCGGCACCGGGCTGGCGGCCGCCATGGGCAAGGGCCCGCAGGCCGTCTGGCGGGACAACTGCTTCGTCGGCGCGAGCTTCATGCGCCCCCACGAGGTGCCGCTGCGCGACCGGATCGGCCTGGAGAAGATCATGTGGGGCAGCGACTACCCCCATGACGAGGGCACGTATCCCTACACCAGGGAGGGGCTGCGGATCGCGTTCGCCGGGCTCCCGGCCGAGGAGGTCGCCGCGATGGTGGGCGGCAACGCGGCCCGCGTCTACGGCTTCGACCTCGGGCTGCTGGACGCGGTCGCCGCGAAGTCCGGCCCCACGGTGGCGGAGATCGCCGAGCCCCTGAAGGAGCCGCCCGCCGACGCGACCAGCCCGGCGTTCGCACCGGGAGGTTCGGTCCGCGTCTGGTGACGCTGGCGGTGACGGTGACGGTGACGGTGACGGTGACGTTGGCGGTGGCGGTGACGATGGCTGGGGTGTTACCTCCGGCGGCGGGGAATACGGGGGAGAACCCCGCCGCCGGAAGACCGGGTGGACCGCGGTGTGCCGCGGTCTAGCGCGATGACACCGTCCTGAACAGAGCGGACAGTGCCGAGCCGGGCCGCGCCGTGGAGGCGTGCCCGGGTGGATCCCGGGTCGGTGACGGACGTGCGGCGTCCTTGGCGTCGCCGCCCGCCGTCACCAGCACGAACACGGCGAGGGCAAGCACGGCCAGGCTTACCGCGGTGGGCAGGCTCGGCCTGTGCATGAGGGTTCCCCCGGTGGATCGGCTACCGGTTCCACAGTGCCCGGGGCGGGGGTGCCCGGCCATCGTGGACCACCACGAGATCAACCACGACAACACCACGGCATATCCTGGGACCGCGGCGGCGGAAGGGGTGCGGTGGCCACGGTGGGGGAGCAGTTCGGGCTGCGCGAACGGGACGGCCAGCTGGCCGTCGCGGCACGCCTCGCGGAACGGGCCGAGGCGGGCGCGGGCGCCCTGCTGGTGGTGCGCGGCGGCTCCGGCAGCGGCCGGACCGCCCTCCTGGACGCCGCGGCCGAACTCGCCCGGCGGCAGGGCCTCGACGTCCGCCGTACCCGCGGCGCCGAGCACGACCAGGACGCCGGCAGCGTGCCGGCCGTCGTGCGGCGGCTGCTGGACGGCGCCCCCGAGGCCACGTCCATCGACGACCTGTCACCCGGCGGCATACCCCTGGCGCTGGCCGTCGACGACATCCACCTGGCGGATCCGGCCTCCCGCGGCTGGTTCGGCCGGCTGGTGCCCCGGCTCGACCGGCTGCCGGTCCTGCTGATCCTGACCGAGCGTCACCAGTACGACATGACGCCGGCCCCGCGCGGCATCGCCTGGGGCCTGGCCCCCTCCCTCGTCCACACCGTGCGGCTGCCGCCGCTGAGCGGGCCGTCCGTCGACGCGATCGCCCGCGAACGGCTCGGCGGCGACCCGCCGCCCGGCCTCGCCGCGGCGACCGCGGGCAACCCGCTGCTGCTGCACGCCCTGCTGCAGGACCTGGCCGAGCTGCACCCCGGCGGCCCGCCGGAGCGCACCCCGTCGAGCGTCGCCGAACTCCACCCCGGTGCCTACGCCGACGCCGTCGCCTGGCTGCTGGCCGCGGCGGGCCCGCAGACCGCCGACGCCGGCTGCGCGCTCGCCCTGGTGCAGGACGAGCACGACCCGCTCGGCCTGCTGGCCGAATGGCAGCGCGGCGAGCGCCGGCGCACCGGGCGGAAGGGCTTCACGGTGCCGGGTCACGTCGGCGCCGGGCCGGCGCGCGGCGAGCCGGAGACCGCCGATCCCGCGCGGCTGGCCGGCTGGGCCGCCGCACTGCGGCACCACGGCTTCCTGGCCGCAGGACACGGCGAGGCCGGCGGGCCGGCCCGGTTCGCCCACCCGCTGCTGCGCGACGCGGTGCTGCACACCCTGCCCCGCGAGCGCCGGGACGCGGCGCACCGCACCGCGGCCCGGCTGCTGCACGAGCGCGGCGACCGGGCCGGCGCCGTCGCCGGGCATCTGCTGCCGGTCCCGCCGGTCGGCGAGGCGTGGGCGGCCGATGTGCTGCTCGCCGCCGCGCAGGAGACCCGCTCGGAACCCGAGGGCGTGCCGCGGGCCGTCGCCCATCTGCGCCGGGCGCTGGACGAGCCCCTCACCACCGAGCGGCGCGGCAGCGTGCTCACCGAACTGGGCTGTCTGGAGGTCCGGATCGACCGGGCGGCCGGAGTCCGGCGGCTCGCCGAGGCGCTGCGCGTGCAGCAGGACGGGCACGGCCGGGTGCGGGTGGCCAGCGCGCTGGGCACGGCGCTCGCCGCGCACGGCGAGGTGCCGGCCGCCATCGCCGTGCTGCGCGAACTCGCCGACGGCTTCGCCGGCCGCCCTGACCTGCTGAGCGCGGTGCAGGCGGCGACCGCGCTCATCGCCTCGCACGACGGGGAGAGCTGGCGGCAGATGATCTCCGAACTGCTGCGGCTGCGACACCTCGGCGACCCGGACCCGATGGCCGAGATGATGCTCACCGAGTACGAGTCGGCCGCCGGGCTGCTCTCGGCGGAACAGGCCTGGGAGCAGGTGCGTCCACTGCTCACGCACGGCTCGGTGGACCCGCTGCTGGAGCCGTACGTCCTGGGGTCGGTCGCCACCGTCGCGCAGTGGGCCGACCTGCTGGACGAGGCGGAACGGTACGCCGCCCGGATCCCGCTCGGCGAGCCGGTGCTGCATCCCGGCCACGAGTGCCTGGTGAGCGTGCGGGCCGAGGCCGCCGTCATGCGGGGGGACTTCGCCCGGCTCGTCGACGACCAGGACCCCGCCGCCAACGTCCACGTCGGCGCCCAGACCATGATCGCGCTCACCGAACTCGACCGGCTGGACGAGGCGGCCGGGCTCGCCGCGAAGCTCGCCGGCCCCGGCCCCGACCACTCCTGGCAGTGGTGCGAGTTCCTGTACGCGCGCGGGCTGCTGCGGGCGGCGCGGGGCGACGACGCGGGCGCGCTGGAGGACCTCACCGACTGCGGCCGGCGGCAGGTCGCCCGCGGTGTGGTGAGCCCGGTCGTCACCGCCTGGCGCTCGGCGGCCGCCGACAGCCTGGTGCGGACCGGCCGGGCCGGCGAGGCGGTGCCGCTCGCCACCGAGGAGCTGCGGCTGGCCAGGATCTGGGGCACGGCCCGCACCGAGGGGCGCGCCCTGCGCGCGCTCGGCTCGGCCACCGGCGGCCGGCGCGGCATCGAACTGCTCGAGGAGGCCGTCACCCGGCTGCGCGAGGAGCCGGCCGCCGAGCCGGAACTGATCGCCGCGCAGCTCGGCCTGGGCCGCTCCCTGACCGCCGCCGGGCGCTCAGGGCAGGCCCGCGACGTGCTGCGGGAGGCCGCCGCGCGCGCCGAGCGGCTCGGCGCCGTACGACTGGCCCGGCTCGCGCGGCAGGCGCTGCGGGACGGCGGCGCCCGCCCGCGCCGGATCCCGCACACCGGAACGGGCGCCCTGACGGGCAGCGAGCGGCGGATAGCGGAACTGGCCGCCGCGGGCCACGGCAACGGGGAGATAGCGGAGCTGCTGCATCTGGCCCGCCGGACCGTCGAGACCCATCTGACCAGCACCTATCGCAAGCTCGGCATCCGGCAGCGGGCCGATCTGGCGGCGGCGCTGGCGGCGGCTCCCGGGATCCCGGCCGGCCGGTGACCGGCCGCGGGCCCGCACCTGCCGGCCCGCCCTGGCCCGCCGTGACCCGCGGAGTGCGGCCCCCGGACCGCTGGCGTACCGTGAAGTCACCCCATTGAGCTGAGCAGCAAGGACACCCCTATGCGCGCCACCGCCATCCACGCCCCGTTCGACATCAGGGTGGAGGACGTGCCCGACGCCGCGATCCGGCAGCCCGGCGACGCCGTCGTCCGGGTGGTCCGCGCCTGCATCTGCGGCAGCGACCTCTGGGCGTACCGCGGCGAGGCGGCCCGGGAGCCCGGGCAGCGCATCGGCCACGAATTCCTCGGCGTCGTCGAGGAGACCGGCTCCGAGGTGTCGGGACTGACAGCGGGCGACCTGGTCGTCGCCCCCTTCATGTGGTCCGACGGCGTGTGCGAGTACTGCGCCGACGGCCTGACGACCTCCTGTGTGCATGGTGGCTTCTGGGGCTCGGTCGGCTCCGACGGCGGCCAGGGCGAGGCCGTCCGGGTGCCGTTCGCCGACGCCACCCTGGTCAAGCTGCCCGCCGAGGCGCTCTCCGACGACCGTCTGCTGTCCGCGCTGCTCGCGCTGTCCGACGTCATGGGCACCGGCCACCACGCCGCCATCGGCGCCGGTGTCGGCCCCGGCACGACGGTGGCCGTCGTCGGTGACGGTGCGGTCGGCCTGTGCGGTGTGCTCGCCGCCAAGCGGCTGGGCGCCGAGCGGATCATCGCGCTCGGCCGGCACACGGCGCGCACCGACATCGCCCGCACCTTCGGTGCCACCGACGTCGTCGCCGAGCGCGGCGAGGCCGCCGTCGCGGCGGTCCGCGAGCTGACCCGCGGCCAGGGCGCGCACGCCGTCATCGAGGCGGTCGGCACCGAGCAGTCCATGCGGACGGCCGTGGGCATCACCCGCGACGGCGGCGCCATCGGTTACGTCGGCGTCCCGCACGGCAGCGGCACCGGTCTGGACCTCGGCGAGATGTTCAACCGCAACATCGCCCTGCGCGGCGGTGTCGCCCCGGTCCGCAGCTACATTCCGGAGCTGCTCCCCGACATCCTGTCCGGCGCCATCGACCCGTCCCCGGTCTTCGACCACGCGGTCGGCCTGGAGGGCGTCCCCGGCGGCTACAAGGCGATGGACGAGCGCACCGCCCTGAAGGTCATCGTCAAGCTCTGACGGACGAACGCCGGGCGGGCCCGTCCCATCGGGCCCGCCCGGCGTCATCGGCAGCCGTTACCTGGTGACGGCTACTTGGTGACGGCGTCCAGGGCGTCGACGATGCCGTACCCGTAGAAGCTGTTCAGCCGCTTCGGGCCGGTGCAGGTCGCGTCCTGCACCCCGTTGCCGTCCGGGTCGTACAGGCCCGCCGGGCAGCCGGGGTTGTCGGCCTCGGCCTTGAGGAGCCACTGGATCTGCTCGGGCGTGGCGTGCGGGTGCCTGCTCTTGATGAGCGCCGCGACGGCCGCCACGTGCGGGCTGGCCATCGAGGTGCCCTGCAGGTATCCGTAGGTGTTGCCGGGCAGCGTGGACAGGATCCGGCCGTTCTTGTCCGGGCTGCCGGGGATCTGGTACTTGTCCCCGCCGGGGGCGGCGACGTCGATGACGCCCCGGCCGTAGCTGGAGTAGTACGACTTGAGGTTCTGCACGCCGGTCGCGGAGACCGTGACGACGCCGGGCAGCTGGGTCGGGATGTCGAAGCACTGGTGCGGGTCGACGGTGCGGACGACCGGGGTGCCGTCGTCCGGGCTGGACGCGTCGGAGAGCGCGTGCGAGTCCAGGTCGTCGTTGGAGTTGCCGGCGGAGGCGACGTTCAGTACGCCCTTGCGCTCGGAGTACTTCGACGCACGGTTGACGGCGTCGACGATCGCCTGCTGGTCGGGGTCGGCGAGGCAGTTGTAGAGCCACGGGTCGATGTAATAGCTGTTGTTCGTCACGGAGATGCCGTGGTCGGCGGCGAAGACGAACGCGCAGACCACGCTCTCCGGGTAGAACAGGCTGGTGACGGGGTCGCTGACCTTGATGGCCGCGACCTTGACGTTGGGCGCGACACCGGCCACGCCGATGCCGTTGCGCGCCGCGGCGATCTCGCCCGCCACATGCGTGCCGTGGTAATCACTGGCCGGGTCGTACGGGCGCCAGGCGCCCGGGGTGGTGTCGGCCACTCCGCCCACGCAGTTCGCGGACTGCGAGGCGGAGAAGTTCGCGGCGAGATCCGGGTGGGTGTCATCGATGCCGGTGTCGATGACACCCACCGTGACCTTCCGGCTGCCCGGGTTGATCTTCGCGGCCTTGTCGGCCTTGATGGCCACGAGATCCCACTGGTTCGCCTCCAGCGGCTCCTGCGCGGTGCCGGCCTTCGCGTTGGCCGCGGTGGCCGCGGCGACCTGCGCGGCCGTGAGCCGCTCCGGCGCGCCCAGTTCGGTGGTCGAGGCGGGGGCGATGGCGGCGGTGCGGGTGGCGCCCGCGGTCTGCACTCCATGGGCCTTGCGTATCGCGGCGGCGAAGCCCGGGTTCGCCGAGTGGACGACGATGACGCCGATCTTCTCGTACGAGATGACCACCTGGCCGCCGGCCCGGGATATCGCGCGTTCGACGCTCTTGACGGTGCCGTGGTCCACCCTGGTGTTGACCACGTAGGACAGCAGCGGGCCGTCGGCCGCCACGGTACTGTCCGCCGCCGACGCCGAAGCGGCGCCCGGCAGTACGGCGACGGCTGCCGCCAGCGCCATCCCGACGGTCGCCGCGAGCACGCGGCGCCGTCCGGACCGTCTGTGAAGAGGAACCATGGGATCTCCAATCGTCCAACGACCCGCCCTGACGGCACGGTTGCCGTTGGACGGGTACATGACGATGGAAGCTATCGTCGTACCGGTGGCGCCATCAATGGATTGCGGTGGAAATCCCGGATTCCTACCGGATTCCCGTTCGAAGCGGTGGCGCGTCAGCCACCGCCGTGGCCGGACCGCAGCGCCTCGATGCTCAACAGCGGTATGACCACTCGCGGTCCGTACCACCGCCCGGGCGCCGCGCGGCCGGCCGGCCGTGGCGCCGCGGCCACCGGGACGGTCAACCGGACGGCCCCGTAGGGCAGTCGGTGCGGACCCGGGGGCGGGGAACTCGGCGGGGTGTTCACGGGCGATGTCCTCGGTGCTGCGTCACGGCCGCGTCCGGGCCGCTTCGTGGCGGTGCTGGGCGCTCTGTACAACGAAGCGCCCCGGTCCCGGTGTCGGCCCTGATCCGGATGGCGGCAGTTTTCACCGAGGGCCTGTTGAACACCCGCCGTCACCCCTCTAACATGCGGTCTCCGATCATCGACGTGACGCAGATCACTCATGGAGGCACCGTGGACCCCGCACCACCGTCCGCCACCCCGGGCCCGCCGACCCCCGCCTCGTACTCCGAGGTCGAGGCGAGCCCGGAATTCGGCGAACTACGGCACTCCTACCGGGTGTTCGCGTTCCCGGTCACCGTCGCCTTCCTCACCTGGTACCTGCTGTACGTACTCCTGTCGAGTTACGCGGGCGGGTTCATGGCGGCCAAGGTCGTCGGGAACATCAACGTGGCCTTCGTCTTCGGCCTCGCGCAGTTCCTCACCACGTTCCTCATCGCGTGGATATACGCCAGGTACGCGAATGCCCGGCTCGACCCGGGGGCCGAGGCCCTCAAGGCGCGGCTGGAGAACGGCACCACGTCGGTCGGTCCCGACCCGGCGGCCGAGGTTCCCGGGGCGCGGCTGGAGAACGACGCTACGTTGGAGGACCGCTCATGACCACCGGCACGATCAACCTGGCGGCCGAGGCGGCGGCGTCCGAGCACCGCACCCTGATCATCACGCTCTTCTCCGTGTTCGTCGTCATCACCCTCGGCATCACCGTCTGGGCCGGCCGCCAGACGAAGGACGCCACCGACTTCTACGCGGGCGGCCGCGGCTTCACCGGGTTCCAGAACGGTCTGGCGATCTCCGGCGACTACATGTCCGCCGCGTCGTTCCTCGGTATCGCCGGCGCCATCGCCCTCGTCGGCTACGACGGCTTCCTCTACTCGATCGGCTTCCTGGTCGCCTGGCTGGTCGCCCTGCTGCTGGTCGCGGAACCGCTGCGCAACGCCGGCCGCTTCACCATGGCCGACGTGCTCGCCTACCGGCTGCGCCAGCGCCCGGTGCGCACCGCCGCCGGCACCTCGACCATCGTCGTGTCGATCTTCTATCTGCTGGCCCAGATGGTCGGCGCGGGCGCCCTGGTCTCGCTGCTGCTCGGTGTCACCGGCGAGGGCCCGAAGCGGCTGATCGTGGCGCTGGTCGGCATCGTCATGGTGCTGTACGTGACGATCGGCGGCATGAAGGGCACGACCTGGGTGCAGATCATCAAGGCCGTGATGCTGATCCTCGGCACCCTGCTGATCACGATCCTGGTGCTCAACAAGTTCCACTGGAACCCGTCCACGCTGCTGGGCGCCGCGGCCGAGAAGAGCGGTCACGGGCACAAGTTCCTGGAGCCGGGCCTCAAGTACGGCGTCGACAGCACCAGCAAGATCAACTTCATCTCGCTGGGCCTGGCCCTCGTCCTGGGCACCGCCGGACTGCCGCACATCCTGGTGCGCTTCTACACCGTGCCGTCCGCGAAGGTCGCCCGTAAGTCCGTGAACTGGGCGATCGGCATCATCGGCGGGTTCTATCTGATGACCATCGCGCTCGGGTTCGGCGCGGCGGCGCTGGTCGGCGCCGCCAAGATCAAGGCGAGCGACAAGTCCGGCAACACCGCGGCGCCGCTGCTCGCCGAGTACGTCGGCGGCGGCCCCGGCACCACCGGCGGCGCGATCCTGCTCGCGGTGATCTCCGCGGTGGCCTTCGCCACCATCCTCGCCGTCGTCGCCGGCCTCACCCTCGCCTCGTCGGCCTCGTTCGCGCACGACCTGTGGGCCAACGTGATCCGCAAGGGCAAGGTGAGCGAGAAGAACGAGGTGATCACCGCCAAGATCGCCGCGGTCGCGATCGGCGCCGTCTCCATCGGGCTCGGCATGTACGCCACCAAACTCAACGCGGCGGCCCTGGTGGCGCTCGCCTTCGCGGTGGCCGCCTCCGCCAACCTCCCGACCATCCTCTACAGCCTGTACTGGAAGCGGTTCACCACCTCGGGAGCGACCTGGTCGATCTACGGAGGCCTGGTCTCCTCGGTCGTCCTGGTGATCTTCTCGCCGGTCGTCTCCGGCGCCGCCGACTCCCTCTTCACCGGCATGGACTTCCACTGGTTCCCGCTGGGCAACCCGGGCATCGTCTCCATCCCGCTGGGCTTCCTGCTCGGCTGGCTGGGCACGGTCCTGTCCAAGGAGGAGCCGGACCTCGAGAAGTACAAGGAGCTGGAGGTCCGCTCCATGACCGGCGCCGGAGCCCACTGACCGGCCGTCCACCACCGGCGACCACGCGTTCAACAAACTGTTGCAATATGGGGCCCATCGCGTACGCTGCGGCGATACGCGGTGGGTCACCGTGGTCCTAAGCTGGAGTGGCGGGCGCACCTGGTGCCCGCGAGGGAGGCGGAACGCGTGCTGATCGACACCTACGGACGCGTGGCCACCGATCTTCGGGTCTCGCTGACCGACCGGTGCAATCTGCGCTGCACGTACTGCATGCCCGAGGAGGGCCTGCAGTGGCTGGCCAAGCCCGAGCTGCTCACCGACGACGAGATCGTCCGGATGGTACGGATCGGCGTCACCGACCTCGGCGTCAAGGACGTCCGCTTCACCGGCGGCGAGCCGCTGCTGCGCCCCGGCCTGGTCGGCATCATCGAACGCGTCGCGGCCCTCGAACCGCGCCCCCGGATCTCGCTGACCACCAACGGCATCGGGCTCGGACGCACCGCCGCCGCGCTCCGCGACGCCGGCCTGAACCGCGTCAACGTCTCCCTCGACACCCTGCGCCCCGACGTCTTCCAGGCCATGACCCGCCGCAAGCGCCACCATGACGTCATCGGCGGGCTCGAAGCGGCCCGCGCCGCCGGCCTGGCCCCGGTCAAGGTCAACGCGGTCCTCATGCGCGGGGTCAACGACGACGAGGCCCCTGACCTGCTCCAGTGGGCCGTCGAGAACGACTACGAGCTGCGCTTCATCGAGCAGATGCCGCTGGACGCGCAGCACGGCTGGCAGCGCAGCGACATGGTGACCGCCGAGGAGATCCTGGAGAGCCTCAGGACCCGCTTCACGCTCACCCCCGAGCCCAACGGGGCCCGCGGCTCCGCCCCCGCCGAACGCTGGCTGGTGGACGGCGGCCCGGCCCGGGTCGGCGTCATCGCCTCCGTGACCCGCCCCTTCTGCCGCGCCTGCGACCGTACCCGGCTCACCGCCGACGGCCAGGTCCGCGACTGCCTCTTCGCCCGCACCGAGTCCGACCTGCGCGCCCCGCTGCGCTCCGGTGCCGGCGACGCGGAGATCGCCGCGCTGTGGAAGACCGCGATGTGGGGCAAGAAGGCCGGCTCCGGGCTCGACGACCCGTCGTTCCTGCAGCCCGACCGCCCGATGTCGGCGATCGGCGGCTAGGACCCGTCCGGCCCCGCGGTACGGCCCTGGCCCGGCCCCGGGCCGTACCGCGGTTCCGTCCGCTATCAGGACGCCGCAGGACCCCCCGGTTCGGCCGGATCCGCCGGCGTGACGGGGTCCGCGGGGTTCGCCGGGTCCTGCCAGTCCGCGAACGGCACGACGTCCTTCAGGAACCCCCGCAGATCCAGGAACTGCGACAGGTGCTCCCGGTGCTCGTCACAGGCGAGCCAGGTCTTCCGGCGGTCCGGGGTGTGCAGTTTGGGGTTGTTCCATGCCAGCACCCACGCGGCGGTGGTGCGGCAGCCCTTGGCCGAGCAGATCGGCGTCACGTCGTTCATGGCTGCCAGTAAACATGGCGACGCCGGGCAGCCACGGGGGGAGCCGCCCGGCGTCGGTCCGTCGCTCCGACGGGGGATGCGGAGCGCGTACGAAGTATGTCACGCGTGCACCCCGGTCGAGGAGTGGATCCTCATGATTGATCTGAGCTTTTCTTGAGGTTTCCGGCCAGGTGCGGCTCAGTTTCGACTGCTGGACGGGCCCTCCGGATATTCCGTTCCGGGCTCCACATGACCCTCCAGGACGACCGGCTCCAGCATCGGCCGGGTCGGCGGCGGGACGAAGGACGACGGCAGCGACGGCGCGTTCTCCCGTCCCGCGTTGGCGATGACCACCGCGACATAGGGCAGCAGCGCGCCCAGCACCAGCGCGACCCAGGCCAGCGGCCGCTGGACGTTCCACAAGGTCACGGTCGCGATGACCGAGGCGGTACGGACCAGCATCGAGATGACGTAGCGGCGCTGCCTGCCCTGTACATCCTGAGTGAGACCGGTCCGGGCTCCGGTGATCCGGAACACCTCGCCGTCACTGTGCTTCCGCGTCACATTCCACCGCCTGCTCGGCCCACCGGGCCGTACCGAATTCTGTTGCGGGGACCCGCCCCAGACCTCTCTCACGGTACGCCGCGGGTCCGCCGCATTCGAGACCGGGGCCGCCCCGCGAGTGGCGTGCGGACCCCGTCGTACGGCGTATGGACGCCCCCGACATGCGGCGTAGCCCACCCCGGATCAGACTGACGTCACGAGTGCATCGTCACTCGAACGCGAGGAGGCGTGTGACATGAGTTGGTTGTGGGCGATCATCGTCGGCCTGGTTCTGGGTCTGATCGCGAAAGCGATCCTGCCCGGCAAGCAGTCCATCCCGCTGTGGCTGACCGCGATCTTCGGCATGCTCGGCAGCATCCTGGGCAACGCGGTGGCGACCTGGATCGGCGTCAACGACACCAGCGGCATCGACTGGACCCGGCACCTGCTGCAGTTGCTCGGCGCCATCGCCGTGGTGGCCGTCGGCGACGGACTGTGGGCGGCGATCAGAGGCAAGAAGGAAGCCGCCTGACGACTCGGACCTGACGACTCGGACCGGGCGACTCAGACCGGGCGCTGTCGCAGCCGCGCCGGCGGAACCCGGTCGGTCAGCCACACGCCGTTGGCGCTGACCCGGAACACATGGCCCTCGGCGGCCAGCCCGGCAGCGTCCACCTCCAGCACCACCGGACGGCCGTGCCGTGCACCCACGCGCACGGCCGTCTCCACGTCCGCCGACAGATGGACGTCCTGACGGGACATCGGCAGCAGCCCGTCCCGGAGGATCAGCGGCAGCGTCGTCGTCGCGGTGCCGTGGAACAGCACGTCCGGCGGCGGCGCGGCCGCCAGTCCGAGGTCCACCGTGACCGAGTGCCCCTGGCTGGCCCGGATGCGCCCGCCGTCCGGCGAGTACTCGTAGCGCTTCTTGTTGTTCGTCGCGACGACATGGTCCAGCTCGGCGCGCGAGAAGCGGCGGCCCGCCCGGTCGCAGGCGGCGATCAGCTCGTCCACCGCCACCCAGCCGCCCTCGTCGAGGGCCACCCCGACCGCTCCCGGATCGTGCCGCAGCACCAGGGCCAGGAACTTCGAGACCTTGACCGTCCGCTTCTCGTCCACCGTCGTCAATCCTCCTGGCAGGGTCAGACGCCCTGGCTGACCGAACTCATGTTGAAGTCCGGGATCCGCATGGCCGGCGCGGCGGCCCGGGTGAAGTAGTCGCTCCACTCGCGCGGCAGCGTCCGCTCGGTGCGGCCGGTCTCGGCGACCCGGCCGAGCAGGTCCACCGGCGACTCGTTGAACCGGAAGTTGTTCACCGCGCCCGTCACCTCGCCGTTCTCGACCAGGTAGACCCCGTCCCGGGTGAGGCCGGTGAGCAGCAGCGTCGCCGGATCGACCTCGCGGATGTACCACAGGCAGGTGAGCAGCAGCCCGCGATCGGTGGCCGCGACCATCTCCTCCAGCGACTTCGTGCCGCCGCCGTCCAGGATCAGGTTGTCGCCGGCCGGGGTCACCGGCAGGCCGGTGAGGCCCGCGCTGTGCCGGGTGGTGGGCAGCCGGTTGAGCACCCCGTCGCGGATCCAGTCCACCGGACCGACCGGCAGGCCGTTGTCGAACACCGAGGTGTCGTCGCCCGAGGCGTGCGCGATGACGAACGGCGCCGACTCCAGACCGGGTGCCCGCGGGTCGCTGCGCAGCGTCAGCGGCAGGTCGGAGAGCTTCTCCCCGACCCGGGTGCCGCCACCGGGCTTGCTGAACACGGTGCGGCCCTCGGCCGCGTCCCGGGCGCCGGACGACCACAGCTGGTAGATCGCCAGGTCCGCGACGGCGGTCGGCGGCAGCAGCGTCTCGTAGCGGCCGGCGGGCAGCTCGATCCGGCGTTCCGCCCAGGCGAGCCGCTGCGCGAGCTCCGCGTCGAGCGCCGCCACGTCGATGTCCTTGAAGTCCCGGGTCGAGGCCCCGGCCCAGGCGGACCGGGAGCGGTCCGGCGACTTGGCGTTGAGCTCCATGGTGCCGGTCGGCTGGTCGTGCCGCAGCCGCAGCCCGGTGGAACTGCCCAGGTAGCTGGAGGTCACCGAGTGGAAGGCGAAGCCGTACAGCTGCCGTCCGCCGGCCCGCGCGGTGGCGAAGGACTCGCCCAGCGCCGGTGCGAACGACCCGAAGACCTCGGAGGAGGTCTCGGCGGGCGGCTCGGTGAAGCCGGCGGAGTGCGCGGTCCCCTCGACGAGCGGCTGCGCGTCCTCGGCCGGTCCCGCGGCGCGGGCCGCCTCCTCCGCGGCCCGGACCAGCGGCTCCAGGTCGTCGGCGGTCACCGCGGAGCGGGACACCACACCGGAGGCGGCGCCCTGCGAGCCGTTCACCGTCGCGATGACGGTGAGGGTGCGGCCCCGGGTCACGCCGTTGGTGGTCAGCGCGTTGCCCGCCCAGCGCAGGTTGGCGCTGGACTCCTCGTCCGCGATGACGACGCAGCCGTCGGCGCGGGACAGCGCCAGGGCGCGCTCGACGATCTCGTGCGGAGCGGTGCTGCGGGGGCTCATCGGCCGGCCTCCTGGGTCGTGTTCAGGATGTTGACACCGCGGAACAGTGCGGACGGGCAGCCGTGGCTGACCGCCGCGACCTGGCCGGGCTGGGCCTTGCCGCAGTTGAAGGCGCCGCCGAGCACATACGTCTGCGGGCCGCCGACGGCTTCCATCGAGCCCCAGAAGTCGGTGGTCGTGGCCTGGTAGGCGACGTCCTTGAGCTGGCCCGCGAGCCGGCCGTTCTCGATCCGGAAGAACCGCTGGCCGGTGAACTGGAAGTTGTAGCGCTGCATGTCGATGGACCAGGAGCGGTCGCCGACGATGTAGATCCCGCGCTCGACGCCGCCGATCAGCTCCCGCGTCGACGGTCCGTCCGGCGCCGGCTGGAGCGACACGTTCGCCATCCGCTGCACCGGCACATGGCCGGGGGAGTCGGCGTACGCGCAGCCGTTGGACCGTTCGAAGCCGGTGAGCTTCGCGATCCGGCGGTCCAGCTGGTAGCCGACCAGGGTGCCGTCCTTGACCAGGTCCCAGGTCTGCCCGGCGACGCCCTCGTCGTCATAGCCGATCGTCGCGAGGCCGTGCTCCGCGGTGCGGTCCCCGGTGACGTTCAGCAGCGCGGAGCCGTACTTCAACGTGCCCAGCTGGTCGAAGGTCGCGAAGGAGGTGCCCGCGTAGGCCGCTTCGTAGCCCAGCGCCCGGTCCAGCTCGGTGGCGTGGCCGATCGACTCGTGGATCGTCAGCCACAGGTTGGACGGGTCGACGACGACGTCGTACGAACCGGCCTCCACGGTCGGCGCGAGCATCTTCTCGGCCAGCAGCTCCGGGATCTCCGCGAGTTCGGCGTCCCAGTCCCAGCCGGTGCCCGTCAGGTACTCCCAGCCGCGGCCGACCGGCGGGGCCAGAGTGCGCATGGAGTCGAAGTCACCGCTGCCGGGGTCCACCGCGACCGCGGTGAGCTGCGGGTGCAGCCGCACCCGCTGCTGCGTGGTGCTGGTGCCCGAGGTGTCCGCGTAGAACTTGTTCTCCTGAACGGTCATCAGGGACGCGTCGGCGTGCGCGACGCCCTTCGCGGCGAGCAGCCGGCTGCTCCACTCGGCGAGCAGCGCCGTCTTCTCGGCGTCCGGGACGCCGAAGGGGTTGGTCCCGTACTCGGAGACCCACACCTTCTCCGCGTGCACCGGCTCGTCCGCCAGCTCGACCCGTTCGTCGGATCCCGCGGCGGCGATCACCTTCGCCGACAGCTTCGCCATGGCGACCGCCTGGCCGGCGACCCGCGCCGCCGCGTCCATCGTCAGATCGACGCCGGACGCGAAGCCCCAGGCGCCGCCGTGCACGACCCGGACCGCGTATCCGGTGTCCGTGGTGTCCGACGTGCCGGACGGCCTGGCGTCCCGCAGCCGGTACGCGGCGCTGCGGATCCGTTCGAAGCGGAAGTCCGCGTGCTCGGCTCCGAGCGCCCTGGCGCGGGCGAGTGCCGCGTCGGCCAGCGCCCGCAGCGGCAGCGCCAGGAATGACTGATCGACCTCGTGAGGCACAGCGGCCTCCTCCTTCGCCCGAATCGACAGGTCTGATGCGACAGGTCTGCGCAGTGAATCATGCCGCTCGGACAGCCCGGACGGCCACGGTACCTCCGGCGCGTTCCGGGAATTGATGATGCTCCGTCAGAAGCCGGTGGCTGCAGGCCTCTTGTCGTTGGTCCAGACCAATCCTATGCTCGTTCTGCTGTCCCCCCACGCCCCTGTCCGCGCAGTCACGAGATACAGCACGACAAGGAGCCCCCCACATGTCAGCCCCCCACCAGCCGGCACTCCGTGTACCCCCGCCGCGGCTGCCCGCGTTCCGCCATGCCGCGGCCGTCGGCGCCGCGGGCGCCGCGGCACTGGCGCTCGTCGCCCTCACCCCGGTGTCCGCGAGCGCGCACGGCGCCCTCAGCAGTCCTGTCAGCCGGATATCCGCCTGCTACGCCGAAGGCCCCGAACACCCGCAGTCACAGGTCTGCAAGGACCTGGTCGCCATGAGCGGCACCCAGCCGCTCTACGACTGGAACGAGGTGAACATCGCCAACGCCGACGGCCACAGCCGGGACATCATTCCCGACGGCAAGCTGTGCTCGGCCAACCGCGACAAGTACAAGGCCCTCGACATGGCCCGCACCGACTGGCCCGCCACCAGCGTCGCCGCCGGCTCGTTCAACGTCGGCTTCCGGGTCACCGCACCCCACCGCGGCGTCATGACCCTCTACATCACCAAGGCCGGCTACGACCCGACGAAGCCGCTCAAGTGGTCCGACCTGGACGCCACTCCGATCGCCACCTACCCGACCAGCTCCTCCGCGACGAGCGGCTACTACAACTTCACCGCGCAGCTGCCCAGCCGCTCCGGCCGCCACCTGATCTACCAGGTCTGGCAGCGCACCGACAGCCCCGAGGCGTTCTACGGCTGCTCCGATGTCGTCTTCGGACAGGGCGCCGCCGCCAAGGCCCCGGCCGCGCCCAGCGACCAGCAGATCGCCGCCGGAGCGAGCCGGTCGACGGTCAGCCACCACGGCCACGGCGGGGACACCACTCTCGTCACCCAGAACACGGCAGCGAGCGGCCAGGCCGCCGGCACCCTGAAGACGGCACTCGGCGGCAGCGCCGTTCTCGCCGCGGGAGCCGTCGGAATGATCCTCCGCGGCCGCCGCCGGACCGCGGCCCGCACACAGGCGTAACCCCGCCGACTGTAGGGACCCGACAGGGACGGCTGGACGCCCCTGTCGGGGCCGGTTCCCCGTATCGCTGCCCGGACCGATAGTTTCGTGGTGATAGCCACAACTATGGGAAAGGGTGATCCGTTGAGCCGCTCGGTTCTCGTCACCGGAGGAAACCGGGGCATCGGCCTCGCCATCGCCCAGGCTTTCGCCGACGCGGGTGACAAGGTCGCCATCACCTACCGCTCGGGCGAGCCGCCGGAGGGCTTCCTCGCGGTGCGGTGCGACATCACGGACGCCGAACAGGTCCAGCAGGCCTACAAGGAGATCGAGGAGAAGCACGGCGCGGTCGAGGTGCTGATCGCCAACGCCGGCGTCACCCGCGACCAGCTGCTGCTCCGGATGACCGACGAGGACTTCACCTCGGTCCTGGACACCAACCTCACGGGCACCTTCCGTGTGGTCAAGGCCGCCGCCCGGAAGATGCTGCGGGCCCGCAAGGGACGCATCGTGCTCATCTCCTCGGTGGTCGGCCTGCTCGGCTCCGCCGGCCAGTCGAACTACGCCGCCTCCAAGGCCGGCCTGGTCGGCTTCGCGCGCTCGCTGGCCCGTGAGCTCGGCTCGCGCAACATCACCGTGAACGTCGTGGCCCCCGGCTTCGTGGACACCGACATGACCCGCGCGCTCACCGACGAGCAGCGCGCGAAGATCGTCGGCCAGATCCCGCTGGCCCGCTACGCACAGACCGCGGAGATCGCCTCCTCGGTCCGCTTTCTCGCCTCCGAAGAGGCCGCATACATCACTGGTGCCGTCATTCCCGTAGACGGCGGATTGGGCATGGGTCACTGATCACCATGAGTGGAATTCTCGAAGGCAAGCGCATCCTGATCACCGGAGTGCTGATGGAGTCCTCCATCGCGTTCCACACCGCCAAGCTGGCGCAGGAGCAGGGCGCTGAGATCATCCTCACCGCCTTCCCGCGGCCCACCCTGACCGAGCGCATCGCCAGGAAGCTGCCGAAGCCCACCAAGGTCATCGAGCTGGACGTGACCAACGCCGAGCACCTCGGCTCGCTCGCGGACACCGTACGCACCGAGCTGGGCAGCCTGGACGGCGTCGTGCACTCCATCGGCTTCGCGCCGCAGGACGCACTGGGCGGCAACTTCCTCAACGCCCCGTGGGAGTCCGTCGCCACCGCGATGCACGTCTCCGCGTTCTCGCTGAAGTCGCTCACCATGGCGTGCCTGCCGCTGATGAGCAACGGCGGCGGCTCGGTCGTCGGCCTCACCTTCGACGCGCAGTACGCCTGGCCGCAGTACGACTGGATGGGCCCGGCCAAGGCCGCACTGGAGGCGACGTCCCGCTACCTCGCCCGTGACCTGGGCAAGCAGAACGTCCGCTGCAACCTGATCTCGGCCGGACCGATCGGCTCGATGGCCGCCAAGTCCATCCCGGGCTTCGGCGAGCTCGCGGACGTCTGGAACCACCGCTCCCCGCTGGAGTGGGACATGTCCGACCCGGAGCCGACCGGCCGCGGTGTCGTCGCCCTGCTCTCGGACTGGTTCCCGAAGACGACCGGCGAGATCATCCACGTCGACGGCGGCCTGCACGCGGTCGGTGCCTGACCCGTACCGCTCCTGACACCCGGCGAACGCCCGGTCCCCGACGCTTCCTCAGCGTCCGGGGCCGGGCGTTCGGCATTCCCGGACCTTCGCGGATTCTGTCCGCCGACGAGGAGGGAATTTTCTGTGTAACGCGTTCTTTGTACGGGATCCTGCAGGACTCTCGCGCTGCGGACTTGCCAGTGGCAGGATCGCAGAATGAACAGCACGGTTGTGGACCTGCGGCGTTGGCTGACCGGACTGAGCGATGAGGAACTGCGCGGACTGCTCGTCCGGCAGCAGCTGTTCCGGGAACTGGCTTGCAGTCAGTCCCGCGGTCGCAGTGAAGGTCCCCAGGTCTCCCGCCGGGACATCAGGTCCGCGCGTGCGTGGCTGCCGAAATCGTTACCGCGGAATCTTCTGGGGATAGCGGAATTCGGCCTGGGAGATGCCGCAGCCCGGCTGGTACGAGAACTTGGGCACCCCGACGAGGCCGTCGGGGATCCCACGCTAGAGCAGCTTGAGGCTATGCTCGCCGCCCTGGAACCGATCGAGGCGCGGCTGGCTCTCTTCGGAATGGTGCTCGGCGATGTTCCGGTCTCTCCTATGGCCAGGATGCATGAGCAGTCACTAATTAGGGCTTCCGCCCGGCATCCATCGGAACCGCGACCAGAGCCGGTTCGCGAAGGAAAGCGCGACGGGCAAGAAGCCGCGGTGACGCTCTTAGCGGGGGATGGCGCTGAGACCGCTGGGATGGCGGGGACACACGCGCTCAGCGGTGCAGCCGAGCGACTGCGGGCCGGTGCCGTCGTGGCCGCTGGGCAGTTGCGGGAGGCAGCGGACGCAGTGTGCGAAGGACGGTTGCCGGACGATATCGACGGGCTGACGGACGCGCTGGCGTCGTGGTGCGCGGAGCGTGCCGTGCTTGGCAGCCAGATCGGATCCCACGGCCATGCCTGGCCGGAGACTGCAGACTTCACCGCTTTGGGCAACCTCTTGGCTTTGATAGGTGAGGAGCACGCCCGTGCCGTGGAGCGTGAAGCCAGGCGGCAGGCCGCTGCGTGTGAGGAGAGGGTTGCGAAGCTCACAACACAGGCTGCGAACTATCGAAATCTGCTTGCGGGGAGCGACGATCCTGTTGACGCGGAGCTGATCACCGGACTGCTGACCCGGGCCTTGGAGAAACTGCAGGAACTCGGTGCCCCCGTCTCTGAAGCGGACATGGAGTCAACTCCTCTGCAGGGAGGCGGCGAAGCCGCTCCGCAGGAGCAGCTCGCGGATCGGCGGAACTACGCGGACCTGTCACCAGATCTGCCGCTGGACTTTGTCCCCGCGGCGGCTGTCGTGGTGCTCTCGGTGCAGCCGGAGCCGCTGCAACCTGCCGAGATCCTTGTTGCCATGGCGCCGGAGTCGGCTGATCAGCCGAATTTCCAGGAGCAGGACGGGGCCTTGCCATGGAGCGAGGAGTCGCCCTCGCCCATTGTCGAACTCATCGCGGCGGCTCGGCTGGATGAGGCGTACTGGCTGACCGCGGCCTCGGCCGAACCGAGGACACGCGCTGACGCGTTGGCCTTCGCGTCAGCGGCCTTCGGTTGTGTCACCGAAACCGACGCAAGCGCCGTACTCATGGCGCACAACAGGGTGCCGGAGAAGTACGCCGATGATCGGGAAGCGCACCTCATCGCCCTAGCAGCGGCGCTCTGTGCCGGCCTCAACGCGGGCTGGCCGAGTGCCTTGGTAACGGGGTATACCCCGATAGCCGGTCTCCCCGAATGCTGGCAGCAGCTGGTGACCGCACTGGCTAGCGCGGTGCGCCAGTGCCGCAAGCTGGAAGCGGGTGCCGGACGCATCACCACCGAACCCGGCACCGGACAGACCCGGGGGGAGATCGGCTCGCGTGCCCAACAACTGATGAAGGAACTTCCGCGGCGCACCGTCAAGTACCAGCGCGCCACGCGAGCGCTCCAGCGGATGGCAGCCAAAAACGGCGTGCTTGGTCATACTCTCGTGCTAATCCATCGCTGGGCGGATGGCGAGGAGAGTGCCGAAGCGCTGGAAGCCGAGGCCGCACAATACCGTCGACCCCAGGCCGATTCACGGATGATCGAAGAAGCCGATCGGGCCGGCCGCGCGCCCAAGCATGCCAAGGAGGAGATCCACTCAGGGGCCAGACGGCAGCTCCAGGTAGCAGTGGCCTCGGTTGCGGAGTTGCTCGACATGGCCCTCAGCGTCGCCTTGGCCGCAGCCCGCCAGAACACTGTAGAGGAGGCGGATTCCGATCTGGCCCCCGTCATTCATGCGGTCCTCGACGTCGAAGTGCCGCCCGGACCGGCGGGAGCGATGCTTGGTCTGCTCCGGGACTGGCTGCGTGGCGATATGCCGGCCGCGGCTGTCTCCCTGCGCCGGACGGCCGAGGATGACGAGGTCCAGGACGAGTCGGCCGACGAAGTGTGGGGGATTGCACCCGACGCCGATTGTTTGTTGGCTCTGCCCGAGGTGGCACGGAACACAGACGGCACACCGATCCCCGGCCCGGACACGGTGGCGCATATCGCCTCGTTGCTCCGCCCAGTGGATCCGGCTGGGGCACTTTCCTCCTATCTTTGCAGGGGAGATTTGCATCTCGCAGAGCAGCTCATAGGTGCCATGGTCGCGGGAAGAGTTCCGTCTGCCGGAGGCTGGAATCCCCTGCAGGTGGATTCGGCCCGACGCGACCTCGAGGAGTCCACGCAACGCTGGGGTGAGCAGTTGAACACAGCGCTCTCTGCCGTTGGCAGCCAGCTGGCGCAGGTACGCACCCTTAACCTCCTTAACCCCTATGAGGAAAGGGAATTCACCGGGTTTGTCCAGGAGCTCGCGGGGACCGGGCAGGACGGACGTTATCGCGCGGCTCTCATGCGCATTGCCGATCTGAGCGCGCAGCTGTCTGACATGATCAAGAAGTTCGCGGACAAGATGCGCGATGATCTGGCGACGCTTAAGGTCGAGGCGGCCGACCACGAGCGGATCTGTTCGTTGCTCAACGACGGGGACACCGTCACAGCGGAGGAATTCCTTTCCTTCGCGCGTCGTGGGGAACCCCTTCCGGAGCGTCCCGCCGAAACCGGCGAGGAACTCAGGGAATTCCTTGCCGTTGTCGGTCACCCGCAAGCCCCCAAGCCTGCCAACCAGGGGGTCAGCGCCAGATGGTGGGCCGAGCGATACGCGGCCGGCGCCTCGCTGACACCAGGTGCCGAACAGGGTCTGGCCGCCTGGGACGCACTGTGCGATGCCACTCGCCGTTCGATGGAATGGCAGCGACACATCCCCGATGTGCTGCGGTTGATCGGTCTGGAATGCGGACACCTAGGGCCGAGGAACAGTGAACGGCTGACCCGCGGCGTACAACGAATCACAGTGCGAGCCACTTCGTCCGAGGCCAGGCCGGGGTACATCGCCGCACTCGGCTCCCGGGCCACCGAGTACACGGTGCTGTTGATCTCCGAGGAGCAGCGTGCCGAGGGCGGCCCACTGGCCCACCTGGACGATGCCGACCTTGGGTCGAACATCGTCCTCTATCTGCATCCGCTCGGAGCCAGAGGCAGGCGCAGGCTCGCGGAGACGTCGCGCGGCCGTACCCAGCAGGCGCTGGTGGTCGACCCTGCCTCAGTGGGTTGGATTGCCGCGCGTGCCCCCCGGTCGTTTCGGTCCCTCCAACGGATCACACTGCCTTGGGCCGGCTATAACCCGTACACGCCCTTCGTTGCGGGCCTCGTTCCGCCCGAGGTCTTCTACGGGCGGGACGAGCAGATGGCCCAGGTGATGGACCAGCAGGGCGGCCTCTTTCTGTACGGCGGGCGTCAGTTGGGCAAATCCAGCCTACTGCGGCAGGCTGCCGAGGTTTTCCCCCGTCGTAATGCCGACCACGTCGCTATCTACCTCGACCTGCTCAAGGCCGAGATCGGTCAGGCGGAACCACCGGAGCGGATTTGGGGCGTGCTGGTGGAAGCGCTCAAGCGATAGAAGGTACTCGGCCCGAAGGTGTCCGACCGGGCTGGAGCCAAGGTGGTCGCCGAGCACATCAGAAAGTGGCTGCAGGGGAACCCGACCCGCAGGTTGTTGGTGCTCGCCGATGAAGCGGATGCCTTCCTCACGGCCGATTCCCGGCCCGCTTACACGGCGGGTGGGCAGTCGACCTTCCCTACGGTCATGAAACTCCAGGGATTGATGGAGGAGTCGGACCGGCGTTTCAAGGTCGTTTTCGCGGGCCTGCACCAAGTCCAGCGCTTTGGGCATCTGTCCAATGTGACGGTGGTGCACGGCGGCCCCAGCATTCTCGTCGGCCCCCTCACGCACCCAGCCGCGCTGCGCCTGGTGGCGGAGCCGATGGCCGCTCTCGGCTATGCCTTCGACCGCCCAGAACTCGTGTGGCGGGTGCTCGCCGCGACCAATTACCAGGCAAATCTGGTGCAGATCTTCTGTAGTGAGTTGGTCCGCACGATGCACACCCGTTCGGTCGGCGAAGACGGCCGCCCAGCGACGATCAGTGAGGACGATGTACAGTCCGTCGCCGCATCGGATGTGGTACGCCAACGCATCGCCGAACGCCTGCGATTCACCATCAACCTGGAAGATCGATACCGCGTACTGGCCCTGGTCATCGCGCTGCGGAGTTTGGAGGACGGCTACGCAGGCGGCTACACGCCGAAGGAGCTCTTGGACCGAGCAGGCGAGGTATGGGCGGAGGGGTTCGCACAGCTTAGCGCTGGGCAAGTACGGATCTATCTGGAGGAGATGGAGGGGCTCGGACTGCTGATCCGGCTCTCCGACCAGCGCCGCTTCGCGGTCCGTAGCCCCAATGTCGTCAATATGCTCGGGACCAGGGACGAACTGGCCGTGGAGCTGGCGGAGACCGAGTTCGGCTTGCCGTACGACTACAACCCGAGGGCGGCGCGCAGGCTGCTGGGCCCTGACCAGGAAGGCATAGCACGATTCAGCCCGCTGACGGAGGGGCAGCTCTTCGAGGGGCTCAGGCCCGGGGTGTCCATCGTCGCAGCCTCCGCGTTGTTCCAGACTCCTATGATCGTGAGGGCTGTCTCCGTGTATGCCGAGAGTCGTGGCATGAAGGTGCTCAGCCATGGCGCCCGGGATGATCTGGGCGGATGCGTCGCCGATGCGACCCGGCTGCGGATTCCGCATGTGATCGTTGCTGATCTGCGTGGCATCGGCTCGTTGGCCCTTAAGGATGCGTCGGAACGTCTTCTCGCTTATACGGGACCGACGGTGTCGGACACGCCCGCGGCCCGGCCGTTGGATGCGCGCGATGGCACAGCGACCCGAGTCGCCGTGATCCTCGCCGACCCAGTGCCTGCAGCGGAACTCATCGACGGTCCAGTGCGATTTGTCCGTCCTGAACGCTGGTCGGTCGACAGTCTTCGCTCATGGCCGGAGTGTCCCTTCGGTTCCCTCGACGAGCGTCGGCGGCTTATCGGCGCCACCGGTGGCTGGCCGCATCTGGTGGAACGGGTCATCTCCCTGGTCACCCGTGGTGGTTTCACGCTCGAAGGGGCGCTGAGCTCGGCATGCACGCTGACGGTGGAGGCGACCCCGGTCCGCATCCATCTGGAGCGATCAGGGCTGAGTGCTCCTCAGCTCGACCTTCTTACCTTGTGGAGTGCTCACGTCGAGGAAGGGGGGCGCGTCGGGACCGCAGATGTCGCTGCTGTGCTGGACCTGACCGTTGCGGAGGCCGAAGTATTGCTGCTCCGATTGGTTGATCTGGATCTGCTGGATCAGAGCGACACCGGTGTGGCTCTCGACCCGGTCACATTCCGCGCACTGATCGCTGCGCGGGTGGCGAGCGACGGAGCGGCGGAATGACCGCTGGGCACGCTACGGCGGCTCTGCCGCGGTTGGCGGGGTTGCCGGGCCCTGCTCGCCAGCTGCGGCGGATCGCCGAGGATCTCGAGGGAGGTTTCAGTTGCGTGTGGGTGTTGCCGGACGGGTTGGTTGCTTCGGGGCAGGCGCGGGAGCTCCTCGAGGAGTTGTTGTACGACATGCCCGAGGTGCTGAGAGTTCCGTCCTCGGGGCAGCTTGACGCTCCAGCCGATATCCCGTTCGGGGGAGCTTCCCAGGTGCCACAGTTCGACCCGGACACCGTGATCATCGATGACTACGACGACGGGTTCGGCGGAGTTTGGGCGCAGGTCACCGTCCCGTCCCCGTCAGTGAGCGAACGGATCGCCGGCCAGCCGCGTCGCCCGACGTTGCTGGAACGGGTTGGGAAAGAAATCGGCCAGATCACCGATCCGCTGGGAGCATTGACCTCGCCCGAAGCTGGATGTCAACCCGTGATCGTGGTCTGCGGCTGGCAGGAGCCCGATTCGAGCGACACCGCCCGACTCCTGCGCAGTCTGTCCGTGTCGGTCAAGTCGGCCGGGCTGCCACGTCCCCGTCGTCCCCGGGCACTCGCCGTCGTGCGGCTCACAGATCTCCCCGACGCGGTTGTGGACTCGCTCGACATGGAGACCACAGTCGTGCACTGGTGGTGGGGCACGTTGAGTCGGTTGGATACGGCAACCGTGACCGCGACAGCACGCCCCCGAAGCCGTTCACCCATCGGAAAGGCGGGGCACGGCAGCGCCGCCGCTGCTTGTCACCGGATTGCGGAAGCGCTGCGTGAAGAGGTCATCACACAGATCAGCGGTCCCGACCTTAACCTGGCTGTATGCCTGTCGCGGGACTGGGACGGCGTTCTGACCTCTCTCGTCAGTGTGTTGAGTGTTCTTTCCGGTGATCTGCGCCGGCCGTTCCCTGAGGCGCTCGGCCGTACGGCCCCGGTCGCCGTGGAGCGTCCGCCTCTGGAATTGCGAGACTTCTGGGCAGCCGGAGCGATCGACTTCTGGGATGGGCAGCTACGCGGGCCACTGGCCAGCTGGGCCATCACCAGGGACGGCAGATCGACCGCGGATCTCGACGCCATGATTTGGCAGGCGCAGAGCAGAGTACTGCTGCCCCTCATCGATGGCGCTCGCGCCGAGCTGGCGGCACTGCTGCCTTCCGCCGCGGTCCACGGACCAGTCCGGTTGGCCGAGGGCTACGGACCGCGGGGTTCTGGGCAGGGGCTTGTCGCGGGGAGCCGGGCAGCGGCAGTGGAATCGCTCGCTGCCATGGAAGTGGGTGACATCTGGGCTGCGGTCCGAGCAGGTCAGGTGCTGTTGCCGGCTGGTGAGGTCAACCGGCTCAAGTACTTGCGCTTGGCACGGAACAAGCTGGCGCATCGGTGTGCTCTGGATGACGGCTTGGCCCGTGATCTCGGCCGTGCGCTGGTGAGACCGTAAGGATCTGGTCGGGACCGCCGGATGCCCCGGGTAGAGGCTGATTCGGCGTATCAATTTGGAGTTAGCTGCGGTCGAGCCCCCGGCAGTGGAAGGCGTGTCCGGCGGCCTCGGCCGACGCCGTCTCCGCGTCGCCCGCGCGGATCGCCTCGACCAGCCGGGCGTGGTCCAGGTGCTGCTCCGGGCGCAGCACCTCGCCGACGTCCGCGCGCAGGAAGTCGCGCAGCACCTCGCCGAAGTCCGCGTAGAGCTCGACCAGCACGTCGTTGTGCGAGGCGCCGACGACCGCCAGGTGCAGCGTCGCGTCCGCGTCGACGAACGCGGCGGCGTCGCCCGACTCCCAAGCCCGCTCGCGGCGCTCCAGCAGGGTGTCGAGATGCCGCAGGTCGCGGTCGGTGCGGCGGGCGGCGGCCAGCCCGGCGGCGGACGCCTCCAGGGCGCTGCGCAGCTCGGCGACATGGCGCGGATCGGCGTCGGCGAACCGGCGCTGCATGACGCCCGCCAGCTCGCTGGTGGCCACGACGTAGGTGCCGGAGCCCTGCCGGATGTCGAGCAGTCCGTTGTGGGCCAGCGCCCTGACCGCCTCACGGACGGTGTTGCGGGCGACGCCGAGCTGTTCGACCAGTTCGGGTTCCGTCGGGATACGGGAGCCGACCGGCCACTCACCGGACGTGATCTGGGTGCGCAGCCGGGTGATCACCTGGTCGGCGAGCGTGGACTGCCGGGGGAGTGGACCGAGATTCATCCCATCATTCTATGATGGGTGCATGCGCGATGACGAACCCCTCACCCTCGACCGCGACGAAGCCGTGTCCCGACCGGGTTCCGCACCCGGTTCCGCGCCGGTCTCCGAAGCCGCTCCCGGGCCGGAGACGCCGGCGCTGCCCGTCTGGACGCGCCGCCTCGTCCTCGCCGGGCTGGTGCTCGCCGCGCTCAACCTCCGTCCCGCCGTCACCAGCCTCGGGCCGCTCATGAAGGAGGTCAGGGCCGGCCTCGGCATGAGCGGCGCCGTGGCCGGGTTCCTCACCTCCGTGCCCGCCCTGTGCTTCGCGCTCTTCGGCATCGCCGCCCCGCGACTGGCCCGCCGCTTCGGCGCGGGCGCCGTGGTGTGCGCGGGCATGGCGGCCATCGCCACCGGACTGCTGCTGCGCCCGTTCGCGAGCGGCACCGTGCTCTTCCTCGCCGCCAGCGCCGTCGCACTGGCCGGCATAGCGGTCAGCAACATCCTGATGCCGGTGATCGTCAAGCGGTACTTCCCCGACCGGGTCGGCGCGATGACCGGGCTCTACTCGATGGCGCTCTCCCTCGGCACCGCGGCCGCCGCCGCGGCGACCGTGCCCCTGACCTCCGCCATGGGCCACGGCTGGCGGCTCGGGCTGGGCGTCTGGGCGGCGCTCGCCGTCGTCGCGATCGTGCCGTGGCTCGGCCTGGTCCGGGACCGCAGCGCCGCCGCGCGGCCCGCCGCCGCGGGCAGCGGCCCCGCCACCACCACCGACGGGAACACCGGACGGATCATCCGCAGCCGTACGGCCTGGGCGCTGGCCTGCTTCTTCGGCCTGCAGGCCACCGCCGCCTACGTCACGATGGGCTGGATGCCGCAGATCTTCCGCGACGCCGGGCTCTCCGCCGGCACCGCAGGGGCGCTGCTGGCCGTGACGATGGTGATGGGCGTCCCGCTCTCCTTCGCGCTGCCCTCGCTCGCCGGCCGGATGCGGCACCAGGGTCCGCTCGTCGTCGTCCTCGCGCTCTTCGGCCTCGCCGGGTACACCGGCCTGTGGCTCGCCCCGGCCGGCGCCCCCTGGGTGTGGGCCCTGCTGCTCGGCATCGCCAACTGCGCCTTCCCGCTGGCCCTGACGATGGTCGGGATGCGCTCGCGCACCGGCGCGGGAGTGGTCCGGCTGTCCGCCTTCGCGCAGAGCACCGGCTATCTGATCTCGATCCCGGGACCGATCCTGGTCGGCGCCCTCTACCAGCACAGCGGCGGCTGGGACCTGCCCATCGCGCTGATGGCCGCGCTCATGGTGCCGCAGATCGTCGTCGGCGTGCTGGCCGGACGCAACCGGTACATCGAGGACGAACTGTGACCGCGCCGCGGGCGACCCCGCCGCGGTCCTCTCCGGCGCCGGTGCGAGACTGGGGCCATGCCCGTACTTGAGCCCAACCCCCCGCACAGCCAGAAGCGACTGATGATCATCATCGGTCTGATGCTGGCTGTTCCGGCCTTCGTCGCGATCATCGCGACCGTCGCGGCCAAGTTCGGCTGAACCGCCGCCCCTGAGGCCGATGGTGGGGACAACCCCACCATCCCTAGGGGGGCCAGGTCAGGGTCAAGTGGGTGGCCCGCCCGATGGGATCGTCGAGTGCCCTTCCGTAGTTTCGAAGGGTCAGAACATTCCAGCACTTCACGGAGGCGGTCACCGTGTCCACCCAGTCCATCCAGGCACCCACCCGCCCCTCGCGGCACACGGTCGGCCAGGGGGCCGGCGGGGTCCAGACGCGCCTCCCGTGGTGGGCCGTCGCACTGCCCGCGCTCGCCTTCGCCGCGCTGCTCATGCTGATCGCCGGACCCGGCCGGAGCGACACCTCGGCGGCCGAGCCCGCCGGTCAGCTCATCGCCCGCATCGCGGACGCGCTCCCCGGTATCGCCCAGCACCTCCTGTGATGCCGGGGCCTGTGACGATCGGCGCCCACGGGCCGGTGCCCGCCGTAACGGCTACCCCGCGCCTGATCGCGGATTTTCTGGAAAGCTGAGGGGCATGAGCGTCGACTCGCCCCGCACGATCGTCCTACTCCGTCACGCCAAGGCCGACTGGCCCTCGGTCGCCGACCACGAGCGGCCGCTGGCCGAACGCGGTCGCACGGACGCCTCCGTAGCGGGCCGCCGGCTCGCCGACGCGGGGATCGCCCCCGACCTGGTCCTGTGCTCCACCGCCGCCCGCACCCGTGAGACCTGGAAGCTCGCCGCGCACGAGATGCCGCAGCGCCCCAGGACCGTCTACGAGGAGCGGCTGTACGAAGCGAGCCTGGGCGAGCTGCTGGCCCTGCTCAACGAGACCCCCGACGACATCGGCACCCTGCTGGTCATCGGCCACAACCCCGGCATGCACGCCCTCGCCGACGCCCTCGCGGGCACCGCCGAGGCGGACGCCCTGGCCCGGATGAACCGCGGCGGCTTCCCGACCGCGGCCTTCGGCGTCGTCACGTTCTCCGGTTCCTGGAAGTCCGTCGAGCACGGCGTCGGCCGGCTGGCCGACTACTGGGTGCCGCACGAGGCCTGAGCCCGTCCGGACGGACCGCGCGGACCGTGCGGCGAGGCCTGGTGCGATCCCGGGCCGGCCTAGGCCGTGTCTGACAAATCCCTCCCCCAGCTACCGCTGGGGGTGCCCCCAGCCCGGGGCGCCTGGCACGCACGCTCTCCCCCAGCTACCGCTGGGAGGTGCCCCCAGTTGTCGGGCTCATCCACGTACCCCGGTACGAGGACGACCCTCCGCCTTGCGATCGCACGCACCAGACGCCCCGGGCCCCGCCCTCCGGGCGGACGCCGCTATTTGTCAGACACGGCCTAGTGACCTGAGTCAGAGATTCGGTGGCAGTAGGCGGCGACCTTGTCGAGGATCTCGTCAGCGGTCTTCGTCCAAATGAAGGGCCGGGGTTGGTCGTTCCAGTCGGCCAGCCAGGTTCGGACGTCGCGTTCGAGGGCCTGGACGGAGCGGTGGACTCCGCGCTTGAGTTTCTTCTGTGTGAGCTCGGCGAACCACCGCTCGACCAGGTTCAGCCACGACGCACTTGTGGGTGTGAAGTGCAGGTGGAAGCGCGGGTGGGCCAGCAGCCACTTCTTGATCTCGGGTGTTTTGTGGGTCGCGTAGTTGTCGAGGATCAGATGCACCTGGAGCCCGGCCGGGACTTCCTTGTCGAGCTTGGCCAGGAACTTCTTGAACTCGATGGCCCGGTGGCGGCGGTGCAGTGATCCGATCACCTTGCCGGTCGCGACCTCGAGTGCCGCGAAGAGCGTCGTGGTGCCGGCGCGAATGTAGTCGTGGCTGCGGCGTTCTGGAACGCCGGGCATCATCGGCAGCACCGGTTGTGACCGGTCCAGGGCCTGGATCTGCGACTTCTCGTCCACGCAGAGGACCAGGGCCTTCTCCGGCGGATCGAGATAGAGGCCGACGACATCGCGGACCTTGTCGATGAAGAACGGGTCCGTCGAAAGCTTGAAGGTCTGCGAGCGGTGCGGGGCCAGGGCGAACGCCCGCCAGATCCTTGAGACCGTCGACTGCGACATGCCCGTGGCTGCGGCCATGGAACGGGTCGACCAGTGCGTTGCGTTCTTCGGCGTCTCCTCGAGCGTCCTGACGATCACTCGTTCCACATCCGCGTCGGTAATCTTCCGCGGGACACCCGGCCTGGGCTCGTCACACAGGCCGTCCAAGCCGTTCTCCAGGAAGCGCCGCCGCCAGGTGCGGACCGTGTCCGGAGCGATCCGCAGACGACGGGACACCTCCATGATCGAGTGACCGTCCGCGCACTCCAGCACGATCCGCGACCGTTGAGCCAACGCTTGCGCGGTTGTGCGCCGACGCACCCAGCCCTCCAGCACGGCCCGCTGGGGCTCAGTCAGTAACAACGGCGGAATCTTCGGACCCGGACGGCTCATACCGAACTAACGCCAAACCTCCGACTCAGGTCACTAGCGGGATTCCGTCGGGGCGCCGTCCAGCGCGTCGGCCGCCTCGACCTCTTCCCGCGTGATCCCCAGCAGGTACAGGACGGTGTCCAGGAACGGCACGTTGACCGCGGTGTCGGCGGCCTGCCGGACGACCGGCTTGGCGTTGAACGCGACACCCAGTCCCGCCGCGTTCAGCATGTCGAGGTCGTTCGCCCCGTCACCGATCGCGACGGTCTGGCTCAGCGGCACCCCGGCCTGTTCCGCGAAGCTCCGCAGCAGCCGCGCCTTGCCGGCCCGGTCCACGATCGGTCCGGTCACCCGGCCGGTGAACTTCCCGTCCACCACCTCCAGGGTGTTCGCGGCCGCGAAGTCCAGCCCCAGCCGCTCCTTGAGATCGTCGGTGACCTGGGTGAAGCCGCCCGAGACGATCCCCACCTGGTAGCCGAGCCGCTTGAGCGTGCGGATCAGGGTACGGGCGCCCTTGGTGAGCCGGACCTCGGCGCGGACCTTGTCCACCACCGACTCGTCCAGCCCCGCCAGCAGCGCCACCCGGGCGTGCAGCGACTGCTCGAAGTCCAGCTCGCCGCGCATCGCCGCGGCGGTGACCTCGGCGACCTCCGCCTCGCACCCGGCGTGCGCGGCGAAGAGCTCGATCACCTCGTCCTGGATGACGGTGGAGTCCACATCCATCACCACCAGCCGCTGGGCCCGCCGCTGCAGCCCGGCCGGGACCACCGCCACATCCACCCCGCGCGCGGCCGCCTCCATCGCCAGCGCCGAGCGCAGCGCCAGCGGATCGGCGCCCGAGACGGCGAACTCGACCGCCGTCACCGGGTACTTCGCGAGCCGGAAGATCCGGTCGATGTTGCCGCCGGTGGCGGTGATGCAAGCCGCTATGGCGGCTGTCGACTCGGCCGTCAGCGGGTGGCCCAGGACCGTCACATGGGAACGTCCCTCACCGCGCGGCCGGTTGTCACCGATACCGGAGATGATCTCGGCCTGCATCTTGATCGACTCGGACCAGCTGTGCACGGTCGAGCGCAGCTCGCCCTCGGCGCCGGGCGCGGTCGGCGCGGTCACCAGCGCGCACAGCACCATCCGGCCCCGCGTGACGACCTGTTCGATGTCCACGACGTCCACGCCGAACGCGGCGAGGGTGTCGAAGAGTCCGGCGGTGATGCCTGGGCGGTCCTTGCCGAAGATCTTGACGAGGAGGGTGGGCGCGTCCGCGGAGGGAACGGCGGCGACAGGGATGGGCTGCGTGGCGTCGTTCATGGTGACACCACCGTATCCGGCGGCCTCAAGGACGCGACGAGCCGTCCCGCGTGGCGGACACCCATCCGGACCCGCGCAGCGGGAATCCGACCCGAATGCCCGCCGACGCCCCCGCCTGCCGCCTGCGCGGCGCCCTACTGCCTGCGGGGCGCTCCCGGCGGAGGCGGCGGTTCGCCCGGTGGGTCGGGCCATTTGTCGGTGCGGCCGCCGCCACGGGAACGGCGCGGCAGCGGCGGGGGCAGCGGGGCGCCGGCCACCGTCCGGGCCGCGTGCGGCGAGTCGTTGCCGGCGCCTCCGGCGGGCTCCGCCGGCTGCTTGTACGGGTTCGGCCCGTCCTCCTCGGGACGGTACGCCGGGCTCGGAACATAAGGCCCCGGCTCGTAGGCGACGGCCGGGTAGGTCCGCGCGGAATCGCCGGCCGTGCCGCCCGGCGCCGGGCCGGTCGCCAGCGGCGCCGCCTGCCGTCCCGCGGCGCCGGTCGCCAGCGCCAGCAGTGCGCCCACGCCGCCCGCCCCCGCACCCCAGGCGGCGCCCAGCAGCAGCGCCAGCGGGACGCTGCCGTGCAGTTCTATCCCGGCCCCGACGGCGTCGAAGCCGAAGACCGACAGGTTGGCGTTAACCGAGACCCCGGTCAGCCACACCAGCAGCGGGAACGCGACGGCCGACGCGACTCCCAGCCGCAGCGCGCAGCGCCCCGCGTATCCGGCGCGCGATCCGGGCCCCAGCGGGGTGCGGGTCGCGGTGAGCGCCCCGGCGGTCAGCATCATCAGCGCCACCGCGACCGGCAGCAGCCAGACCCGGTCGTCCAGCTCGGCGAGCCGGCCGAGCGTGATGGGTTCCCTGACCCCGCTGTTCAGCAAGCGGTCGAAGGGATCGGGCAGTACCTTCGCGAGCTCCCCGGTCGCGACGCCCTTCCACTGGACGAACAGGCCCAGCGGCAGCGCCAGCCAGACCCCGTCGGGAGCGCCGAGGAGCGCGGCCCCCATGATCCGGCCCGGCTCCTCGCCGGTGACCGCCGCGTACCCGGCGGCGGCGAGCCCCGCCACCACGGCGAGCACCAGCAGCCCGCACAGCGCGGAGACGGCGGGCCGTACCACCCGGTGCACGCCCTGCCAGCCCGGCGGCAGCGGCGTACGGCGCGAGGCGAGCAGCGCGATCAGCAGCACCACCAGCACCCACACCAGACCGCGCAGCAGGGTGGGCACGGTGTCGACGTGGAAGCCGACCGACGTCTTGGCCTTGATCAGCCCCTGCAGACCGTCGGAGAGTCCGCCGCCCCCGATGTCCCCGATACCGGGCAGCTTGTCCAGGATGCCGCCGGTCTGCGGAGCGCCGAGCGAGGCGCCGTCGATGGCGATGGTGTCCTGGCCGGCCCAGGACAGCCCGCCGAGTACGGCGGTGAAGAACACCGCGACCGCCAGCACCCGGGCGGCCAGTTCACCGGCGGAGACGACCGTCCCGGCCTTGCGTAACGACCGCAGGAAGACCCACACCAGCAGCAGTGCGCCCACCAGGCTCACGCCCAGCGGCATGACGCCGATGGCGCCCTGGGTGCCGGCGCTGTCCATCCCGAACACGGCGACGTCGCCCGACGGTCGGACCCGGCCGCCCGCCGCCATCGCCACCACCGCGGCCGTCATCGGTCCGAGCGAACCGGCGGCGTCCGCCCCGAGCAGATGCAGACCGAGCGCGGCGGTGCCCGTCATGGCCAGAAACGCCCAACTCACGGACGCGATGGCGGAGAGCAGTACGCTCACCCAGGGCGTGGTCCTAGCGGTCATCCCGGCCCCCCGAGGTCGTGTCCTTGGGCGGTTACTACTCTCCGGTGGCATTTGGGCGCAGTCAACGCTGCCGGCGGGCGTACTTATCGGAGGGCGGGTTCCGGTTCGACTGCCGGGCCTGAAATAGTTCCTCCCGATGTTCGCAATCCCTAGACTCCCCGCATGGGGAAATACCGGGGGACAACTTTTGGGGCTTGGGGTGCCTGAACTCGTACTCGAATTGAACGGTCAAACCTGGACGCTCGACCCATCCAGGTCGTACAGCCTCGGGCGGGATCCGCAGGGAGACATGGTGTTCGACGACGCCAGGGTCTCCTGGCGGCATGCCACCATCCGCTGGGGCGAACGCAGTTGGATCGTCGAGGATCTCGGCAGCACCAACGGCACCTATGTCCAGGGCCAGCGCATCCACCAGATGGAGGTCGGACCGGGCTCCGCCGTGAACCTCGGCAACGCGACCGACGGCCCCCGTCTCAACTTCAGCGGCGGCCAGCAGGTCAGCGCCGATCTCTACAGTGCGGAGACGTCGCTGGCGCAGCCGCACCAGGCACCTGCCGCACGGCAGGCCCCGCCGGTCCAGCAGCCGCACCGGCCGCCCGTCCAGCCGCAGCAGGGTGGCTGGAACCAGCCGCCGGCGCAGGTTCCGCAGCAGCAGGGCTGGCCGCAGCAGCCGCAGCAGCCGCAGGGCGGGCAGCAGCACCGCAGCCCGACCACGATGCACCACTTCTCGATCAACCAGGTCACGAAGATCGGCCGTGCGCTGGAGAACGACCTGGTCGTCTCCGACCTCCAGGTCTCCCGGTTCCACGCCGAGTTCAAGGCGCACCCCGACGGCCGCTTCGAGATCGTCGACCTGGGCAGCCACAACGGCACCTATGTCAACGGTCAGCCGATCCAGCGCCATCTGCTGGGCCCCCACGACATCGTCGGCGTCGGCCACTCGACCTTCCGGCTCGCCGGGGACCGGCTCGAGGAGTTCGTCGACACCGGCGAGGTCTCCTTCTCGGCCCGGCGGCTGACCGTCACGGTCCCGCAGGGAAACACCACGAAGACGATCCTCAAGGACGTCTCCTTCGGTGTCCCGGAGAAGTCGCTGATCGGGGTGATCGGCCCGTCCGGTTCCGGCAAGTCCACGCTGCTGCGTGCGCTGACCGGCTACCGTCCGGCCGACCAGGGCGAGGTGCTGTACGACAACCGAAACCTGTACAAGCAGTTCGCCGAGCTGCGCCAGCGCATCGGTCTGGTCCCGCAGGACGACATCCTGCACAAGGAGCTGACCGTCCGCAAAGCACTGCGGTACGCGGCCAAGCTCCGCTTCCCCGGTGACACCGCGACCGACGAGCGCAACCACCGGATCCAGGAGGTCCTGCAGGAGCTCAAGCTCGACATCCACGCGGACAAGCGCATCACCTCCCTCTCGGGGGGCCAGCGCAAGCGGGTCTCCGTCGCGCTGGAGCTGCTCACCAAGCCGTCGCTGATCTTCCTGGACGAGCCGACCTCCGGCCTCGACCCGGGTATGGACCGCGACGTCATGAAGCTGCTGCGCGGTCTGGCCGACGACGGCCGCACCGTCCTGGTGGTCACCCACTCGGTGGCCGAGCTGGCGCTGTGCGACAAGCTGCTGGTGATGGCGCCGGGCGGCTCGGTCGCCTACTTCGGCCCGCCGGAGGAAGCGCTCAACTTCTTCGGTTACGAGACCTGGGCCGACGTCTTCTCGGCGTTCGAGAACTATCGCGACTACGACTGGTCGGGCCGCTGGCACGGCTCGCAGCACTACCAGATGTACGCGGCCGACCTGGACGCCGCCCCGCAGGCCGTGGCGGTCGTCCCGCAGATGGCCACCCGCCCGCCGAAGCCGCAGAGCTGGGGTTCCCAGCTGTTGACGCTGGTGCGCCGCTATCTGTCGGTGATCGCGTCCGACCGCGGCTTCATCGGGCTGATGTTCATCCTGCCCGCAGTGCTCGGTGTGGTCAGCGTCGTCATCCCGGCCGACAGCGGTCTGGGCCCGGGTCCGCTCAAGGCCCACCTGGTCAACAAGGACGCGGGCACGATCCTGCTGATCCTCGCGGTGGGCGCCTGCTTCTCGGGCGCCGCCAACTCGGTACGAGAACTGATCAAGGAACGGGTGATCTACGAACGGGAACGGGCCACCGGCCTGTCCCGCTCCGCGTACCTGATGTCCAAGGTCATCGTGCTGGGTCTGATCACGGCCCTGCAGGGCGTCATCATCTGCGGCATCGGCTTCGCCCCGCGGGCCATGCCCACCGAGGGCGTGATCTTCAAGAGCTCACCGGCGATCGAGATGACGCTGGCCGTCATCGCGCTCGGCTTCACCTCGATGATGTTCGGCCTGATCATCTCGGCCCTGGTGAAGACCGCCGAGAAGACCATGCCGCTGCTGGTGATGTTCGCGATCGTCCAGGTCGTCTTCACCGGGGTGCTCTTCCAGCTCTACGACTCGATCGGCGTGGAGCAGTTCGCCTGGCTGATGCCGGCCCGCTGGGCCGTCTCCGCGCTGGGCACCACCGCCCAGCTGAACGTCCTCATGCCGTGGGACGCGGCCAACCCGGACCAGCTCTGGGAGCACACCGCGGCCCAGTGGATCGTCGACATGGGCGTGCTGGTCGTACTCGGGGTCATCTGCGGTGTCGTGGTCGCGCGGCTGCTGCGCCGCCACGAGCCGGAGGTCATGCGCAAGTAGCGCGCAGGGACCGACAACGCCGAAGGGCGGCCGTACCCCTGGGGGTGCGGCCGCCCTTCGGCGTGGTGGACCGGTGCTCAGTAGGCCGAGTCGACGTTGTCGATGGAGCCGTAGTTCGCGGCCGCGTAGTTGCACGCGGCGGTGATGTTGGCGACCGGGTCGTAGATGTCCATGGAGGTACCGGCGACGTGGTACTGCTGGAACGTCGGGTCGATGACCTGCAGCAGACCCTTGGAGGGTATGCCGGCCATGGCGTTGGAGTCCGTGAGGTTGATGGCCTGCGGGTTGCCCGAGGACTCACGGATGATGTTGCGGTAGATGCCGTCGTAGCTGCCCGGGATGTTGTGGGCGGCCATGACCGACAGCGACTCCTTGATCCAGCCGTCGAGGTCGTTCGAGTACGAGACGGCGGCCGGGGCGGCCGGAGCCTTGGTCTCGGCCTTCGGCTTGGCGGCGAGGGCCTTGCGCTCGTGGGAGCGGTTCGCGGCCTGCTCCGCCTGCTTGCGCTTGGCGGCCTCGTCAGCGGCCTTCTTCTTGGCGGCGTCGTCGGCCGCCTTCTTCTTCGCGGCCGCGGCGGCCGTGTCGGCCGCCTTCTTCTTGGCCGCGGCCTCGGCTGCGGCGTGCTGCGAAGCGGCGCCGGCCTGGTCGGTAATGCTCTGCGGGCCAGCGGTGCTGACCACAGCGATGTTGGAGGGCTCGCCGGCGGCGAGGGCCGTTCCGTCGGATCCCTGGACACCAGCGGTGATGGCCAGAACCGTCAGAGCGGCGGTTGCGGTGCCTGCTACGGCGAACGAATGCACCTTGTTCAGGCGGCCGAGCTTCGGGAGCGTCGGGAGCTGCATGGGGGAGTTACCTCTTCCAATTGCGGACTCCGGCATTGATAGCCGGGTAAAAACCGCAGGGCAAAGAGGTCGATTACTAACGAAAGTCGTAGTTGCGGGTTGAACGGCAGGGCGTGTTTACGGGCCCCTTACGCGCCGTGGGCACCCTCCCGGTCCACTATCCGGCTTCGTAAGTGACGTACGTCCTATCGGGCAGGTCACACGGCACCACCCCCGCCATCGACGGATCGTCATGACGGGGGTGCGCACGGTGACGGCTTTTCAGGTGTCCTGGCAGCGTGCCCGGAATCGGCGCCGGAAGCGCCCCCGGAACGCCTACGGGAGCAGCAGGTTCACGTCGCCGAACTCGTGCCACAGATAGCCGCCGCGCACGGCTTCCGCGTAGACCCGCTCCAGCAGCGGAGCGCCCGCCACCGCCTCCAGCATCAGCAGGTGGGAGGCCGCCGGCTCATGCAGCCCGGTCAGCAGCCCGTCCACGGCGTGTACCCCGCGTTCCGGGGTCAACACCAGACCCGTCCAGCCCCGCGCGGCGCGGACGGTGCCCCGGCCGTCCGCCGCCGACACCAGCGCCCGTACGGCCGTCGTACCGACCGCCACGACCCGGCCGCCCCCGCTGCGGGCGGCGTTCACCTGCCAGGCGGTGCTCGGCGACACCTCGAACCACTCCGGGTACGGCGGCTCATGGGTCTCGGCCGAGGAGACCCCGGTGTGCAGGACGATCGGCGCTATCTGCACACCCCTGCTGACCAGGGAGGTCACCATCCCGGTGGTGAACGGCCGGCCGGCGCTCGGCATCTCCGCCGAGCCGCGGCCGTCGGGCGACGGCACCGAGAACACCGTCTGGTACTCCGCGAGCGGCTGGTCCCGCTCGGTGTAGCCGTACCGGATCGGCCGCCCGTGCCCGTGCAGATAGGCGGCGGTGTCCGCCATCGACGGCCGCGCCAGCCACAGCCGGTCCCCGCGCGGCGACAGCGGCTCCTCCAGCACCAGGTGCTCCCCGTCCGGCAGCTCCACGACCGCCCCGGCCGGTCCGCCGGCCCGCGGCACCGTCGTGCCGCGCCCGTCGGGCCTGCGCACCTCCACGGCCCACCGGTGGTCGTCCTGGCGGGTCGAGAAGTGCACGGTCACCGGTTCCAGGCCGAGCCGCCCGCCGACCGCCGCGGGCAGCGTCCGCGAGGTGTTCACCACCAGGACGTCACCCGCCCGCAGCAGCCCGGGAAGCTCCCGGAAGGAGTGGTGCGCCACCTCGCCGGCCGCCGCCCGACCGACCAGCAGCCGTACGCCGTCCCGCCGCCCGGCCGGCGCCCGCGCCGACAGCTCGGGCGGCACCCGCAGCCCCCGCAGCCCCTCCATCGTGGTCACCGTGCTTCCAGCAGCGCCGGAGCGGAGTAGCGCCCGCTGGGCGCCTCCTCGTCCAGCAGTCGCAGGAAGGCCGGGGCGACGTCCGCCGGCAGCAGCCGGTCCGACGGGTCGTCGTCCGGGACCGCCGCCGTGTACAGCTCGGTCCGCAGGTCGCCCGGATCCACCCACCACACCCGCAGCCCCGGCTCCTCCACGGCCAGCACCGCGGACAGCTGCTCCAGCGCCGCCTTGCTCGCCCCGTAGCCGCCCCACGTCCCGTACGCCTCCACGGCCGCGTCGGAGCTGATGTTCAGCACCGCGCCGCCCGCCGCCCGCAGCAGGGGCAGCGCCTCCCGTACGAGCCCCAGCGGCGCCACCACGTTCGTCTCCAGCGCGGCGCGCAGCCCGTCCACCGGAAGCTCCGCCAGGGCCACCAGCGGCTCGGCACCCAGCGCGCTCGCGTTGTTCACCAGCAGATCGACGCCGCCGAACGCGCGGGCCGCCGCGACGAGCGCGGTCCGGTGGGCGGCGTCGGTGACATCGCCCGGCACCGCCGCCACCCGTCCGGGGCCCTCCCGTTCCAGCTCCGCCGCCGCCGTCTTCAGTACTCCCTCGGACCGCCCGTCGAGCACCAGGTCCCAGCCACGCCGGGCGAGCGCCCCGGCCAGGGCACGGCCCAGTCCCCGCGAAGCCCCCGTGATGATCGCCACCGCCATCGTCGTCCCACCCTCCGAGCCGCCACCGGACCCGTTGCCCAGCGGCTCCCTTCACCGTAGGAACGCCGACGTATCCCGCGCCTCGGCCGTCCGCCGCACGTCGGGGGGCACTTTGCCCTAGGTCGCCGGCCCGATCCGCCGGAGCCGCGGCGCCGGTAGGTTGACGACATGTCCAACCGGTCGCCCAGAGGCGGAATCGAAGCGGTCAGCGACGCGGTCCTCGCGATGAGCCGGCACCTGGAGGTGCGCGAGGTGCTGCAGACGATCGTCGCGTCCGCCCGCGAGCTGCTCGACGCCGAGTACGCCGCGCTCGGGGTGCCCGACGATCACGGCGGGTTCGCCCAGTTCGTCGTCGACGGGGTGAGCGACGAGCAGTGGAAGGCGATCGGCCCGCTGCCCCGGCAGCACGGCATCCTCGCCGCGATGCTCCATGAGGCGACCCCGCAGCGGCTCGCGGACGTCACGCAGTCCGACTCCTTCGGGGGCTGGCCGCGCGCCCACCCGGACATGACCGACTTCATCGGGATGCCGGTCGTCGACGGCGAGGAGATCCTCGGCGCGATCTTCCTGGCCAACAAGCTGGGCCCCAGAACCGGGCCCGCCACCGACTGCGCCTTCACCCAGGAGGACGAGACGCTGCTGCGGACCCTGGCCGCGCACGCCGCCATCGCCCTCACCAACGCCCGCCTCCACGAGCGCAGCCGCGAACTCACCCTGGCGGGCGAGCGGGCGCGCATCGCCCACGAGCTGCACGACGCGGTCTCCCAGAAGCTCTTCTCGCTGCGCCTCACCGCACAGGCCGCGGCCGCCCTGGTCGACCGCGACCCGGCGCGCGCGAAGGAGGAGCTGAAGCAGGTGGCGGCGCTCGCCGCCGAGGCCGCCGACGAGCTGCGCGCCGTCGTCGTCGAGCTGCGGCCCGCCGGACTGGACGAGGACGGCCTCGTCGCGACCCTGCGGACCGGGGCCGAGGTGCTCGACCGGGCCCACGCGGCCCATGTCACCTTCACGTCCCACCAGGTCAAGGCGTTGCCAGCGGCCCAGGAGGAGGCGCTGCTGCGGGTCGCCCAGGAGGCGCTGCACAACGCGCTGCGGCACGCTGACGCCGGAGCCGTGACCGTCTGCCTCTTCGGCCGGGGCAAGGGAGCGGTCCTGCGGGTCCGCGACGACGGCAGCGGCTTCGAACCGTCCGCGGTGCGCCGTGCCGGACGCCATCTCGGCCTGGTCTCCATGCGCGACCGGGCGAGCGGCGTGGGCGGACACCTGACAGTGGAATCGGCGCCCGGCAAGGGCACCGTCATCGAGATGGAGGTGCCCGGTGGCTGAGCCAGCGGGGCAGGCACGCATTCGCGTATTGCTCGTCGACGACCACCAGGTGGTGCGCCGCGGACTGCGGACCTTCCTGGAGATCCAGGGCGACATCGACGTCGTCGGGGAGGCGGGGGACGGCGACGAGGGCGTGGCCCGCGCCGAGGAACTGCGTCCCGACGTGATCCTGATGGACATCAAGATGCCCGGCGCCGACGGCATCTCCGCCCTGCGCAAGCTGCGCGAGCTCGGCAACCCCGCCCGGGTGCTGATCGTCACCAGCTTCACCGAGCAGCGCACCATCGTCCCCGCCCTGCGGGCCGGCGCGGCCGGCTACGTGTACAAGGACGTGGACCCCGAGGCGCTGGCCGGTGCGATCCGCTCCGTGCACGCCGGCCATGTGCTGCTCCAGCCCGAGGTGGCCGACGCCCTGCTCTCCCAGGAGTTCCCCACCGGCGGCCAGGGGCGGGGCAACGCCCTCACCGAACGGGAGCGCGAGGTGCTGACGCTGATCGCCGACGGGCGCTCCAACCGGGAGATCGCCCGCGCGCTGGTGCTCTCGGAGAAGACCGTGAAGACCCATGTCTCGAACATCCTGATGAAGCTCGACGTCTCGGACCGCACCCAGGCCGCGCTGTGGGCGGTCAGACACGGCATCGGGGCACCTCCGGAGGCCTGACCGGCCATACCGGACCGGTGTGTTCCGGTATCGGATTCATTCCGACGGGTGGATGTGGGGCCGGTGGCGCATCCTGACCGCCGGTGGCCCGTTCTGTAGGGAGTACCGCGGCGGCTGGTCGCGGTGCACCCTGCAAGGAGGAAGTTCGAAGTGAAGATCCTGAAGACCGCCGCGGCCGTCACCTTCGTCGCGGGCGGGCTCGCCATGGCCGGAGCCGGTGTCGCCTCCGCCCACAGCGGCGCCGAGGCCCACGGCGTGGCCGAGGGCTCGCCCGGCGTCCTCTCCGGCAACCTGCTCCAGGTTCCCGTGCACGTCCCGGTCAACCTCTGCGGCAACACCGTGAACGTGATCGGTCTCCTGAACCCGGCGTTCGGGAACGAGTGCGTCAACCAGTAGTCCCGCCGCGGCCCCGCCGCGACGACCGGCCCCGGAGGCACCGCTTCCGGGGCCGATGCGTTCGATCGAACCCCCGTGCGTTCGATCCGGTGATCCCTTCGGACGTATCCGGTCCGCGCCCCGTGTCATCCGGCCGGGCCGGGCGTTCATCACCGTGCGGCCCCGCGGCTGGGCCGTACCGCAACAGGAGGATCGTTTCCCATGAACACTGCCAAAAAGGCCGCCCTGGTCATCGCCGTCACCGGAATCGCCGCGGGTGTCTCCGCCGGTTCCGCGTTCGCGAGCGCCGATGCCTGTGGCTCCGCCACCGACTCCCCGGGCGTGCTGTCCGGCAACCTGCTCCAGGTGCCGGTGCACGTCCCGGTCAACGTGACGGGCAACACCGTCAACGTGATCGGCCTGCTCAACCCGGCGTTCGGCAACGCGTCGTCGAACATCGGCTGACCAGCCCCGCACGACCGTGAAGGCCCCGCGTTCCACCGGTGACACCGGCGGACCGCGGGGCCTTCCACGTCATCCCGGTGCGGCTCAGGCCCGGCGCTCCGACTCCTCCACGTACGCGTTGTACGCCGCCACCTGCGCCCGCCGCGCGGTCCGCTCCACCGGCCGCAGCAGCTCCGCACGCGCGGCGATCTCCGACGCGCTCACCGCACCCCCGTGCCCGTCGGAGGCGATGGCGACCAGGGCGCCGACCCGCTGCGCCAGCGCCAGCACCCGTACCGCCCGCGGCGGATAGCCGGGCGCCAGCAGATCACGGCCGCGCTCCGCACGCGCCCGGTACGCGTCCAGGGCGGCCTGCGCGGCCGGCCCCGCCCCCGCCACGTCCAGCCGGGTCAGCGCCTCGGTGGTGTCCCGCAGCGCCTCGGCCAGCTCCCGCTCGGCCTCGCCGAGCGACGGCACATCGGCCGGCGGGCCCTGCCGCACCTCCAGGCACTTCCACTCCACCTCCACATGCACATCGCCGCGCGGCCCGGCCTCGCTCACTTCGGGTACGAGGCCGAGCGCCGGGCCGCCGACCGCGATCACGGCCTCGCCCGCGGCCAGCGCCCGCGCGTTGAAATCCGCCGGGCCGCTGAGGCCCAGCGGATGTCCCGGCGCGGGCAGCGCGACCCGCAGCCCGGTCGTCCCGAGCGCGCGCAGCCGGCCGAGGCCGAGCGTCAGCCCGACCGGGCCGGTCTCGCCCGGCAGTCCGGTCATCCGGTGGACCGCGTCCTCGCCCAGGACCTCCTGGGCGACATCATCCGGTGCGGCAAGTCCGGCAAGTAGGGCATTTCCCCACGCCGCCAGCCGTCCTGATCGAGGTTCATCAAGCATCCCCCCAGCCTAAGGAGTGGAGCGCCCGACGCGTGGCGTAGGTTTTCCCTCGGGGCTCTGCCCGTGACAACCGAGACTGCAATGGGAGACAACGCGCTCATGAGCGATGTGCTGGAGCTGGTGGACGTATCGGTGGTCCGCGACGGGCGGGCTCTGGTGGACCAGGTCTCGTGGTCGGTCGCCGAGGGCGAACGCTGGGTGATCCTCGGACCGAACGGCGCGGGAAAGACCACCCTGCTCAATGTCGCCTCCAGCTATCTCTTCCCGACCACCGGCACCGTCCAGGTGCTCGGCGAGAAGCTCGGCAGCGTCGACGTCTTCGAACTGCGCCCCCGCATCGGCATGGCCGGCGCGGCCATGGCGGACAAGATGCCGCGCGGCCAGACCGTCCTGCAGACCGTGCTCACCGCCGCGTACGGCATGACCGCGCACTGGCGGGAGAGTTACGAGAAGGTCGACGAGGACCGCGCCCGCGCCTTCCTCGACCGGCTGGGCATGTCCGACTACCTGGACCGCAAGTTCGGCACCCTGTCCGAGGGCGAGCGCAAGCGCACCCTGATCGCCCGCGCCATGATGACCGACCCGGAGCTGCTGCTCCTCGACGAGCCCGCGGCCGGCCTGGACCTCGGCGGCCGTGAGGACCTGGTACGCCGCCTCGGCCGGCTCGCCCGCGACCCGATCGCACCCTCCATGATCATGGTGACCCACCATGTCGAGGAGATCGCCCCCGGCTTCACCCACGTCCTCATGATCCGCCAGGGCAAGGTCGTCGCCGCAGGACCGGTCGAGCTGGAACTCACCTCGCGCAACCTCTCCCGCTGCTTCGGCCTCCCGCTGGTCGTCGAGCGCAGGGGCGACCGCTGGACCGCCGCGGGACTGCCGCTCTCTTAGGAATCGGCCGCCCGGCCGGGGGGGAGCAGCCTGTAACGCCCCCCGGCGGCACGCCCGTTCGTGCTTCCCCGCGCCCGCCCCCGCGCACGGAAGGCCTGTCACAGATCACCCCCGCCCCCCTACGATGGGGAGGTGGACCCATGGGTGTGGTGGCTGATCGCCGCCGTAGGACTCGGCATACCGCTGGTGATCACGACGATGCCCGAATTCGGGATGTTCGCGGTCGGCGCCGTCGCGGGGGCGATCGTCGCCGCGCTCGGCGGCGGCATCGTCGTCCAGGTCATCGTCTTCGTGATCGTCTCGGTCGCACTTCTCGCGGTCGTCCGCCCGATCGCCTACAAGCACCGGACGCAGCGGCCCGAACTGCGCACCGGGATCGACGCGCTGAGGGGGCGGCAGGCCGTCGTCCTCGAACGGGTCGACGGCGGCGGCGGACGCATCAAGCTCGCCGGAGAGATCTGGTCGGCGCGCGCCCTCGACGAGGAACGGAGCTTCGACCCGGGCGAGAAGGTGGACGTCGTGGAGATCGACGGCGCGACGGCCGTCGTCATGTGACCGAGGACTTCCGACCAACCGATACGGCCGCCGCGGTCGTGCTCCGGGAATTCGCCGAACCTGAGCGCACCGCCGCAGTGGTCTGCGAGAATTGATCATGTCGTAGTACGTCCGCAAACGGCGCGGGAGTGGACATGCAGCCGATCATCATCGTCCTGATCATCCTGGTGGTGCTCGTCTTCGTCGCGCTCATCAAGACGGTCCAGGTCATCCCACAGGCGAGTGCCGCCATCGTCGAACGATTCGGCCGCTACACGCGGACGTTGAGCGCGGGCCTGAACATCGTCGTTCCGTTCATCGACACGATCCGCAACCGCATCGACCTCCGCGAGCAGGTCGTGCCGTTCCCGCCGCAGCCGGTGATCACCCAGGACAACCTGGTCGTCAACATCGACACGGTCATCTACTACCAGGTCACCGACGCCCGCGCGGCGACGTACGAAGTCGCCAGCTACATCCAGGCGATCGAGCAGCTCACCGTCACCACGCTCCGCAACATCATCGGCGGCATGGACCTGGAACGGACGCTGACCTCCCGCGAGGAGATCAACGCGGCGCTGCGCGGCGTCCTGGACGAGGCCACCGGCAAGTGGGGCATCCGCGTCAACCGCGTCGAGCTCAAGGCGATCGAGCCGCCCACCTCCATCCAGGACTCGATGGAGAAGCAGATGCGCGCGGACCGCGACAAGCGCGCCGCGATCCTCACCGCCGAAGGCATCCGGCAGTCCCAGATCCTCACCGCCGAAGGTGAGAAGCAGTCCTCCATCCTGCGCGCCGAAGGTGACGCCAAGGCCGCCGCGCTGCGCGCCGAGGGTGAGGCCCAGGCCATCCGTACGGTCTTCGAGTCCATCCACGCGGGCGACCCGGACCAGAAGCTGCTGGCCTACCAGTACCTCCAGATGCTCCCGAAGATCGCGCAGGGGGACGCCAACAAGCTCTGGATCATCCCCAGCGAGCTCAACGACGCGCTCAAGGGCCTCGGCGGCATCGTCAATCTCCCCGGCGCCCCGTCCAACGGCGCCGGCGGCGGGAACAACGGCGGCAGCAACGGCAACAGCGGGGGCGGCGACGACTTCCCCGCCCCGCGCCGCGAGACCCCACGCTTCGACAAGGACTGACCCTCGGGCATGATCGGTGTATCCGACACCGGTCATCGAGGGGCACAGCGTGACGTTCTGGGAGGCACTCGCCGTCTTCGCGGCGGGTATCGGCGCCGGCACCATCAACACCATCGTCGGCTCCGGCACCCTCATCACGTTCCCGGTACTGCTCGCCGTAGGCCTCCCGCCGATCACCGCGAACGTCTCCAACGCCCTCGGCCTGGTGCCCGGTTCGCTCAGCGGCGCCATCGGCTACCGCCGTGAACTGCGCGGCCAGCGCCGGCGCGTCATCCGGCTCGGCTCCGCCGCACTGGCCGGCGGCCTGGCCGGCGCGATCCTGCTGCTGACCCTGCCGTCCAGCGCGTTCGACGCGATCGTCCCCGTACTCATCGGGCTGGCCCTGGTCCTGGTCGTACTGCAGCCCCGCCTCGCCCGCGCCATCAAGGCCCGCCGCGAACGCGAGGGCACCGAGGTCCCCACCGACGGCGGCCCGCTGCTGCTCGCCGGACTCTTCCTCGCCAGCATGTACGGCGGCTACTTCGGGGCCGCCCAGGGCGTCCTCTACCTGTCGCTGATGGGCCTGCTGCTCCATGACGACCTGCAGCGGATCAACGGCGTCAAGAACGTCCTGGGCATGCTCGTCAACGGCATCGCCGCCGTGTTCTTCCTCTTCGTCGCCGACTTCAACTGGGCCGCCGTCGGCCTCATCGCCGCCGGAGCCACCCTCGGCGGCATCTTCGGCGCCCGCATCGGCCGCCGGCTGCCGCCGGCGGCGCTGCGCGGCGTCATCGTCGCCGTCGGCATCGTGGCCATCGTCCAGCTCGTCCTCAGATGACCGGCCGCGTGCGGCGGCGGGCCCGGGACGGTGCTCACACCGTCCCGGGCCCGCCGCCGTCCGCGCCCCACCGGGATCAGGCCGGCAGCGCCAGCCACCCCGGCAGCGCGTCGTTGTCCCTGATCCCCAGCGCCAGCAGCAGAGTGTCCGCCGGCGTCGGCTCGAACGGCTGCGTCAGCAGCCGCATCCCGGCCTGCTCAGGAGTCCGGTCCGCCTTGCGGCCGTTGTCCTCGGCGCAGGCCGCGACCGTGTTCAGCCAGGTGTCCCCACCGCCGCGCGACCGCGGAACGATGTGGTCCACCGTGCTCGCCCGGCGACCGCAGTAAGCGCACCGGTGCCGGTCACGCACCAGCACCCCCCGCCGCGACCACGAGGCCCGTTGTCGGAAGGGCACCCGGACGTATCGGCGCAGCCTGATCACCAGCGGAACCGGAACCTCGACGGCCGCCGCGCGGATGCGCAGCCCGGGATGCGCCTGCTCGACGACGGCCTTCTCCTGCATGACCAGCACCACGGCACGCCGCAGCGACACCGTCGACAGCGGCTCGAAACTCGCGTTCAGCACCAGAGTCTCACGCATTCCGCCCACCCCAAGGATCCGTCCCCGCCCCATGGCGAAGTGGATCCACTGTGCCTCGCGGACCCCCGGCGGACAACGCAATTACCGTGCGGGGAAAGGGGATCGGCGGGGTGCGGGAGCGGATCCCGGGCGGGTGGCGGTCGGCGGGACGGCGAAAAACGCCGAACGCCCCGGACGCTTCCCCCCGTGCGAAACGGAAGCGTCCGGAGCGTACGGCAGCCGGCGCGGACACCGGGCGGGAAACACCTGGTTCCGGCGGACGGCCGGCAGCGCGCGGGCGAGAACCACCACGACGCGCCGCCCCGCCGCCCCCGCTACCGCGGTACCGGCTGCCCGGTGATGGTGGGCCACCACCAGACACGTACCACTGTGCGATTCAGGGCGCCGGGGCGCAACGCAATTAACGGGCGCCCGCCTGCCGCGGCGGGCCGTCTGCCCGAGCGGCGGGCCGCCGGCCGTCAGGTACCGGCCGGTGCCTCGTACTCGCCGATCAGCTGAGCGCGGCCCAGCGTGTGGAAGCGGAGATTGAAACCGATCACGGCCGGCGAGGCGTCCGCGTCCGGCCCGAGCTTCTCGGTGTCCACCGCGTACACGGTGAAGACATAGCGGTGCGAACCGTCCCCCGGCGGCGGCGCGGCCCCGCCGAAGTCCCGCGTCCCGTAGTCGTTCCTGACGTGCAGCGCGCCCTCGGGCAGCCCCTTGAAGTCACCGCCGCCCGCACCCGCGGGCAGCTCGGTGACGGACACGGGGATGTCGATGAGCGACCAGTGCCAGAAACCGCTGCCGGTCGGCGCGTCCGGGTCGTAGCACGTGACGGCGAAACTCTTCGTCCCCTCGGGGAAGCCCTCCCACCGCAGCTGCGGTGACGTGTTCCCCGCCGCGTACACCTGCTCGTCCTTCAACACCCCGCCCGGCGCCACGTCATCGCTCACCACCGTGAACGACGGCACCGGCGGATGGAACTCGTGGGGGAGCGGCCGCCGCTTCTGCTCGGTCACCTCGACACCTCCTGATCGCAAGAACAGTCATCGACTGCCGCCGGCCTGCGCCGCGGCAGCCTTCCGCGCTCCGAGCCTAGATCCCTAGAACCAGTTGCGCTTGCCGCCGACCTCCGCCAGCCACTGATTCAGGTACGCGGCCCAGTCGGTGCCCTGGAAGGACTGCAGCCCGACCGTGAACGACCGGTACGAGTCGCTGCCCTCGCCGAACAGCCCCGGCTTCTTGTCCATCTCCAGGATCACGTCCATCTCGTTGCCGTCCGCGATGAAGGTCAGCTCCACCTGGTTCAGCCCCCGGTACTGGTGCGGGGCCCGGAACTCGATCTCCTGGTAGAACGGCAGCCGCTGCCGGGTCCCCCGGATGTGCCCCTTCTCCAGGTCCGCGGCCTTGAACGCGAAGCCCAACTGCCCGAACGCGTCCAGCAGCGCCTGCTGCGCCGGCAGCGGGTGCACGCTGACCGGGTCGAGGTCACCCGAGTCCACCGCGCGGGCGATCGCCAGCTCGGTCGTCACCCCGATGTTCATCCCCGACAGATGCCGGCCGAGGAACGTCGTGACCGGCGTCTCCCACGGGATCTCCAGCCCGAACGGCACGGTGTGCACGGCCCCCGGCGCCACCTCGAACGCCCCGCCCAGCCGCTGCCGGTGGAACTCGATGTCCTGCTTGTACTCGTTGTCGCCGCTCTCGACCTCGACGCGGGCCTGCAGCCCGACGGAGAGCCCCTCGATCTGCTGCGCGACCGAACCGCCCTGGATGCGCACCTCACCCTGGACGATGCCGCCCGGCACCACGTTCGGGTCCGTCAGCACCGTCTCGACGGACGCCCCACCGGCACCCATGCTCGCAAGCAGCTTCTTGAAGCCCACGTTGTCCCACTCCTCATACCGGCGGTTGACTGTTTCTTTACGTTATCTATGGTCTGTACGAACGCGGAACCGCGGCGAACGGTTCCAGTACCCTCGTACCGCATGATCGCCGACGCGGAAAGGGCCCCGCTCGCCCGGCCCTTCTTCGACCGCCCGGTCCTCGACATCGCACCGGACCTCCTCGGCCGGATCCTCGTCCGCGACACCCCGGACGGCCCGATCGAGCTGCGCCTCACCGAGGTGGAGGCCTACGCGGGACCCGTCGACCCGGGATCGCACGCCTACCGGGGCCGCACCGAACGCAACGCGGTGATGTTCGGCCCGCCCGGCCACACCTACGTGTACTTCACATACGGAATGTGGCACTGCCTGAACCTGGTCTGCGGCCCCGAGGGCACGCCGAGCGGGGTCCTGCTGCGGGGTGGCGAGATCACCCGTGGGGAGGACCTCGCCCGCGCGAACCGTCCCACCTCCCGCAAGGACACCGACCTCGCCCAGGGCCCGGCCCGGCTGGCCACCGCGCTCTCCGTCGACCGGTCGCTCAACGGATCCGACGTCTGCGACCCCTATACCGGTCCTGCGGGCGAACCGGCCGGCAGCCCGTTCCGCGTCCTCACCGGTACTCCGCCACCCGCCGGCCTGGTGCGCACCGGGCCCCGTACCGGTGTCGGCGGTGCGGGAGCCGTCCACCCCTGGCGCTTCTGGATCGACGGCGACCCCACCGTCAGTCCCTACCGTGCCCACACCCCGAGACGCCGCCCATAACGACTCGCCATGACCGCGTACTCTCGGACACGCTGTACAGACGCTCTGCGACCGCCATGGTGCGCGGACCGCGGAGCACCGACTCATCGCATTGACCCAAGGAGACAAGAGAACCGTGACGGACATCGTCGACGAGCTGCAGTGGCGCGGGCTGATCGCCGTATCCACTGACGAGGACGCACTGCGCAAGGCGTTCACGGACGGCCCGGTCACGGTCTATTGCGGCTTCGACCCCACGGCGCCCAGCCTGCACCTCGGCAACCTGGTGCAGATCCTCACCATCCGGCGGCTGCAGCAGGCGGGCAACCGGCCGCTGGGCCTGGTCGGCGGGGCCACCGGCCTGATCGGCGACCCCAAGCCGTCGGCGGAGCGGACGCTCAACGCTCCCGAGGTCGTCGCGGACTGGGTCGAGCGGGTCCGCGGGCAGATCGAGCCCTTCCTCTCCTTCGAGGGGCCGAACGCCGCGACGATGGTGAACAACCTGGACTGGACGTCCGGGATGTCGGCGATCGAGTTCCTGCGCGACGTGGGCAAGCACTTCCGCGTCAACAAGATGATCGCCAAGGAAGCCGTCGCCCGGCGCCTCAACTCCGACCAGGGCATCAGCTACACCGAGTTCAGCTACCAGATCCTCCAGGGGATGGACTTCCTGGAGCTCTACCGGCGCTACGGCTGCACCATGCAGACCGGCGGCAGCGACCAGTGGGGCAACCTCACGGCCGGCATCGACCTGATCCACCGCGTCGAGGGCGCCTCCGTCCACGCCCTCGCCACCCCGCTGATCACCAAGGCGGACGGCACCAAGTTCGGCAAGACCGAGGGCGGCGCGATCTGGCTCGACCCCGAGATGACCACGCCGTACGCCTTCTTCCAGTTCTGGCTGAACGCCGACGACCGTGACATCTCCAAGTTCCTGCGCATCTTCAGCTTCAAGTCCCGCGAGGAGATCGAGGAGCTGGAGCGCCTCACCGAGGAGCGCCCCCAGGCCCGCGCCGCCCAGCGTGCCCTGGCGGAAGAACTGACGACCCTGGTCCACGGGGCCGCCCAGTGCACCGCTGTCACCGATGCGTCCAAGGCGCTTTTCGGCCAGGGGGAGCTGACGGACCTGGACGAGGCCACGCTGGCGGCCGCTCTCTCCGAGCTGCCGTACGCCAAGGTCACGGCTCTGGAGCCGGTCGTCGACCTGCTGACCGCGGTGGAGCTGGTGGCCAGTAAGTCGGCCGCCCGCCGGGCCATCAAGGAGGGTGGCGCCTACCTGAACAACGCCAAGGTGACCAGCGAGGACGCGGTGCCGGCCGAGTCCGACCTGCTGCACGGCCGGTGGCTCGTGCTCCGCCGCGGCAAGAAGAGCCTGGCTGCCGTCGAGGTCGGCTGAAATCGTGCGTTTGAGCGGCGGTCGAGCTTGACTCTGCCGCCGCTCCTCCGTAATGTAGTCCGAGCCGCTTGAAACGGTGCGTCCGGTTCGTCCGGATCCCCGCGGGGGTGGCCACCCACTACTACGACTTCCCGACAGGGTTGCTTTTCGGTGCGCCGAAATTCAGTCCGAATAGCTCGATTATGAGCGTGGCAGGAAATCGGCTAACGTAGTGGTCATCGCCGCAAGGCGAGAAAAAAAAACCCGCCTCAGCGGGTGGCAGAAACGGGAAATCGGATCTGCTAAGCTGAGAAACACGAAGGGAAGCCCGGAGGGCGCCGGTAAAACGGCACCGAAGGAAGCGTCCGTTCCTTGAGAACTCAACAGCGTGCCAAAAGTCAACGCCAGACTTAAAACACCCCGGGCGGAACCCATTCGGGTTTCGTTTGGTGGTTCCTTTGAAAAAGTCCTTCCGCCCTCCGGTCCTTCGGGACGGGAACTGGTGGGAGGCAATTACACAGCGAGGACGCTGTGCACCACGGGCCTTATTCCGGCCGGTGGTGCCGCTCTTGCGTGGAGACATTCACGGAGAGTTTGATCCTGGCTCAGGACGAACGCTGGCGGCGTGCTTAACACATGCAAGTCGAACGATGAAGCCTTCGGGTGGATTAGTGGCGAACGGGTGAGTAACACGTGGGCAATCTGCCCTTCACTCTGGGACAAGCCCTGGAAACGGGGTCTAATACCGGATAACACTCTCCTCCTCCTGGGGGTGGGTTAAAAGCTCCGGCGGTGAAGGATGAGCCCGCGGCCTATCAGCTTGTTGGTGGGGTAATGGCCTACCAAGGCGACGACGGGTAGCCGGCCTGAGAGGGCGACCGGCCACACTGGGACTGAGACACGGCCCAGACTCCTACGGGAGGCAGCAGTGGGGAATATTGCACAATGGGCGAAAGCCTGATGCAGCGACGCCGCGTGAGGGATGACGGCCTTCGGGTTGTAAACCTCTTTCAGCAGGGAAGAAGCGCAAGTGACGGTACCTGCAGAAGAAGCACCGGCTAACTACGTGCCAGCAGCCGCGGTAATACGTAGGGTGCGAGCGTTGTCCGGAATTATTGGGCGTAAAGAGCTCGTAGGCGGTCTGTCACGTCGGATGTGAAAGCCCGGGGCTTAACCCCGGGTCTGCATTCGATACGGGCAGACTAGAGTGTGGTAGGGGAGATCGGAATTCCTGGTGTAGCGGTGAAATGCGCAGATATCAGGAGGAACACCGGTGGCGAAGGCGGATCTCTGGGCCATTACTGACGCTGAGGAGCGAAAGCGTGGGGAGCGAACAGGATTAGATACCCTGGTAGTCCACGCCGTAAACGTTGGGAACTAGGTGTTGGCGACATTCCACGTCGTCGGTGCCGCAGCTAACGCATTAAGTTCCCCGCCTGGGGAGTACGGCCGCAAGGCTAAAACTCAAAGGAATTGACGGGGGCCCGCACAAGCAGCGGAGCATGTGGCTTAATTCGACGCAACGCGAAGAACCTTACCAAGGCTTGACATACACCGGAAAGCCGTAGAGATACGGCCCCCCTTGTGGTCGGTGTACAGGTGGTGCATGGCTGTCGTCAGCTCGTGTCGTGAGATGTTGGGTTAAGTCCCGCAACGAGCGCAACCCCTGTTCTGTGTTGCCAGCATGCCCTTCGGGGTGATGGGGACTCACAGGAGACCGCCGGGGTCAACTCGGAGGAAGGTGGGGACGACGTCAAGTCATCATGCCCCTTATGTCTTGGGCTGCACACGTGCTACAATGGTCGGTACAATGAGCTGCGATACCGCAAGGTGGAGCGAATCTCAAAAAGCCGGCCTCAGTTCGGATTGGGGTCTGCAACTCGACCCCATGAAGTCGGAGTTGCTAGTAATCGCAGATCAGCATTGCTGCGGTGAATACGTTCCCGGGCCTTGTACACACCGCCCGTCACGTCACGAAAGTCGGTAACACCCGAAGCCGATGGCCCAACCCGCAAGGGAGGGAGTCGTCGAAGGTGGGACTGGCGATTGGGACGAAGTCGTAACAAGGTAGCCGTACCGGAAGGTGCGGCTGGATCACCTCCTTTCTAAGGAGCATCTAGACCGTCATTGACGGTCCAGGGCCATTACGCCGGCATCTGTTCGGCGGTGGTTGCTCATGGGTGGAACGTTGACTATTCGGCACACTGGGAATCCGGAAGCAAGTACTGCTTCGGCGTGGAAAGCGTCTGGATTGCTGGTGGGTCGGGCACGCTGTTGGGTCCTGAGGGAACGACCTTTGTTTCTTCTACACCCCGGCCCCGTTAACGACGCGGAAGCGTTGGAAACGGGTGACTGGTCGTTGCTTGAGAACTAAACAGTGGACGCGAGCATCTAGTTAGCGCAAGTTTTTAAGGGCGCACGGTGGATGCCTTGGCACCAGGAACCGATGAAGGACGCGAGAGGCCGCGATAGGCCCCGGGGAGCTGTCAACTGAGCTGTGATCCGGGGGTGTCCGAATGGGGAAACCCGGCAGTCGTCATGGGCTGTCACCCATACCTGAACACATAGGGTATGTGGAGGGAACGCGGGGAAGTGAAACATCTCAGTACCCGCAGGAAGAGAAAACAACCGTGATTCCGGGAGTAGTGGCGAGCGAAACCGGATGAGGCCAAACCGTATGCGTGTGATACCCGGCAGGGGTTGCGTATGCGGGGTTGTGGGATCGTACTTCAGCAGTCTGCCGACTGTTGGGCGAGTCAGAAACCGTATGGATAGGCGAAGGACATGCGAAAGGTCCGGCGTAGAGGGTAAGACCCCCGTAGCTGAAATCTGTACGGCTTGCTTGTACGACACCCAAGTAGCACGGGGCCCGAGAAATCCCGTGTGAATCTGGCGGGACCACCCGCTAAGCCTAAATATTCCCTGGTGACCGATAGCGGATAGTACCGTGAGGGAATGGTGAAAAGTACCGCGGGAGCGGAGTGAAATAGTACCTGAAACCGTGTGCCTACAAGCCGTGGGAGCGTCGGATACCAGCTTGCTGGTATCTCGTGACTGCGTGCCTTTTGAAGAATGAGCCTGCGAGTTTGCGGTGTGTGGCGAGGTTAACCCGTGTGGGGTAGCCGTAGCGAAAGCGAGTCCGAATAGGGCGAATGAGTCGCGCGCCCAAGACCCGAAGCGGAGTGATCTAGCCATGGGCAGGTTGAAGCGGAGGTAAGACTTCGTGGAGGACCGAACCCACCAGGGTTGAAAACCTGGGGGATGACCTGTGGTTAGGGGTGAAAGGCCAATCAAACTCCGTGATAGCTGGTTCTCCCCGAAATGCATTTAGGTGCAGCGTCGCGTGTTTCTTGCCGGAGGTAGAGCACTGGATAGGCGATGGGCCCTACCGGGTTACTGACCTTAGCCAAACTCCGAATGCCGGTAAGTGAGAGCGCGGCAGTGAGACTGTGGGGGATAAGCTCCATGGTCGAGAGGGAAACAGCCCAGAGCATCGACTAAGGCCCCTAAGCGTACGCTAAGTGGGAAAGGATGTGGAGTCGCAGAGACAACCAGGAGGTTGGCTTAGAAGCAGCCATCCTTGAAAGAGTGCGTAATAGCTCACTGGTCAAGTGATTCCGCGCCGACAATGTAGCGGGGCTCAAGCGTACCGCCGAAGTCGTGTCATTCCCGTGCGAAGCCCTAACGGGTGCGGGGATGGGTAGGGGAGCGTCGTGTGCCGGGTGAAGCGGCGGCGGAAGCCAGTCGTGGACGGTACACGAGTGAGAATGCAGGCATGAGTAGCGATACACACGTGGGAAACGTGTGCGCCGATTGACTAAGGGTTCCTGGGTCAAGCTGATCTGCCCAGGGTAAGTCGGGACCTAAGGCGAGGCCGACAGGCGTAGTCGATGGACAACCGGTTGATATTCCGGTACCCGCTTTGAAACGCCCAGTATCGAACCCTCTGATGCTAAGGCCGTGAAGCCGTCCTGGAGCCTTCGGGCAAAGGGGAGTGGTGGAGCCGCCGGTCCAAGGTGGTAGTAGGTAAGCGATGGGGTGACGCAGGAAGGTAGTCCAGCCCGGGCGGTGGTAGTCCCGGGGTAAGGGTGTAGGGCGTGTGATAGGCAAATCCGTCACACATTAAGTCTGAGACCTGATGCCGAGCCGATTGTGGTGAAGTGGATGATCCTATGCTGTCGAGAAAAGCCTCTAGCGAGTTTCATGGCGGCCCGTACCCTAAACCGACTCAGGTGGTCAGGTAGAGAATACCGAGGCGTTCGGGTGAACTATGGTTAAGGAACTCGGCAAAATGCCCCCGTAACTTCGGGAGAAGGGGGGCCACAACTGGTGAGGGAACTTGCTTCCTGAGCTGGGGGTGGCCGCAGAGACCAGCGAGAAGCGACTGTTTACTAAAAACACAGGTCCGTGCGAAGCCGTAAGGCGATGTATACGGACTGACGCCTGCCCGGTGCTGGAACGTTAAGGGGACCGGTTAGTCACATTTCGGTGTGGCGAAGCTGAGAACTTAAGCGCCAGTAAACGGCGGTGGTAACTATAACCATCCTAAGGTAGCGAAATTCCTTGTCGGGTAAGTTCCGACCTGCACGAATGGCGTAACGACTTCTCGACTGTCTCAACCATAGGCCCGGTGAAATTGCACTACGAGTAAAGATGCTCGTTTCGCGCAGCAGGACGGAAAGACCCCGGGACCTTTACTATAGCTTGATATTGGTGTTCGGTTCGGCTTGTGTAGGATAGGTGGGAGACTGTGAAGTCATGGCGCCAGCCATGGTGGAGTCGTCGTTGAAATACCACTCTGGTCGTGCTGGATGTCTAACCTCGGTCCGTGATCCGGATCAGGGACAGTGTCTGGTGGGTAGTTTAACTGGGGCGGTTGCCTCCTAAAGAGTAACGGAGGCGCCCAAAGGTTCCCTCAGCCTGGTTGGCAATCAGGTGTTGAGTGTAAGTGCACAAGGGAGCTTGACTGTGAGACTGACGGGTCGAGCAGGGACGAAAGTCGGGACTAGTGATCCGGCGGTGGCTTGTGGAAGCGCCGTCGCTCAACGGATAAAAGGTACCCCGGGGATAACAGGCTGATCTTCCCCAAGAGTCCATATCGACGGGATGGTTTGGCACCTCGATGTCGGCTCGTCGCATCCTGGGGCTGGAGTCGGTCCCAAGGGTTGGGCTGTTCGCCCATTAAAGCGGTACGCGAGCTGGGTTTAGAACGTCGTGAGACAGTTCGGTCCCTATCCGCTGCGCGCGCAGGAATATTGAGAAGGGCTGTCCCTAGTACGAGAGGACCGGGACGGACGAACCTCTGGTGTGCCAGTTGTCCTGCCAAGGGCACGGCTGGTTGGCTACGTTCGGAAAGGATAACCGCTGAAAGCATCTAAGCGGGAAGCCTGCTTCGAGATGAGTATTCCCACCCCCTTTGAGGGGTTAAGGCTCCCAGTAGACGACTGGGTTGATAGGCCAGATGTGGAAGCCCGGTAACGGGTGGAGCTGACTGGTACTAATAGGCCGAGGGCTTGTCTAACTATTTTTGCTTCGCGTCCACTGTTTGGTTCCCGGGTTGCGAACAGTCGCTCCGGTTGAACCAGTACTACTTAAATTGAAAAGTGTGCTTGTTCGCTTGGCACTGTCAATAATCCCGTTCAGCGGGATGGCCCGATAGTGTTTCGGTGGTCATAGCGTTAGGGAAACGCCCGGTTACATTCCGAACCCGGAAGCTAAGCCTTTCAGCGCCGATGGTACTGCAGGGGGGACCCTGTGGGAGAGTAGGACGCCGCCGAACAATCTTTATGGACCCTCGGTCCCGGCCTCTGCGCTGGGACCGAGGGTCTTTTTGTTTTGCCCCACCGGTGCGCGGTCACTCGGCAGGTACGAGAGACTGGCACTACAGCAGCACGAACCAAGGAGTTACGACGATGTCCAACTCGCCCGAGGATCGGTCGGATCGGCCTGAGCGCCGGGAGCCGCGACAGAGCGGTGGCGACCGGGGCGGTTTCCGCACCGGCGGCCCGCGCCGCGATGGTGACCGGGCCGGCGGTTTCCGCCGGGATGACCGTCGTGACGACCGACCCCGTACCGACCGCCCGAGTTCTGACCGTCCGAGCTCTGATCGCCCCCGTTCTGACCGTCCGCGTGAAGACCGCCCGCGTACGGACCGTCCCAGCGGTGACCGCGGTGGCTTCCGTCGTGACGACCGTCCGCAGGGTGACCGTCCGCGCTCCGGCCCGCCCAGCGGCGACCGCGGTGGCTTCCGCCGTGACGACCGCCCCCAGGGCGACCGCCCGCGTTCCGGCCCGCCCAGTGGTGACCGTCGTGACGGCCCGCCGCGTGGCGGCTCGCGTCCCGACGACCGTGGCGGCAGCTTCCGCCGCGACGACCGTCCGCGCTCCGGCCCGCCCAGCGGCGACCGCGGTGGCTTCCGCCGTGACGACCGCCCCCAGGGCGACCGTCCCCGCTTCGGCCCGCCGAGTGGCGACCGTCGTGACGGCCCGCCGCGTGGCGGCTCGCGTCCCGACGACCGTGGCGGCAGCTTCCGCCGTGATGACCGTCCGCAGGGTGACCGTCCGCGTTCCGGCCCCCCGAGCGGCGACCGTGGCGGCTTCCGTCGCGATGACCGCCCGCAGGGCGACCGTCCCCGCTTCGGCGCCCCGAGTGGCGACCGTCGTGACGGCCCGCCGCGCGGCGGCTCGCGTCCCGACGACCGTGGCGGCAGCTTCCGTCGCGATGACCGTCGTGACGGCCCCCCGCGTTCCTCCGACCGTCCGCGCTCCGGCCCGCCCAGCGGTGACCGCCGTGACGACCGTGGCGGCGGCTTCCGCCGTGACGACCGTCCGCAGGGTGACCGTCCGCGTTCCGGCCCCCCGAGCGGCGACCGTGGCGGCTTCCGCCGTGACGACCGCCCGCAGGGCGACCGCCCGCGCTACGACCGCCCCAGCAGCGACCGTCCCCGTGACGACCGCCGTGACGGCCCGCCGCGCGGCCCCCGTCAGGACGACCGTGGTGGCAGCTTCCGCCGCGACGACCGTCCCCAGGGCGACCGCCCCCGGTACGACCGTCCCAGCAGCGACCGGCCGAGCAGTGACCGTCCCCGCGAGGACCGGCCGCGCTTCGAGCGTCCGCGTGAGGACCGTCCCCGTGAGGACCGCCCGCGCTACGAGCGCTCGGGCAGCGACCGCCCCAGCAGTGACCGTCCGAGCAGCAGCCGTCCCAGCAGCGACCGTCCGCGTGAGGACCGTCGTGACGGGCCGCCGCGCGGTCCGCGTCAGGACGACCGCCGTGACGCGCCCCCGCGTGGGCCGCGCCGTGACGACGACCGGGGCCAGAGCCGCCGGCCGGCGGAGGAGAGCCACGGACGCTTCGAGAGCGCCGGGCGTGAGGACCGCCGTGAGGAGCGGGAGCCGGTCAAGCGGCTGCCGATCCCGGACGACGTCACGGGCCAGGAGATCGACCCGAGCGTGCGCCAGGAGCTGATGAGCCTGCCGAAGACGCTCGCCGACGATGTGGCGCGCAACCTGGTCATGGTGGCGCAGCTGCTGGACGAGGACCCGGAGGCGGCCTACGAGTACTCCAGGATCGCCCTGCGGCTCGCGTCGCGCGTCGCCGCCGTGCGGGAAGCCGCCGGCTTCGCCTCGTACGCGACCGCTCGCTACGGCGAGGCTCTCGCGGAGTTCCGCGCCACGCGCCGGATGACGGGTTCCGTGGACCTGTGGCCGGTCATGGCGGACTGCGAGCGCGGCATGGGCCGTCCGGAGCGCGCGCTGGCCATGGCGGGTGCGCCAGAGGTGCAGAAGCTGGACAAGGCCGGTCAGGTCGAGATGCGGCTCGTCGCCGCCGGTGCCCGGCAGGACATGGGCCAGCCCGAGGCCGCGGTGGTGACGCTGCAGGGCCCCGAGCTGGCGGCGAACGCCATGAACCCGTGGACCGCGCGACTGCGGTACGCGTACGCCGACGCGCTGCTCGCCGTGGACCGCAAGGCCGAGGCGCGCGAGTGGTTCGCCAAGGCGGCGGAAGCCGACCAGAGCGGCAGCACGGACGCTTCCGACCGGCTCGCCGAGCTGGACGGTGTGGAGTTCGTGGACGCCCTCGTCGAGGACCACGCGGAGTCGCACGACCCGGCGGAGTCCGCCGCGTCGGCCGACGCGGAGTCCGATGACGACGCGGACGACGCGGATGACGATGATGACGACGTCGAGATCGCCGAGGCCGAGGTCGACATCACGGACGAGGCCGACCCGGCGTCGTTCCTGGACTCGCCCTTCAAGGAGCCCGGAACGGGCACCAGCAAGGCCTGAGTGCTCGGACAACTGAGAGGCGGCACCCGCGGACATCGCGAGTGCCGCCTCTTTGCGTTGCGGCTCACCGCACCGCCGCCGGCGGCTCAGCCCAGTTCGAGGCTGCGCATGACCAGCCCGCTGGCCGGCTTCGGCCCGAAGGAGGTGGACTTCCGGGGCATCGTGACGCCCTGGCGGGCCAGCTCGCGGACCACGGCCTCGTCCACGGGGTGCATCAGCACCGCGGTGCCGCCGTGCCGCTCCGCCTGCTCGACGGCCGACTCGGTCGTGTGCAGATAGCTGATGTGCTCCGGGACGTCGGGTACCCGCCAGATGTCGTCGAGGAGCAGGCTGTGCAGGACCGTCGCGTCGAGCTGTCGCCACTCGCGCGGCTGGTCGTGCGGTACGGATCGGTCGATCCGCAGCGGATCCGGCCGGTCGAGCAGCCGGAACCGGCCGTCGCCCGCGAGCAGGAAGGCGTTGCCCTCCGCCGCGGCCGCCGCCAGCGCGTCCAGCGCCACCGGCAGCGGTCCGTCGACGTCCGTCACGCGGAAGGCGTGCCGGGCGGCCTCGACGGCGTCGGCGACCGCAAGCCGCGGGAGCACGCGGTGGATGGCGCGGACCCGCAGCGGGTAGTGGGCGGTGTCGACGAGGAGCACCAGACCGTGGTCCCAGGGGCTCGGCCCGGACTGCTCGGCCTGCAGCCGCAGATAGGTCGCCCAGCGGTGGTGGCCGTCGGCGATGAGCGCCTGGCGGGGCGACAGGTCGGCATCGATCGCGGCGAGGGTCTCCGGGTCGGTGATCGACCACAGCCGGTGGTGGATGCCGTCCTCGGTGGTGGTGGCGAGCAGCGGCTCGGTGTCCGCCGTGCGGTCGACGATCTCCGCGACGGATGCGCCGCCCTGGTAGGCGAGCAGCAGCGGTTCGAGGTTGGCGCCGGTCGCGCGCATCAGGGCGGCACGGTCGGCCACCGGCCCCGGCATGACGTCCTCGTGCGGGAGCACGATCCGCTCCTCGGGCGGCGTGAGCCGCAGGACGCCGATCAGGCCGCGTTGCAGATGGTCGCCGTCACGCTGCTCGTACACGTACAGCCCGGGTTCCGGGTCGGCGGCGAGGACGCCCTCGCGCTGCCACCGGTCGAGGGCCGTGGCGGCCTGCCGGTGGCGGCTGGTGGGATCGGCGTTGTGGGGCAGGATGAGACGGACGACGTTGTGCGGGTCGGCGGTCTCCAGATGACGCTGCCCGTCCGGCCTGACCACGACGTCGTACGGTGGCGACGTGACCGCGGCCAGGCTGCCCACCCTCTCCGGCACGTAGCGGAGCCCGCGGAAGGGGGCGAGGCGCAGGCCGTGGGGGGCGGGTCCTGAAGTGGTCATCAGGGCATGCTACGTGGCCCGCGGCGATGGGGGATGATCAAGGTGATGGACGACATACGAGGAGCGGACACGCGATGACCCACCGGACCAGTCCGAGCGGTTCCGACCGGGCGCTGGACGCCGCGTACGACACGGCCCTGCTCGATCTCGACGGCGTCGTCTACGCGGGCGGTGAGGCCATCGCGCACGCCGTCGAGTCGCTCGCCACCGCGCGCGGGCACGGGATGCACCTCGCCTACGTCACCAACAACGCGGCCCGCACACCGGGGACGGTGGCCGCGCATCTGACGGAGCTGGGGGTGCCCGCGGACGCGGACGACGTCATCACCTCGGCGCAGGCGGTCGCCCGGCTGATCGCCGAGCAGGTGCCGGCGGGCTCGCGGGTGCTGGCGATCGGCGGCGAGGGGCTGCAGACGGCGCTGCGCGAGCGCGGTCTCGAGCCGGTGGCGTCGGCGGAGGACGATCCGGCGGCCGTGGTGCAGGGCTACGATCCCGAGCTGCGCTGGTCGCTGCTGGCGGAGGCCTCGTTCGCGGTGGCGCGCGGTGTGCCGTGGTTCGCGTCCAACACCGATCTGACGATTCCGAACCCGCGCGGGATCGCGCCGGGCAACGGCGCGGCCGTGGAGGTCGTCCGGATCGCGACCGGCGGCGAGCCGCAGGTGGCGGGCAAGCCGCAGCCGCCGATGCACCGCGAGACGATCCTGCGGACCGGCGCGGAGCGGCCGCTGGTGGTCGGCGACCGGCTGGACACCGACATCGAGGGTGCGACCGGCGCCGAGGTCGATTCGCTGCTGGTGCTGACGGGCGTGACGACGCCGGCGCAGCTGCTCGCCGCCGTGCCGAAGCACCGGCCGACCTATGTGGCGGCCGATCTGCGCGGGCTGCTGGAACCGCAGCCGGAGGTCGCGGCGGACGGCGGCGGGGCGCGGTGCGGCGGCTGGACCGCTTCGGCGGACGGTGACGCGCTCACGGTGGAGGGCGACGGTGACGCTCTCGACGGGCTGCGGGCCCTGTGCGCGGCGGCCTGGGCGGCGGCGGGCGACGGAGCGTGCGAGCTGGACGCAGGGAAGGCGCTGGCGCGGCTCGGGTTCTGAGTCCGGGCCGTCGGTGGGCGGCGGTCAGCAGTCGGCCGCCGGTGGGCGGCCGGCTGCGGCTAGAGCAGCGAGCGCAGCCGCAGCAGGTCGCGCAGGCCTGCCTCCAGCTTGACCCGGCCGCTGCCCCACGCCTTGGCGAAGCTCAGTTCGCCGCCGACCAGCGCGACGAGATCGTCGCCGGCCATCGTCAGCCGGATCTGCGCCTTCTCGGCGGGCGCGCCGGGCACCGTGGTCACGTCATGGATCCGGCCGTCCGTCAGGCGTCCGACGAACGTCGTGTCGAGGTCGGTGATGTGGCAGCTCAGCGACCGGTCCAGGGACGTGGCGCTGCGAATGTCGCCGTTGGCCCGGGTGAGGTTCTCCGACAGCTGGTCGAGTGCGCTGCGGCACTCCTCGATGGTCGCCATCGGTCGGGCGTCTCCCGTTCGGGTGGTGCGTACAGGCGCCGGGGTCGCCCGCGCCACGATCATGTGATCCGTCCGATCGACGGTACCTCAGGGCACCGTACGCCGTGAGCCGGGCAGTACGGGTAGCGTCAGGTGCGGATACGTCAATGGCGAGGCAATGGCGAGGCGAGGAGTGAGGGCGATGCGGGACGCGCTGCGTACCTGTCTGCAGATCGCGGGCGGCCTGACCGAGGCGACCCGGCGGCGGGCGGTGGGGGCGGCCAGGGAGCTGCTCGACCAGACGGGGATCGATGTCGACGCCGTCCAGCGCAGGATCGGCGACAGCATTCCGCCGGAGGTGCAGACGCTGGCGGACGAGCTGATGGCGGCCGGACGGCCCAACCGCGATCTGCTGATCGGGCTGATCCGCGAGGAGATCGACAAGGCGATGGGCCGGGTCGGACGGGTCGCCGACGAGGTGACGAAGGTCGGTGTGGTCCTGGAGGCGCTGGAGCGCCGCGTCCGGAACCTCGAGGACGAGGAGGAGGACGTGGACGCCGGCTTCGGGGCGGCCCCCGCCGGAACCGCGTCACCGCTCTTCGAGCGCATCACGGTCGACCCGATGGAGCCGGCCGGTCCCGCCGATCCGGTGTACCCCGTCGATCCGGAGGCCCCCGCCGGCCCGGCCTCCGCCGAGCGGCCCGTTGCGCCGGTCCGGTCCGTGACGTCCGCGAAGTCGGCGACGTCGGCGAAGTCCGCCCCGGCAAAGGCCCCGGCAAAGGCCCCGGCGAAGGCGAAGAAGACCTCCCCGGCCGCCCCGCCCGCCAAGAAGGCCGCCCCCGCGAAGAAGGCGGCCGCCGCGAAGAAGGCGGCCCCCGCCGGGAAGGCGCCCGCGGCCAAGGAGACGACCCCGGCCAAGGAGACGACCCCGGCCAAGAAGACGACTCCGGCGACGAAGACCTCCGCGGCGAAGAAGACGACGCCGGCCAAGAAGGCCGCTCCGGCGAAGAAGGCCCCCGCCGCCAAGAAGGCCGCACCCGCCAAGAAGACCGCCGCCCGGAAGAAGACGGCCTCCGATGAGTGAACCGCTGCCCGGGGAGGGGCCGCAGAACGGGATCGCCCCGCTGGGCCTGGCACCGGCGCCCACCGGCCAGGCCGCGGTGGACACGCTGATCGTGCGGCTGAGCGACGCCGACGACCTGCCGACCGCGGACCACATCGAGGTGTACGAGGATGTGCACCGTGGGCTGCGCGACGCGCTCACCGCACTCGACGACAACAGGAGCTGAACCGTACGTGGCACGACGCCGACTCGACGCCGAGCTGGTGCGCCGAAATCTGGCGCGCTCGCGCGAGCACGCCAGCCAGCTGATCGCCGCGGGGCGGGTCACCATCGGCGGCGCCACCGCGACCAAGGCCGCCACGCAGGTGGAGACCAGCGCGGCCGTGGTGGTGGCCAAGGACGACAACGAACCCGACTACGTGTCGCGCGGCGGCCACAAGCTCGCCGGCGCGCTGGCCGCGTTCACCCCGCTCGGCCTGAAGGTCGAGGGGCGGCGCGCGCTGGACGCGGGGGCCTCCACCGGGGGCTTCACCGATGTGCTGCTGCGCAACGGCGCCGCGACCGTCGTCGCCGTGGACGTCGGCTACGGCCAGCTGGCCTGGTCGCTGCAGAGCGACGACCGGGTCGTCATCAAGGACCGCACCAACGTGCGCGAGCTGACGCTGGAGCACATCGACGGCGAGCCCGCGGACATCATCGTCGGCGACCTGTCGTTCATCCCGCTCGGCCTGGTGCTGCCCGCGCTCGTGCGGTGCGCCGCGCCCGACGCGGATCTCGTGCTGATGGTGAAGCCGCAGTTCGAGGTGGGCAAGGAGCGGCTGGGCACCGGCGGTGTCGTGCGCAGTACGCAGCTGCGCGCGGAGACCGTGCGGACGGTCGCCGGGCAGGGCGCGGCGCTCGGGCTCGGTGTCATGGGCGTCACCGCCAGTCCGCTGCCGGGACCTTCCGGCAATGTGGAGTACTTTCTGTGGCTGCGCGCCGGTGCGCCTGATCTGGACCCGGCGGATGTCGACCGTGCTGTGGCGGAGGGGCCCCGTTGACGACGAACACCGAAACGCAGGACTGTGCCGGGCCGAAGGGCCGCATGATCTTCCTGCTCACGCACACCGGCCGGCCGGCCGCGATCCGCAGCGCGGAACGGGTCGTGCTCGGCCTGCTGCGCTGCGGGATCGGGGTGCGGGTCCTGACGGACGAGGCCGCGGACCTGGCCGCGGAACTGCCGCTGCCCGCCGAGGTGGAGCTGGTGACGGAGGGCGGCCCCGGGGCCGTCGAGGGCTGTGAACTGATCATCGTCCTCGGTGGTGACGGGACGCTGCTGCGCGGCGCGGAGTTCGCGCGCGCCTCCGGCGTGCCGATGCTCGGGGTCAACCTGGGCCGGGTCGGGTTCCTCGCCGAGGCGGAGCGGGACGACCTGGACAAGGTCGTGGACCGGGTGGTCACCAAGCAGTACGAGGTCGAGGAGCGGATGACGCTCGACGTCCTCGTCCGCAACGACGGACATGTGGTGCACACCGACTGGGCGCTCAACGAGGCGTCGGTGGAGAAGCAGGCGCGCGAGCGGATGCTGGAGGTCGTGACCGAGGTCGACGGCCGTCCGGTGTCACGATTCGGCGGTGACGGCGTGGTCTGCGCCACCCCGACCGGCTCGACCGCCTACGCCTTCTCGGCCGGCGGCCCGGTGGTCTGGCCCGAGGTCGAGGCGCTGCTGATGGTGCCGATCAGCGCGCACGCGCTGTTCGCCCGGCCGCTGGTGACCTCGCCGCGTTCGGTGCTCGCCGTCGAGGTGCAGCCCAAGACGCCGCACGGCGTGCTGTGGTGCGACGGCCGGCGCACCGTCGAGCTGCCCGCCGGGGCCCGCGTGGAGGTACGGCGGGGCGCCGTGCCGGTACGCCTCGCCCGGCTGCACCACGCCTCCTTCACGGACCGTCTGGTGGCGAAGTTCGCCCTGCCCGTCGCGGGCTGGCGGGGTGCCCCGCAGTAACCCGCGAGTGCTGGTGGCCGATGCCCGTCGCGCGCCGGGCCGCAAACCTCGTATGGTCGTATCCGTGTTGGAGGAGATGCGGATCCGGTCGCTGGGTGTCATCGAGGATGCCGTGGTGGAGTTTTCACCCGGCTTCACCGCGGTGACCGGCGAGACCGGTGCGGGCAAGACCATGGTCGTCACGAGCCTCGGCCTGCTGTTGGGCGGCCGGGCCGATCCCGCTTTGGTGCGGATCGGTGCGAAGGCGGCGGTGGTCGAGGGGCGGATCACGCTCGGCCGGGACTCGCCGGCCGCCGTCCGCGCCGAGGAGGCGGGGGCGGAACTCGACGACGGCGCGCTGCTGATCAGCCGTACCGTCTCGGCCGAGGGGCGGTCGCGGGCCCATGTCGGCGGGCGCTCCGTGCCGGTCGGGCTGCTCGGCGAGCTCGCCGACGACCTGGTGGCCGTGCACGGCCAGACCGACCAGCAGGGCCTGTTGCGCCCCGCCCGGCAGCGCCAGGCGCTGGACCGGTACGCGGGCGACGCCGTGGCCGTGCCGCTGGCGAAGTACGGGGCGGCGTACCGGCGGCTGCGGGAGGTGGCGGGCGAGCTCGACGAGCTGACCACCCGGGCCCGTGAGCGGTCCCAGGAGGCGGATCTGATCCGGTTCGGGATCGGTGAGGTCGCCGACGCCGAGCCGCTGCCCGGCGAGGACACCGAGCTGGCCGCCGAGGCCGAACGGCTCGGCCACGCCGAGGCGCTGGCCTCCGCCGCGGCCGTCGCGCACGCCGCGCTCGCGGGCAACCCCGAGGACCCGGAGGGCAACGACGCCAACACCCTCGTCTCCGGCGCCCAGCGCGCGCTGGAGGCCGTCCGCGCCCATGACCCGGCGCTCGCGGCGCTCGCCGAACGCATCGGTGAGATCGGCATCCTCGTCGGCGACGTCGCCCAGGAGCTGGCCGGTTACTCGGACGACCTGGACGCCGATCCGCTGCGGCTCGCCGCGGTGGAGGAACGGCGGGCGGTGCTCTCCCATCTGACCCGCAAGTACGGTTCGGACATCGACGGGGTGCTGGCCTGGGCCGAGCAGAGCGCCGGCCGGCTCGGTGAGCTGGAGGGCGACGACGAGCGGATCGCGGAGCTGACCGGGGAACGGGACGCGCTGCGGGCCGAGCTCGGGGAGCTCGCGCAGGCGCTGAGCGACGCCCGTACGGAGGCGGCGGACCGTTTCGCCGCCGCGGTCACCGCGGAACTGGCCGAGCTGGCGATGCCGCACGCCCGGGTCGGGGTGGCCATCCGGCAGACCGCCGATCCCGAGGGGATCCAGGTCGGCGGGCAGCTCGTCGCCTTCGGCGCGACCGGCGCCGACGAGGTGGAGCTCCAGCTCGCCCCGCACCCGGGCGCCCCGGCCCGGCCGATCGCCAAGGGCGCGTCCGGTGGTGAGCTGTCGCGGGTGATGCTCGCCGTCGAGGTCGTCTTCGCCGGATCCGATCCCGTGCCGACGTATCTCTTCGACGAGGTCGACGCGGGTGTCGGCGGCAAGGCCGCGGTCGAGGTGGGCCGCCGGCTGGCGCGCCTCGCGCGGACCGCGCAGGTCGTCGTGGTCACCCACCTCCCGCAGGTGGCGGCGTTCGCCGACCGGCAGCTGCTGGTGGAGAAGACGAACGACGGTTCGGTGACCCGCAGCGGTGTCACCGTTCTCGAAGGTGAGGACCGGGTGCGGGAGCTCTCCCGTATGCTCGCCGGGCTCGAGGACTCCGAACTCGGCCGGGCCCACGCCGAGGAGTTGCTGGCCGCGGCCCGCGCCACCAGCTGAGCCCGGCCGGGGCCACGTCCGGCACGGCGCGTAAGCGCACTCGTTCGAGTGATCCACGGCGCCCGTACCCGGGCCGGGAGGCGGTCGGTGCCCACGGCATGCCGTGGGGGCCTGGCATCCTTGGGGTATGGCGCAACAGCCGTCGTCCGACGCCGAGTCAGGAGCTGTACCCGGGTGAGCAGCACTCCGATCCCCCTGCGAGGACAGCTGCACGCCGTCCTCGTGCTGGGCGGGGCGGGCGGTCCCGCAGGTGCGCACGTCAGCTCGCTCGCGGGCGGCCTCGTCGCCCGCGGAGTGCGGGTCACGGTGTGCGGCCCGGCCGCCGCCGAAAACGATTACGCCTTCACCGGCACGGGTGCCCGGTTCGAGCGCGTGGAGATCGCCCACCGGGCGGCCAGGTCCGACGCGACGGTCGTCGCGGAACTGCGGGTGGCCTGCACGGACGCCGATGTGGTGCACGCGCACGGCCTGCGCGCCGGGCTGCTGTCGTCGCTGGCGCTCAGCGGCCGTTCCACCCCGCTCGTGGTGACGTGGCACAGCGCGGTCCTCGCCGAGGGTGCCAGGGCCCGGCTGCTGCGCTGGCTGGAGCGCCGGGTGGTGCGGGCCGCGGCCGTGGTGCTCGGGGCCTCGTCCGACCTGGTGGACCGGGCCAGGTCGCTGGGCGCCCGGGACGCGCGGCTGGCGCCGGTCGCGGTGCCGGTGCCCGGGGTCGCGGCCCCGGAGCCGCACGGCGACGCCGAGCGGATGCGGCAGAAGACGCGGGCCGAGTTCGGGGCGGTGGACCGGCCCCTGGTGCTGGCCGTCGGCCGGCTGGAGCCGCACAAGGGCTACGACCTGCTGCTGGACGCCTGCCGCATGCTGGCGGACCACGACCCCCGGCCGCTGGTCATCGTGGCGGGAGAGGGCTCCCGGCGGGCCGCGCTGGAGCAGCGGATCGACACCGAGCGGCTGCCCGTCCGGCTGATCGGCCGCCGGGCCGATGTCACGGAACTGCTCGCCGCGGCCGACGTGGTGGTCCTGCCGAGCCGGTGGGAGGCGCGCGCCCTGATCGCCCAGGAGGCCCTGCACGCGGGGGTGCCGCTGGTCGCCACCGCGGTCGGCGGGATCCCCGAACTGGTCGGTGACGCGGCGGAGCTGGTGCCGTACGGCGATCCGGGGGCGCTGGCCCGGACGGTGGCCCGGCTGCTCGACGAACCGGAGCGCCGGATCGCGCTCGCCGCGGCAGGGCGGGCCCAGGCCGCCACCTGGCCGACCGAGGACGACACGGTCGCCCAGGTGCTCAGCATCTACGACGAGTTGGCGCAGCGCTGAACCGCTGAACCCTCCGCAGGGTGGTGGCGGGGCCGTACGGCCCCGCCACCCGTGCGACCTCTGCGGGGTCAGCCGCCGCCGTACGCCCCGCAGGCACTCAGCCGCAGCGCCGTGTCGATGAGCGGCACATGGCTGAACGCCTGCGGGAAGTTGCCGACCTGGCGCTTGAGCCGGGGGTCCCACTCCTCGGCGAGCAGCCCGAGGTCGTTGCGGAGCGCCAGCAGCTTCTCGAACAGCTGGCGGGCCTCGTCCACCCGGCCGATCATCGCCAGGTCGTCGGCCATCCAGAACGAGCAGGCCAGGAAGGCCCCTTCGTCACCCGGCAGCCCGTCGAGGTTGTCGTCGCCGCTGTTGGTCGGGTAGCGCAGGATGAAGCCGTCCTCGGTGCTCAGCTCACGCTGGATCGCCTCGATGGTGCCGATGACGCGCTTGTCGTCCGGTGGCAGGAAGCCCATCTGCGGGATGAGCAGCAGCGAGGCGTCCAGCTCCTGGGAGCCGTAGGACTGGGTGAAGGTGTTGCGCTCCTTGTCGTAACCCTTCTCACAGACGTCCCGGTGGATGTCGTCGCGCAGTTCGCGCCAGCGTTCCAGCGGGCCGTCCGCCTCGCCCGACTCGATGAGCTTGACGGTGCGGTCCACCGCGACCCAGGTCATCACCTTGGAGTGCACGAAGTGGCGGCGGGGGCCGCGCACTTCCCAGATGCCCTCGTCCGGTTCGTTCCAGTGCGATTCGAGATAGCGGATCAGCTTGAGCTGCAGCAGGCTCGCGTAGTCGTTGCGGGCCAGCCCGGTCATATGGGCCAGGTGCAGGGCCTCGGTGACCTCGCCGTAGACGTCCAGCTGCAGCTGGTGGGCGGCGCCGTTGCCGATCCGGACCGGGGTGGAGCCCTCGTAACCGGGCAGCCAGTGCAGCTCGTTCTCACCGAGCTCGCGCTCGCCGGCGATGCCGTACATGATCTGCAGGTTCTCCGGGTCGCCGGCCACCGCGCGCAGCAGCCACTCGCGCCAGGCCCGCGCCTCGTCCCGGTAGCCGGTGCGCAGCAGCGAGGACAGCGTGATCGCCGCGTCCCGCAGCCAGGTGAACCGGTAGTCCCAGTTGCGGACCCCGCCGATGTCCTCGGGCAGCGAGGTCGTCGGAGCGGCGACGATGCCGCCGGTGGGGCCGTACGTGAGGCCCTTGAGGGTGATCAGCGAGCGGACCACGGCGTCCCGGTAGGGGCCGTGGTACGTGCACTGGTCGACCCAGTCCTGCCAGAACTGCTCGGTGGACTCCAGCGAGGCCTCCGGCTCCGGCAGCGACGGCGGCGGGCGGTGCGAGGGCTCCCAGCTGATGGTGAAGGCCACCCGCTCGCCCGGCGAGACGGTGAAGTCCGCGTACGTCGTCAGGTCCTTGCCGTACGTGTCGACCTCGGTGTCCAGCCAGACGGAGTCCGGCCCGGCCACCGCGACCGTGCGGTCGCCGACCTTGTGCACCCACGGCACGATCTGGCCGTAGGAGAAGCGCATCCGCAGGGCGGAGCGCATCGGCACCCGCCCGCTGACGCCCTCCACGATCCGGATCACCTGCGGGGCGCCGTCACGGGGCGGCATGAAGTCGATCACCCGGACCGTGCCGCGCGGGGTGTCCCATTCGGATTCCAGCACGAGGGAGTCGCCCCGGTAACGCCGTCGCGTCGCCGCGGGCGGACCTGTTCCGGGGGCGTGGGCCGGGCCCAGCCTCCAGAATCCGTGCTGCTCGGTTCCGAGCAGGCCGGCGAAGACCGCGGGGGAGTCGAACCGGGGCAGGCACAGCCAGTCGACCGTGCCGTCCCGGCAGACCAGTGCAGCGGTCTGCATATCGCCGATGAGTGCGTAATCCTCGATGCGCCCGGCCACCTGCATCTCCAGTCGAATGACGGCGCCGGCCTCGGAGGGCCGGTCTTGCGGTCTGGGGATTTTCGACGAGCTCGTGTTCCGGGAGCGGGCGGGGTTGATGCCGTGCCGGCCGGCTCGCAGCGATGTGTCCGAGCAGGATACGTCGTCGGGGAGGGAGGTGCGCGCGTGGCGGTTGTCTTCACTGGGCCGGTCGGGTGCACTTGTTCCGCTCATGCCCGAGCATGCCATTAGTCCCCTTGCGAGCTGCTAAAAGCAGGCTAGTGACGTCGCCGCCGGACACAGCCGCCCACGGTCGCTGTTACCCTGGTAGCCCGTGGGCCGGTGGGCTGAACCACTGAACCGCCGCGACGGCACTCCCCCCGATTCCGTGCCGTCCCGACCCTCACCTCGCGACCACGGGAGCCCCCTCTTGGCAATTGCGCCCAAATCCACGACGACCAAGCACCTCTTCGTCACCGGGGGTGTCGCCTCCTCCCTCGGGAAGGGGCTGACGGCCTCCAGCCTCGGTGCGCTGCTGAAGGCGCGCGGCCTCCGGGTCACCATGCAGAAGCTCGACCCGTACCTCAACGTGGACCCGGGCACGATGAACCCGTTCCAGCACGGTGAGGTCTTCGTCACCGACGACGGTTCCGAGACCGACCTGGACATCGGCCACTACGAGCGTTTCCTGGACGTCAACCTCGACGGCTCGGCGAACGTGACCACGGGCCAGATCTACTCCACGGTCATCGCCAAGGAGCGCCGCGGCGAGTACCTCGGCGACACCGTCCAGGTCATCCCGCACATCACCAACGAGATCAAGTCCCGGATCCGCCGGATGGCGACCGACGACGTGGACGTGGTGATCACCGAGGTCGGCGGCACCGTCGGCGACATCGAGTCGCTGCCCTTCCTGGAGTCGGTCCGCCAGGTCCGGCACGAGGTCGGCCGCGACAACGTCTTCGTCGTGCACATCTCGCTGCTGCCGTACATCGGCCCGTCCGGTGAGCTCAAGACCAAGCCGACCCAGCACTCCGTCTCGGCGCTGCGCAGCATCGGCATCCAGCCCGACGCGATCGTGCTGCGCGCCGACCGCCCGGTGCCGGACGCCATCAAGCGCAAGATCTCGCTGATGTGCGACGTCGACGAGGACGCGGTCGTCGCCGCCATCGACGCCCCGTCGATCTACGACATCCCCAAGGTGCTGCACACCGAGGGACTGGACGCGTACGTCGTCCGCAAGCTGGACCTGCCGTTCCGTGATGTGGACTGGACCCAGTGGGACGACCTGCTCAAGCGGGTCCACCAGCCCGCGCACCAGGTCACGGTCGCGCTCGTCGGCAAGTACATCGACCTGCCCGACGCGTATCTGTCGGTGACCGAGGCGCTGCGCGCCGGCGGTTTCGCCAACAACGCCAAGGTCACCATCAAGTGGGTCACCTCGGACGAGTGCAAGACCCCGGCCGGCGCCAAGAAGCACCTCTCCGGCGTCGACGCGGTCTGCGTACCCGGTGGCTTCGGCGACCGCGGTGTCGAGGGCAAGGTCTCGGCGATCACCTACGCCCGCGAGAACAAGATCCCGCTGCTGGGGCTCTGCCTGGGCCTGCAGTGCGTCGTCATCGAGGCGGCCCGCTCGCTGGCCGGCATCCCGGACGCGAACTCCACCGAGTTCGACTCCGCGACCGCCCACCCCGTCATCTCGACGATGGCCGAGCAGCTCGACATCGTCGACGGCAAGGGCGACCTCGGCGGCACCATGCGGCTGGGCCTGTACCCGGCCAAGCTCACCGAGGGCTCCATCGTGCGCGAGGTGTACGGCGGCGAGCCGTACGCCGAGGAGCGCCACCGGCACCGCTACGAGGTCAACAACGCCTACCGGGCGGAGCTGGAGAAGAAGGCCGGACTGGTCTTCTCCGGGACCTCGCCCGACAACAAGCTGGTGGAGTACGTCGAGTACCCGCGCGAGGTGCACCCGTACCTCGTCGCCACTCAGGCGCACCCCGAGCTGAAGTCCCGCCCGACGCGCCCGCACCCGCTCTTCGCGGGTCTGGTCGCGGCGGCGGTCAAGCGCCAGCAGGGCTGATCATCGATTGATCGGTACGGTGCTGGGGACGGATCTTCGTGATCCGTCCCCAGCACCGTTTTGTCTGCCGGCCCGGTGCGCGCACCGGGCCGTTACGTTCTCACCGGTTCACGGAGGGCATCATGCTGCAGGACATCGCCGAGGAGTGGCAGGTCACCGCGACCTCGACGCCGTTCGCCGGGGCGAAGACGAGCGTCCGCACGGACGAGGTCGTCATGCCGGACGGCGGCACCGCCAAGCGCGACTACCAGGTCCACCCGGGCTCGGTGGCCGTGGTCGCCCTCGACGGGGACGGCCGGGTCCTGGTCCTGCGCCAGTACCGGCACCCGGTACGGCAGAAGCTGTGGGAGGTGCCCGCCGGGCTCCTCGACGTGCCCGGCGAGAACCCGCTGCACGCGGCGCAGCGCGAGCTCTACGAAGAGGCGCACGTCAAGGCCGGGGAGTGGCGGGTGCTCACCGATCTCTACACCTCTCCCGGCGGCAGCGACGAAGCCGTCCGGATCTTCCTGGCCCGTGACATCTCCGAGGCGGAGGGCGAGCGGTTCGAGGTCTCCGAGGAGGAGGCCGACATGGAGTACGCCCGGGTGCCGCTGGCCGAGCTGGTGCGCGACGTGCTGGCCGGCCAGGTGCACAACACCTGCCTGGTGGCCGGGGTCCTCGCCCTGCACGCCGCGCTCTCGGGCGACGGGGTGGACGCGCTGCGGCCCGCCGAGGCCCCCTGGCCCGCCCGGCCCTTCACGGCGTAAGCGGTACCGGCGCGCCGCTGATCCGATGGAGTGATCATTGCGCGGATCGGCTGCGCGGGGGCCCCGGGCCGGGCATGTCCCCGTGCACCGGGTCCGGCCGGCCGGGACTCCGCGCGGTGGCCGTTCGTGATCGCTCGGACAGGGCCTAGGCTCGATGGTGTTCCCGCTCGCAGCGGCGGCGGGCTCGTGCGCGCAGGCAGAACGGGAGAGTGCCCGTGGCGGATCAGGTGCTGGACGCCGGTGAATCGGTGGCCGACGCGGACTTCGTGCCGTCACCCGGCCATGGGCCGGAGGCGAAGGACCCGGTCCCGCCCCCACCGCCGGTGCCGGGCTGCGCCCTTCCCGAGGACGTTCCGCACTTCGTCGGGCGCCGCAGGGAACTGGACGGGCTGCGGGCCGACATCGACCGGCCGGGCCTGGCCACACTGGGCGGCAAGGTGGCGGACGGCAGCCGCGTCCTGCTCATCGCGGGACGGCCCGGCTCCGGGCGGACCGCGCTCGCCGTCCATCTCGCCCGGGACGTCGCCGCGCGCTACGCCGACGGGCAGCACTTCGTACGGCTCACCGGCAGCGGCGGCGAGCGCACCCCTCCGGAACAGGCCGCGCGGGCGCTGCTGCGGGACCTCGGCGCCGGGTCGCCGCTGCCGGAGGCGGAGCCCGGTGAGGTGTACGCGGCACTGCGCGCGGCACTGGCGGGCCGCCGCACCGTCCTGGTGCTCGATGACGTCTCGCACGCCGACCAGCTGCTGCCGCTGCTCCCGGAAGGGCCCGGCAGTCTGGTGGTGGCCACGTCCGAGGGGCCGCTGCCGGGTGTCCCGGACGTCCGGCCGTGCACCCTCGGCGGGCTGGACACCGCCGCTTCCGTCGATCTGCTGTCGCAGGCGATCGGCCCGACCCGGGTCACCTGTGATCCGCGGGCGGCCGAGACCCTCGTCCAGGAGTGCGCCGGGCACCCCACCGCGCTGCGACTGGTCGCCGCCTGGCTCGCCGCCCAGCCGCGGCTGTCGGTGACCGACGCCACCAGCCGGCTGCGCGCGGTACCGGACGAGCCGGCGCCGCCGGCGAGGACCGCGGCGAAGACCGGGCCCCAGGCCGGGCGCGGCGCCGTGCCGCCGGCGGAGCCTGAAGGGGCTGCCGCGACCGGCTCCGACGGTGCGCCCGGGACCGGGACCGAGGCGGGCTCCGAGCGGGTGGCCGGGTCCGGGCCGAAGGCGCGCGCGGAGGAGGCCCCGAAACCTGCGGCCGGGCCCGCTCCGGCGGCGGCATCCGTCGCCCACGCCACCGCGCCGGAGGCGTCACCGCGCGCCACCGCGCCGCCCCAGCTGGTGCGCGCCTTCCGGCTGGTCTACGACTCGCTGCCGCCCACCGCCGCCCGGATGCTGCGGCTGCTGGCGCTGGCGCCGGCCGGACTGGTGGACTCGCACATCGCCTCGGCGCTGGCCGGCTGCTCGGTGACCGCCGCGCAGAGCACGCTGGACGACCTCGGCGCGCACGGGCTGCTGCACGCGGATCCGGTGGATCCGCCGCTGCCCCCGCAGTACCGGGTGCCTGGCTGCCTCGAACCGCTGCTGCGGGCTCTGCTGGAGACCCGGGACCGGACGGGCGAGGTCCAGCTGGCCAGGGCCAGGATGCTGGAGCGGACGGTGCGGCTGCTGCAGTCGTGCCGCATCACGCTGGAGCCCGACGGTTCCCCGGGCCGGGCGTCGCTGGAGGGGCTGCCGCGCTCGATGCGCTTCGGATCGCGGTCCGCCGCCGCCGTATGGCTGCGGGCCCGCCTCCCCGCGCTGCTCGCCGCGGCCCACGCCGCGGTCGCCGACGGGGAACTCGACACCCTGGCCCGGCGGTTGGTCGCCAATCTGGTGCGGGCACTGGGCGTGGATCCGGCGGACCGGGAGACGGCGGGGGAGCGCTATCAGCTGCACGCCCTGGTGCTCGATGTGGCGACCCGCCGCGGGCTGCCCCGCGAGAAGGCGGCGGCGCTGATCAACCTCGCCGACCTCGATGTGGAGGCCGGCAGGACCCGGCAGGCGCTGGACCGCTACCGGCTGGCCCTCGGCGAGGCGCGGACCGGTGACGACGGAGAGGCCGAAGGCCGGGCGATGGAGGCCATCGGCGGCACGTACCTGGAGCTCGACGACCCGCAGCGGGCCGCGGACTGGTACGGCAGGGCGCTCGCGCTGCGGCTGGCCCGCGGGGAGACCGGCCACGCGGCCCGGCTGCACGGCCGGCTCGGCGCACTGCACACCTACGGTGGCCGGTACGGCACCGCGCTGCGCGAGTGGCGGGCCGCCGCGGGCGCCCACCGGCGGCTCGGCGACCTGCCGGCCCAGGCCCGCGCGCTGAGCGAGGCGGCGCGGGTCCAGGAGTACGCGGGACATCCCGAGGACGCTCTGCGGACCTGTCGTGACGCCCTGTACTGGGCCCGGCAGGCCGGCGACGAACGGCTGGAAGGCGCCGTACTGCTGCGGATGGCCGACACCCTCGACCGGCTCGGCGATCCGGGCGGCGCACGTCTGCAGCGCGCGGCCGCGAAGCGCCTGCTCAGCCCGGGTGAAGTCCCCGGCTGAGCGGCCCCGAAAAGCGGTGGCCTGAAGGTGTCAGCGCCCCAGGCCTACGAATCTGTCACCGTTCTCGGCCAAACTAATCACTTTGTAAGGCTAGACAGAGAGTCTTCCTTCACTAGACTGGGCTCCGCCGCGCACATCGCGGTCAGGTCCGACGTGTGACGCTTTCTCGCGCCATGTACGGACAGCTGCAGCCATTCCTGTCTTCCAATGAGTGCAAGGACCGTGATCGACGTGAAGGTCGGCATCCCCCGCGAGGTCAAGAACAACGAGTTCCGCGTGGCCATCACCCCCGCCGGCGTGCATGAGCTCGTGCGCCACGGACATGAGGTCTACGTGGAGCAGGGCGCCGGTCTCGGCTCCTCCATCCCCGACGCCGAGTACACCGGCGCCGGCGCGAACATCCTCAGCACCGCCGACGAGGTGTGGGCCACCGCCGATCTGCTGCTGAAGGTCAAGGAGCCGATCGCCGAGGAGTACCACCGCCTCCGCAAGGACCAGACGCTCTTCACGTACCTGCACCTGGCCGCGTCCCGCGCCTGCACGGACGCGCTGCTCGAGTCCGGCACCACCGCCATCGCGTACGAGACGGTGGAGACCGCGAACCGCGCCCTCCCGCTGCTCGCCCCGATGTCCGAGGTGGCCGGCCGGCTCGCCCCGCAGGTCGGCGCATACCACCTGATGCGCTCGGTCGGCGGCCGCGGTGTGCTGCCCGGCGGCGTCCCCGGCGTCCAGGCCGGCAAGGCCGTCGTCATCGGCGCCGGTGTCTCCGGCTGGCACGCGACCACCATCGCGCTCGGCATGGGCTTCCACGTGACCTTGCTCGACAAGGACATCAACAAGCTGCGCGAGGCCGACAAGATCTTCGGCACCCGCGTCCAGACCATCACCTCCAACGCCTTCGAGCTGGAGAAGGCCGTCCTCGAGGCCGACCTGGTCATCGGAGCGGTGCTGATCCCGGGCGCGAAGGCGCCGAAGCTCGTCACCAACGAGCTGGTGTCCCGCATGAAGCCGGGATCGGTTCTTGTCGACATCGCGATCGACCAGGGCGGCTGCTTCGAGGACTCGCGTCCGACCACGCACGCCGACCCGACCTTCGAGGTCCACAACTCGGTCTTCTACTGCGTCGCCAACATGCCGGGCGCGGTGCCCAACACCTCGACCTACGCGCTGACCAACGCCACGCTGCCCTACATCGTGGAACTGGCCAACCGCGGCTGGCGCGAGGCGCTGCGCCGCGACGCCGCGCTCGCCCTGGGCCTCAACACCCATGAGGGACAGGTCGTTTACGGTCCGGTCGCCGAGGCGCACGACCTGCACAGCACCGACCTGCACACGCTGCTGGGCTGATCAGCGGGCGTGTGACGGGCGCGCGAAACGTCTACACGTCAACACGGCGACAACGGCCGGGCCTTGGAGACTCAAGGCCCGGCCGAGTGCGTCGAACGTACCAGTTTCACCGTTTCGTACCTCGCTGAAACATCGGCGACGACGCGGTTACGCCCTTGACAGCGGGGTGTTCGGTTACCGACACATCGTGCCGTGTCCGGCGGATTGTGTTGCTGTGAACCACTGACACGCCATAGAGTCGCCAACCGTCGGCATGCTGTCGCGCTGACCTATCGAGAAGTTTCCTGGTCACCAAGGAGGTAAGACGACTTGTGAATGAGTCGACATTTGCTCCCGGGGGTGGTCAACCAGGAATGACCGTTCAGGTCGAGAGCCCCAACAGGCTCGAGACCGTCGGTTCCGTCGCGGTCCGCACCTTCGAGGCACGCCGGGCCGACAAGAACACGGAGACGCACCCCACACACGCCATGGCGCCATACGAGGACGATCTGCAGGACGGTCAGTTCTACGACCCAGACGCGGAGTACGAGCCGGATCCCGAATACGCGGCCACACTCGCCCCGGACGCTGCCCGTCAGCGCCGCGAGCGGGTCGGTCCGACGGGACGCCCGCTTCCGTACTTCCCGATCCCCAATCCGCTCACCGACCACGGCCCGGCGAAAATCGTCGCGATGTGCAACCAGAAGGGCGGGGTCGGCAAGACGACCTCGACCATCAACCTGGGTGCCGCGCTCGCCGAGTACGGCCGCCGGGTACTCCTCGTCGACTTCGATCCGCAGGGCGCGCTCTCGGTCGGACTCGGCGTCAACCCGATGGAACTCGACATCACCGTCTACAACCTGCTGATGGAACGCGGGTTGGCGGCGGACGAGGTGCTGCTGAAGACCGCGGTGCCCGGTATGGACCTGCTGCCGAGCAATATCGACTTGTCGGCGGCCGAGGTCCAACTGGTCAGCGAGGTGGCGCGCGAGTCGACACTGCAGCGCGCCCTCAAGCCGCTGATGGCCGACTACGACTACATCGTCATCGACTGCCAGCCCTCGCTCGGCCTGCTGACCGTCAACGCGCTCACCGCGGCGCACTCGGTGATCGTGCCGCTGGAGTGCGAGTTCTTCGCACTGCGCGGTGTCGCTCTGCTCACCGAGACCATCGAGAAGGTCCGGGAACGGCTCAACCCCGAACTCGAACTCGACGGCATCCTCGCCACGATGTACGACTCCCGCACGGTGCACAGCCGTGAGGTGCTCGCCCGCGTGGTCGAGGCCTTCGACGAGCACGTGTTCCACACGGTCATCGGCCGTACGGTGCGCTTCCCGGAGACCACCGTCGCCGGCGAGCCGATCACGACGTACGCGTCCAACTCCGTTGGTGCCGCCGCCTACCGTCAGCTCGCCAGGGAGGTGCTCGCCCGGTGTCACGCCGAGTGAGTCTCCCGGGTGCGGACGAACTGTTCCGCACCACAGGGGGAATGGGGCTGCAGGCCTCCCAGCCCCGTAAGCACGCCAACGGGGACGCCCAGAAGGCCCCTCAGGCCGACGGGCGGCTGCGGCCGGTACCCGACGCCCCGGCGGACGGGAACGAGCCGCAGACGGGCACAGCGCCCGACGGCGGCGGCCAGGACGGGACCCCGGCCGAGCACAGCGGCCGCGAGGGGATCCCGCAGGGCCGCCGGCCACAGGCCGCGGGCCAGCCGCCCACGGCCCCGGTGCCGGTCCAGCAGACGCGCCGCAAACAGCAGCGGCCGCGCCCCAGCGGCCGTGAACGGCACGACGAGAAGATCACCGTCTATGTCTCCGCCGAGGAGCTGATGGATCTCGAACACGCGCGGCTCGTGCTGCGCGGTGAACACGGCCTGGCGATCGACCGCGGCCGGATCGTCCGCGAGGCGGTCGCCGTGGTGCTGGCGGATCTGGAGTCCCGCGGGGACGCGAGCATCCTGGTGCGCCGGCTGCGGGGCCGCTGATCCACCGGGCGGTGGTCGGCGTGGCCACGGCGACGTCGGACGGGGCGGCTCAGTAGGCTCCCTGCCAGGGGGCCGCCCCCGCCGACCCCGCACGATGGACAGCGATGCCGATCACCGACGACGACGCCCCCCAGCCGCCCCGCCGAGCCCTCGGCCGGGGGCCGGGCCGCCCGGCCGCGGCGACGGCGCCCGTGGTGGAGCCGACGCCGGAACCGGCACCTGTCGCGGAGCCGGCGCCTGTCGCAGAACCGGTACCCGTCGCGGAACCGGCACCTGCTGCCGTACCGGCCCCCGTCGCGTCACCGGAGCCCGTCGAACCGGCGGAGCCCGTCGAACCGGCGGAGCCCGCGGTGCCGCCTGCCCCGGAGCCGCCCGCGGCGCCCGCCGCGGCCCCGGCCGGCGCTGTCCCCGATCAGGCACCCGACGGCCGGTTCACCGTGCGGCTGGTGAACTTCGAGGGGCCGTTCGACCTGCTGCTGCAGCTGATCTCGAAGCACCGGATGGACGTGACCGAGGTCGCGCTGTCCACGGTCACCAACGAGTTCATGGCGCACATCCGTGCCATGGGAGCCGACTGGGACCTCGACCAGGCCACCGAGTTCCTCGTCGTCGCGGCGACCCTGCTCGATCTGAAGGCCGCCCGGCTGCTGCCGACCGCCGAGGTCGAGGACGAGGCGGACCTGGCGCTGCTGGAGGCGCGCGACCTGCTCTTCGCCCGGCTGCTGCAGTACCGCGCGTACAAGCGGATCGCGGCGATCTTCGCCGAGCGGCTGGAGGCGGAGGCGCTGCACCACCCCCGCACGGTCGGTCTCGAACCGCAGCACGCGGACCTGCTGCCGGAGGTCGTCTTCAGCGTCGGCCCCGAGCGGTTCGCGAAGCTGGCCGTCAAGGCGATGCAGCCCAAGCCGGTGCCGCAGATCTACACCGACCACATCCACGCGCCGCTGGTCAGCGTCAGGGAACAGGGCGAGCTGGTGGTGGCCCGGCTGATCGAGCTGGGGGAGACCAGTTTCGCCGACCTCGCGGCGGACGCCCCGGACACCCTCACCGTCGTCGCGCGTTTCCTGGCCCTCCTGGAGCTGTACCGGGAGAAAGTGGTCGCGCTGGACCAGGAGGAGGCGCTCGGCGCGCTGCTCGTGCGCTGGACGGGCGGCGATCAGGAGACCGCGCGGCGGCTCGTCACCGATGAATTCGACCCGGAGGGCAAAGAAAAATGACGGACGACGCAGCGGCGCCCGCCGGGCCGCTCTCCGCCGAGGTGGCCGCCCTCGACCTCCGGCCCGCGCTGGAGGCCGTTCTGATGGTCGTGGACGAGCCGGCCACCGTGGAGCAGCTGGCGACGGTGCTCCAGCGGCCGAAGCGCGCGGTCGCCGCCGCCCTGCGCGCGCTGTCCGAGGACTACACCGCCCAGGGCAGGGGCTTCGACCTGCGGCTGGTCGCCGGCGGCTGGCGGTTCTACACCCGGCCGGCCTTCGCGCCGGCCGTGCAGAAGTTCGTTCTGGACGGACAGCAGGCCCGTCTCACCCAGGCCGCGCTGGAGACGCTGGCGGTCGTCGCGTACCGCCAGCCGGTCAGCCGATCACGGGTTTCGGCGGTCCGCGGAGTCAACTGTGACGGTGTGATGCGCACCCTCCTGCAGCGCGGTCTGGTGGAGGAGGGTGGGACGGAACCCGAAACAGGTGCGATCCTGTACAGGACGACGAACTACTTTCTGGAGCGGATGGGCCTCAGAGGCCTGGACGAGCTACCCGAGCTCGCCCCCTTCCTGCCGGAGGCGGACGCCGTCGAGGCGGACTCCTTGGAAGGGGTTCCGTCGTTCGACCCGGATGCACCGGACGATGCAGATACGACGACTCACTCGACGACGGAACTTTGATGCGAAGCAGCGACAGGAACAGCGGCGGCAACCGGAACCCCCGGGGCGGCAACCCGCGCGGCGCGGGCGGGGGCTCCGGTAGCGGCGGCTCCCGTGGCGGCAGCAGCGCCGGCAGCGGTGGCGGCTCCCGCGGTGGCAGCGGCGCCGGTGGCGCGGGCTCCCGCGGTGGCAGCGGCGCCGGCGGCCCGGGCTCCCGCGGCGGCGGCTACCCCCGTGGCGGTGGCAGCACGCCCCGCGTCTCGGGCAGCGGCCAGCAGCGTGACGAGGAGCGGCGCGCGCAGAACCCCCGTCCCGAGGAGCGCCGCTACGACGTCGGGAACACCGGCCAGTCGGGCGCGAACCGGCCCGGCGGCGTGCCCCCCGAGAAGCCGCGCTACCGCGCGACCGGCAACCTCGGCCGCAAGCCGATCCCCGCGAAGTCGCGCGAGCTCGAGGCGAAGATCGAGGAGCGCAACCGCTCCCGCTACGAGAACCGCCCGGAGATCAAGACTCCGAAGACCTTCGGCAACGACCAGGAGGGCGAGCGGCTGCAGAAGATCCTCGCCCGTGCCGGGATGGGATCGCGCCGTGCGTGCGAGGACCTCATCCACCAGCACCGTGTCGAGGTCAACGGCAAGATCGTCGTCGAGCAGGGCATGCGCGTCGACCCGGAGAAGGACGAGATCAAGGTGGACGGCCTGACGGTCGCCACCCAGTCGTACCTGTTCTTCGCGCTGAACAAGCCGGCCGGCGTCGTCTCCACCATGGAGGACCCCGACGGCCGCCAGTGCCTGGGCGACTACGTCACCAACCGTGAGACCCGGCTCTTCCACGTCGGCCGGCTGGACACCGAGACGGAGGGCCTGATCCTCCTGACCAACCACGGGGAGCTGGCCCACCGCCTGACCCACCCGCGGTACGGCGTCAAGAAGACCTACCTGGCCGCGATCCAGGGCCCGCTGCCGCGTGACCTCGGCAAGCAGCTCAAGGACGGCATCGAGCTGGAGGACGGTCTGGCGCGCGCCGACCACTTCCGCGTCGTGGAGAACCTCGGCAAGAACTACCTGGTCGAGGTGACCCTGCACGAGGGCCGCAAGCACATCGTGCGACGGATGCTCTCCGAGGCCGGCTTCCCGGTCGACCGGCTGGTGCGCACCAGCTTCGGACCGATCCCGCTCGGCGACCAGAAGTCCGGCTGGCTGCGCCGCCTCACCAACACCGAGGTCGGCATGCTGATGGGTGAGGTCGACCTCTAGGTCGTTCCGCCACGTTCCCCGCACACGCGTTCCGGCCGGCCGGAACGGTCCTCAGGGCCGTTCCGGCCGGCCGTTTCCGTGGGCACCCGACACCGAAACCACTGGCCCGGCGGCCCGCGGTCCGGGGAGGATGGTGACCATGACCATCCACGCCGACCCGCTCAGCGCCGCGGGACTGCCCGATCTGCGCCCGGTCCTCGCCGAGCTGACCGGCCGGGGACTGCCCCTGCTCCTCGCCACCGTCTCCGGCGCGCACCTGTACGGATTCCCCTCCCGTGACTCGGACGTCGATCTGCGCGGGGTCCACCTCCTGCCCCTGGCCGACCTCATCGGCCTGCGGGAGGGCGAGGAGACCCAGACCCGGATGTGGGACCGGGAGGGCCTGGAGCTGGATCTGGTCACGCACGACCTGCTGAAGTTCTGCCGGCTGATGCTGCGCCGCAACGGCTATGTGCTGGAGCAACTGCTCTCCCCGCTGGTCGTGCACACCAGTGACGTGCACGGCGAGCTCGCCGCCCTGGCGCCCGGTGTGATCACCCGCGGGCACGCCCACCACTACCGCGGGTTCGCGGCGACGCAGTGGCGGCTGTACGAGAGGAACGGCGAGCTCAAGCCGCTGCTCTACACCTTCCGCGCGCTGCTCACCGGTATCCATCTGATGCGCGGCGGCGGTGTCGAGGCCCATCTGCCGACACTGCTCGGCCAGGTCACCGCCCCCGCCTACCTCCCCGAACTCATCGAGGCCAAGGCGGTGGCGGAGCACGGGCCGGCGACGGGCATGGGCATCGCCCATGTCGCCCGGGACGTCGAGACGCTGCACGCCGTGCTGGACGAGGCGCAGGCCGTCTCCCGGCTGCCGGAGGAGAGCAGCGCGCAGGACGCCCTGCACGACCTCGTGGTCCGGACGCGGGTGGCGGCATGAGCGGCGGCGGCCGGCGCCCGGCGACCGGCGCGCTGATCGGGCTGGCGATCGGTGACGCGCTCGGGTTCCCGACCGAGTTCAACGATGTGCCCTCGATCCTCAAGAAGATGGGCCCGTGGCGGGAGATGGGCCTGCTCTGGCCGGCGATCGTCACCGACGACACCCAGATGACGCTCGCGCTCGGGCGCGGTCTGCGCACCGCGATGGAGCGCGGGCCGCTGGCACCGCTGCGGCTGGCGCGGCCGGTGCGCGAGGAGTACGTCGAGTGGTGGCGGTCGCCGGAGAACAACCGGGCGCCCGGCAGGACCTGCCTGGTGGCCTGCGAGCGGCTCAGCCATGAGGGACGGGCCTGGCAGGACGCGAGCCAGACCGGCTCCAAGGGATGCGGCGCCAATATGCGGGTGGCGCCGATCGGGCTGGTGCCGGGGCTCGACGAGGAGACCCGCGCGGGCGCCGCGCAGCTCCAGTCGGCGCTGACCCACGGGCACCCCACCGCGCTCGCGGCGAGCGACCTCACCGCGCACGCGGTGCTGCTGCTCGCGCAGGGCACCCGGCCGGACGAACTGGTCGGCCTGCTGCGCGGCTACGCGACCGCCAACCGGTCCGTCTACCACCACCGCTGGCTGGACGACCTGTGGACGTACGCGCAGGACCCGCTGCCGACGAGCTTCATCGAACGCGGCTGGGACGACTGCCTGGCGGCGCTGGACCGGCTGGAGGCGGCGCTGCGCGACCCGGACCCGGAGGCGGACCCCTGTCTGGCCACCGGGGAGGGCTGGATCGCCGAGGAGGCGCTCGCCACCGGGCTGCTGTGCTTCCTGCTCTTCCCCGACGAGCCGGTGACCGCGCTGCGGCGGGCGGCCTGCACCTCGGGGGACTCGGACTCGATCGCCTGCCTCGCCGGCGCCTTCGCCGGCGCCCACCTCGGCGCGACCGCCTGGCCCGCCGAGTGGGCCGGGCGGATCGAGTACCGCGAGGAGCTACTGGAGTTCGGCGCCCTGTGGGACGGCATCTGAGGCGGGAGCCGGGATCGGGTCCGGGGCGCCGGCCGAGGCGCGGCGCACCCGGATCAGGAAGTCCTCGACGCGGGCCCGGTCGGGTTCTGCCGGCAGCGGGGAACGGCTCGCGGCCGCGTCCGACGCGTCGTGCAGCTCCGCCATCCAGGCCCGCGCCTCGTCCCAGGAGACCTCGCCGCGCTTGACGGCCAGCAGCCGCTCCCGGTGCTCGCCGACGTCGATCCGCAGTTCACCGCTGCGCAGCACGTCACGGCAGCTGATCAGCAGCCGCAGCAGATGCATGGCGTGCTTCCAGCGCGGCACCCCGTGGTTGCGGATGTCGCGCTCGATCTTGTGCAGCTGCTGGGCCGCGTAGCCGCGGAAGGTGGCGTCGACCTGCCGGGACAGGAAGGCGCCGCGCAGCGCGAGCAGCTCGCGGCCGGTGTCGTCCAGCCGCTCCACGAGGGGTGAGTGCAGACACTCGAGGAGATTGGGGTTGGCGCGCAGCGCCAGCTCGCAGAAGCGCTCCACCTCCCACGAGAACTGCTCCTCCGCCGGGCCGTCCACGTGCGTCGGGGGCTTGGCGAAGCCCCAGAAGAGCGGGGTGGGTGCCACGTAGACGCCCCGGCGGTCGGTGTCGCTGCCCTCGGTGGCCAGCCCGAACGCGCGCGAGCCCATGACGCAGGAGTAGACGGTGTGACGGCGTACGAGTTCGTGTCCGGGCATGGGGCGATTATGACCAGGGGGTGAGCCGCAACGGGTGGCCCACCGGGTCCCGCTCGACCTCCAGCATCCCGGTGACCGCCGTGCGGTTGATCCGGCCGTACACGTGGGGGAAGAGGGTGCCCTCGGCGACGCCGGGCGGCGGGGCCGGGTCCGCCGCCTCCCAGCGCACCGGGTCGTCCAGCGCCTCCTCGTCGATGAGCAGCACCATCAGCGGCCCGGCCGTCTCCCGGTAGAAGGCGTCGGCGACGGCCAGGGTGACGGCCTCGTCGGGCGAGCAGTGCACGAAGCCGTCCTCGGCGAGGGAGGCGGGCGCGTACGGGCGGTCGGGCTCGTGGAGCCAGGCGTCCAGCGGGACGAGGTGAAGGATCATGTGCATCGTTGTACCGGAAGCCGGTGACGCCCAAGTGGCGGATGTGTCCGCCCTGGGAGAGATTGACCATGTTCGTCGCCGGGAGAGACGCGGGAAGCGACCCCGGCCGGTCTCTCGGAAGGGCGTGACCATGGCGGGACGCACCCCGTGCGGTGCGGCGGCCGCCCGTCTCGCAGGGCGGTCGCCGCGACCGGGTGCCTGATCACTTGGTTACGCTTGCCGGGTTCGGATGTACGGGCTTGAGGGAGCAGTGACGTGGCGGTACGAGCGGTCCGCGGAGCCGTCCAGCTGGAGCGGGACGAGGCGGAGCACATGCACGGACAGGTGTCCGAGCTGCTCACCGCCCTCCTGGAGCGCAACCGGCTCGCGGTGGACGACCTGATCAGCGTGATCTTCACCGCCACCCCTGACCTGCACAGCGACTTCCCGGCGGTGGCCGCACGCCGGCTCGGCATCGTCGATGTGCCGCTGGTCTGCGCCCAGGAACTGGACATCGAGGGCGCCATGCCGCGCGTGGTCCGCATCCTCGCGCACGTCGAGAGCGAGCTGCCCAGGAGCGAGATCGGGCATGTCTACCTCGGCGCCGCCGCCGCGCTCCGCAAGGACATCGCCCAGTGAGGACCGCCCTGGTCATCGGAACCGGCCTGATGGGCACCTCCGCCGCGCTCGCCCTCGTCTCGCGCGGCGTCGAGGTGTACCTGGAGGACCACGACCCGTCCGTCGCGCGCACCGCCGCCGCCCTCGGCGCGGGCAGCGCGCTGCCCCCCGAGGGCCAGGTCGACCTCGTCGTCGTCGCCGTACCGCCGGCGCACGTGGCGGCCACCCTCGCCGACGCGCAGCGCCGCGGCCTGGCCCGCGGCTACCTCGACGTGGCCAGCGTCAAGGCCGGTCCGCGCCGCGATCTGCAGGCGCTGGGCTGCGACCTGTCCCGCTACATCGGTACGCACCCGATGGCGGGCCGTGAGCGCTCCGGCCCGCTGGCCGGCACCGCCGACCTCTTCGAGGGCCGCCCGTGGGTGCTGACCCCCACCCGGGAGACCGAGACCGAGGTGCTCAACCTCGCCCTGGAACTCGTCGCCCTGTGCCGCGCCGTGCCGGTGGTGATGGACGCCGACGAGCACGACCGGGCCGTCGCGCTCGTCTCGCACACCCCGCAGCTGGTCTCCAGCATGGTCGCGGCCCGGCTGCAGCACGCCGAGGACACCGCGGTGCGGCTGTGCGGGCAGGGCATCCGTGACGTCACCCGTATCGCCGGATCGGAACCCGGCATGTGGATGGACATCCTGGCCGCCAACCCCGGCCCGGTGGCCGATGTGCTCGCCGAGGTCGCCACCGACCTGACCGGCACCGTCGAGGCGCTGCGCGGGCTGCAGTCCGCCGACGGGGAGAAGCGCCGCACCGGCGCCGCCGGCATCGAGGACATCCTGCTGCGCGGCAACGCCGGCCGGGACCGGGTCCCCGGCAAGCACGGCACGGCCCCCAAGGCCTACGAGGTCGTCGCGGTGCTCATCGGCGACCAGCCGGGCGAGCTGGCGCGGATCTTCGCCGACGCGGGCGCGGCCGGCGTGAACATCGAGGACGTCCGCATCGAGCACTCGACGGGCCAGCAGGCCGGCCGGGTGCAGCTCATGGTGGAGCCGGCGGCGGCGCCGGCCCTGACGACCGCGCTGCGTGACCGGGGCTGGTCCATCCGCTCCTGAGGGCCCCGCGGCGGACCCTGCGACGAGGGTCCCGCGACGGGTCCCGAGGGCGCCGCAGCCGCCCCGGCGGCCCGGTGCGACGGGTTCCGGCGGCCGGGGACAACGGCTGTGGTACGTGTGCTGGTGGCCGGCCGGTAACCTTATGGGATGGCCTCCGGCGTCAGCCGGGCCGTCCTCACCCCGTAACCGTGCCCAAGGAAGGCCCTCGCGCTGTGGAATCTCCGGTGATCGTCGCCATCGACGGCCCCTCGGGCACGGGTAAGTCCAGCACGTCCAAGGCCGTCGCGGCCAAGCTCGGCCTCAGCTACCTCGACACCGGCGCCCAGTACCGGGCGATCACCTGGTGGATGCTGAGCAACGGCGTGGACGTGAGCGACACCGAGGCCGTGGCCAACGCCTCCGCCAAGCCCGTCATCGTCTCCGGCACCGAGCCCGTCGGCCCGACCATCACCGTGGACGGCGAGGACGCCTCGGGGCCGATCCGCACCCAGGAGGTCACCGCCGCGGTCAGCGCCGTCAGCGCGGTGCCCGAGGTGCGCACCCGGCTGGTCGGACTGCAGCGCGCGGCCGCCGCCTCCGCGCCGGACGGCATCGTCGTGGAGGGCCGGGACATCGGCACCACGGTGCTGCCCGACGCCACCCTCAAGATCTTCCTGACCGCTTCCGCCGAGGCCCGCGCGTCCCGGCGCAGCGGTGAGCTCAAGGGCGCGCAGAGCGTGCAGGCCACCCAGGACGCCCTGGTCAAGCGGGACGCGGCCGACTCCGGCCGGAAGACCTCGCCGCTGGCCAAGGCGGACGACGCCATAGAGGTCGACACCACGGACCTCTCCCTCGACCAGGTCATCGAGTGCATCGTCACCCTGATCGAGGAGAAGCGAGCGGCTCGGTGACGTCCCAGACCCTGACGGCGCCCGGCCCGCGCGGAGCGGCGGTCGGCCGCCGCATCGGCATTGGCCTGATGAACGGCCTGTGGCGGCCCCGCGTCCTCGGCGCCTGGCGGGTGCCGGCCCACGGGCCGGTCATTCTGGCGGGCAACCACTCGCACAACGTGGACGGGCCGATGATCATCGGCACCTCGCCGCGGCCCGTGCACTTCCTGGTCAAGAAGGAAGCGTTCGTCGGCCCGCTGGACCCGTTCCTGCGCGGTATCGGGCAGCTGGCCGTCGACCGCTACAGCGCCGACCGGACCGCCATCACGGCCGCGCTCGGCGTGCTGCAGCGCGGCGGAGTGCTCGGGATCTTCCCGGAGGGCACCCGCGGGGTCGGCGACTTCTCTGAACTGCGCTCCGGGCTCGCTTACTTCGCGGTGCGCTCCGGTGCGCCCGTCGTCCCCGTCGCCGTCCTGGGCAGCGCCCGCCAGGGGCGGCTGATATCCGGGCTGCCACCGCTGCGCAGCCGTATCGACATCGTTTTCGGCGACCCGTTCGATGCGGGCGACCCCAGTGGCCGCCGCACCCGTTCGGCGATGGACGCCGCCACGTCGCGCATCCAGGAGCACCTCACCGCGCACCTGGCCCACGCCAAGCAAGCCACCGGCCGCTGAACCACATCAGGTACCGCAGCCACCACTGTTGATCGACGGAGAAGCTTTCATGGACAACCAGAACGAACACGGCGACGTCGGCGCGCTCGGCGACGACGAGTACGCGGAGTTCATGGAACTCGCGGCCGAGGAAGGCTTCGACCTCGAAGAGGTCGCGGGCGACCTGGCGGCGGCGGGCCACGGCCCGCTCCCCGTCCTCGCCGTCGTCGGCCGCCCGAACGTCGGCAAGTCGACGTTGGTCAACCGCATCATCGGCCGCCGTGAGGCGGTCGTCGAGGACAAGCCGGGCGTCACCCGCGACCGGGTCAACTACGAGGCGAACTGGAACGGCCGCCGCTTCACCATCGTCGACACCGGCGGCTGGGAGCAGGACGTCCTCGGCATCGACGCCTCCGTCGCCGCCCAGGCCGAATTCGCGATCCAGGCGGCCGACGCGGTCGTCTTCGTCGTGGACTCCACGGTCGGCGCCACCGACACCGACGAGGCCGTCGTCCGGCTGCTGCGCAAGTCGGGCAAGCCCGTCGTGCTCGCCGCCAACAAGGTGGACGGCCAGTCCGGCGAGGCGGACGCCGCCGCGCTGTGGAACCTGGGCCTGGGCGAGCCGCACGCCGTCTCGTCGCTGCACGGCCGCGGCACCGGCGACCTGCTCGACGCGATCATGGAGGCGCTGCCCGAGGCGCCCGCGATGACCTTCGGCGGGGGTATCGGCGGCCCGCGCCGCATCGCCCTGATCGGCCGCCCGAACGTCGGCAAGTCGAGCCTGCTCAACCGCGTCGCCGGCGAGCACCGCGTGGTCGTCGACAAGGTCGCCGGCACCACCCGCGACCCGGTCGACGAGCTGATCGAGCTCGGCGGCATCACCTGGAAGTTCATCGACACCGCCGGTATCCGCCGCCGCGTGCACCTGCAGGAAGGCGCGGACTACTACGCGTCGCTGCGGACCGCGGCCGCGCTGACCAAGGCGGAGGTCGCGGTGGTCCTGATCGACACGACCGAGTCGATCAGCGTCCAGGACACCCGCATCATCACCATGGCCGTCGAGGCCGGGCGCGCCGTCGTCATCGCCTACAACAAGTGGGACCAGATCGACGAGGAGCGCCGCTATTACCTGGAGCGCGAGATCGAGCAGGATCTCGTCCAGGTCCAGTGGGCGCCGCGGGTGAACGTCTCGGCGCTCACCGGCCGTCACATGGAGAAGCTCGTCCCGGCGATCGAGGCCGCCATCGCGGGCTGGGAGACGCGCATCCCGACCGGCCGCCTCAACGCCTTCCTCGGCGAGCTGGTCGCCGGCCACCCGCACCCGATCCGCGGCGGCAAGCAGCCCCGCATCCTGTTCGGCACCCAGGCCGGCACCCGGCCGCCGCGGTTCGTGCTCTTCGCCTCGGGCTTCCTGGAGGCGGGCTACCGGCGCTTCGTCGAGCGCCGGCTGCGTGAGGAGTTCGGCTTCGTCGGCACGCCGATCCAGGTCTCGGTGCGGGTGCGCGAGAAGCGCGGCCGCAACAAGTAGTCCTGACCGGTGAGGGGCGGGCCCGTGCGGCCCGCCCCTCACCACCGGCCGCGTGACCCCGGCTAGAGCCCGTACATCCGGTTGTCGGTGCGGCCGGGCGGCAGCGCCGCGGCCGGGCGGTTGCCGCGGTGCCGGCCCGGCGCGGCGTCGTACGGCTGCTCGTGCCACGCCGAGAACGCGTTGAACTGCATGGCCTCCTCGCCGGAGCGGTCACCCGGCAGGGCCCGGAACAGCCTGCGGTACTCCGAGTAGAGAGCGTCGTAGATCGGCGTGCCACTGCTGACCCCGGAGGGATCCTGCCCGCTGCGCATCGACGGAATCTGGCTCTGGTAGGGGACTCGGGAGAAGGCGTCAAAGGTGTGCACGAATGTGCCAACGAGTGCTTACCGTCCAAGATGCGGGCAGCGCGGGGTAAATGCGGATCTTCGGTCGCACGAGAAGGGGCGCGTACGGGTTTCCGTACGCGCCCCTTCGTTCAGCGGTGCGCTGTTCGTTCAGCGTGCGCTGCGCCGTTCGGCGGTGTGAGGGCGGTGCCCCGGGCCGGACGGGCCGCTCAGGTGCCGCTCAGGTGCCCGAGAGCGGCATCGTCGCGCCGACCAGCAGGCCGCGGGCGGCCGCGCGCTCCAGCGCGTCACGCATCAGGTCCTCGCGCGGCTGGCGGCCGATCGAGTCGGCCGGGGCGGCGTAGACGTACACCTCGTTGGTGCGGTTCACCGCGCTGCGCCAGCCGTCGCTCACCTGCAGCGGCTGGTGGGCCTGCCACCAGGAGACGGCGGGGCCGCCGGCACTCGGCTGCAGGACCGCGTGCAGCTGGCCCATGGCCAGCAGCACCGACCAGCCGCTCAGGGCGGGCGGCGGTACCGCCAGGTCGAGCTGGGGCATGAAGCCCTGCTCGATCATGAGGGGGAGGAAGTCGTCCCCGTCGGCGGTGGACCCCGGACGGCTGATGGCGCCGGTGGGCTCGACCACCAGGGCCGGGCGGAGCGTTCCCTCCACCAGGACGAGCCCGCAGGTGATGCCCAGCACCGCCTGGCGCGGCGCGGCCGCGGTCCCGGCCTCCCGGGCGCCGTCCACCAGGGCGGAGGCCGTGCCGCCGGCCGCGTCGTCCGCGGTGATGCTGCGCACCGCGCCCTGGAGCTGCTCCTCCGAGACCGGCACCACCTGCGAGGGGATGCAGGTCGCGTGGGCGAAGGCGAGCACCGCGGTCTCGTCGCTGACGAACAGGACGGTGCTGGTGCGCTCCTGGCCGGTGTCGCCGGGGGTGCGGCAGGAGGTGCAGTCGTACGTCCCCGGGGCGTTCTCCCCGGCGAGCAGACGTGTGGCCTCCTCCTCGCCGATCTCGGCGCGTACCTCGGCGCTGACGTCGAGCATGGGCGGCACGGAGGCCTCCTTGACTGTGCGGCTGCGGTTTGCTGCGCAGGGCGTTCCCCCGCGCACAGTGACAACGGACGACCTGTGGTGAGGGTCACGCTCTACGGCACATCCGTTCCCGCCGCCGGGTGCGCAGGGTGACCGGCGACCCGGAGGATCTCACTCCATGTCGAGGTTCCGCCCGGAGGGAAGTTCCTGCAGCGGTGAAGTGGGTCACAGCCGGCGCAGCGCCCATCCTGATTTAGGGTGACAAGGACGCGTCAATTGGACGGCGAAAATACGTCCTTACTTCGGGTAACCGCCAAGTGGCCTGCAACGAACCGGATTTGGTTGATTCGGTGCACCTGGGGTGTCTAGGTTCTCGGCTCGTGTGCAAAGAGCACCGCCCGGGTTCGGACGGGCACCGGCGTCCGACGCGCCGGTGCACGTTCTCGAGGCACGTAGGGGGAACCCCGGGTCCGTGGAGAGAGGGAATCCATGGTCTTGGCCAAGTACCGAGTCATCGCTGTGTTCACCGGCATGGCGGCACTGAGCCCGCTGGCCGTCCTGGCCGCGGGAGGACAGGCCGCGGCGGCCGACGGCGGAGTGTGGGACCGCATCGCCAAGTGCGAGAGCGGCGGCGACTGGCACATCAACAACGGCAACGGCTACTACGGCGGACTGCAGTTCGCCGCCGGCACCTGGCGGTCGAACGGCGGCACGCAGTACGCCGCGACCGCCGACAAGGCCTCCCGTGAGCAGCAGATCGCGATCGCGACGAAGGTGCAGCGGTCGAGCGGCTGGGGAGCGTGGCCGGTCTGCGCCCGCCGCGCCGGAGCGTACGGCGACGCGCCGTCCGCCGGCACCCCCAAGGCGACACCCCCGAAGACGACACCCCCGAAGGCGAAGACGGTGAGGCCGAAGGCGCAGCCGCCGCGGGCCGCCGAACACCCGGGCCGCGGCCAGGAGCGCGCCGCGATCGCGGTCACCTCCCGGGCGGCCGGAGCCCCGCTGGCGGTCCGCCCGCCGGCCTGGTGGCCCGCCTGGTGACGGCCTCTCCGGCGTGGCATTCGGCCTGACGCCAGGTCAGGGCGGCTGCTCCGACCGGGTGGGACGCCCGGCGCGCCGGGCGCGGCGGGGGCCGGGAGCGGACGGGACGTGCTTAGCGTGACCCGCTATGAACGACCTGTCCTCATTTCATCGCATGAACGTACTGGTCGGGCGCCGGGCCATGGTTCTCGCGGCAACCGCCGCCACCGTCCTGGCCGCCCTGCTCCCGCTCTCGGCCGCACCCGCCCGCGCCGACTCCCCGCCCGCGCACGGGGACACGCCCACCACCACCGGGTCCGCCGCCCACGCGGGCACCCCGGCGGACACCCCGGAGCTTCCCCGCCCCGCGGTGTGGGACGGCCTCGCGATGTGCGAGAGCAGCGGCGACTGGCACATCAACTCCGGCAACGACTACTACGGCGGCCTGCAGTTCTGGCAGCCCACCTGGGAGGAGTTCGGCGGCCTGAAGTACGCGCCACGGGCCGACCTGGCCACCCCCGCGCAGCAGATCGCCGTCGCGCAGGAGGTGCAGCGCGTCCAGGGCTGGGACGCCTGGCCGGTCTGCGCCAAGGAGCAGCACCTCACGGGCCGCGTCCACATCGTCGTGGCGGGCGACACCCTGCAGTCGATCGCCACGAAGTTCGCGGTGCGCGGCGGCTGGCAGGAGCTCTACCGGGTCAACCAGAAGGCGATCGGCGCCGACCCGGACCAGCTCGGCGTCGGCACGACACTGCTCATTCCGGACGCTCCGCGGGCTCGCCTGTGAACACCACCTCCCCGCGCCGCAGTTCATGGACCACGGTGGTCCCCGGGCGCAGCGCGGCGGGCAGCCGCTGCTCCGCCACGACGACGGTGCGCCCACCGCCCGCCGTGCGGCCCGCCAGCGCCCCGTAGGCGTGCGCCGCGGCCCGGGGTGACAGTCCGAGGCCCGGCTCGTCCAGCAGGACGAGCCGGGCCCGCGTCAGCAGCGCCCGTGACACCGTCAGCATCCGCTGCTCGCCGCGTTCTCGGGCGACCCCCGGTTCGGCCAGGTCCGTGCGAAGGCCGGCCAGGTCCGGCTCACCTCGGCCACGGCCGCCGAGGGCGTACGACACCTGTCCGCACCTGTACGGGATCTACGGGAGCGACGCCCCGCGCGGGGGCACCCCCGGCTGGGGCGGCACGCTGTAGGCGGGTACCGAGGTCTACCGCTGGTTCAAGGGCGGCAGGCCAGGACCGCCGCGGTCGTCTCCTGCAACCAGTCCGCCTCGGCACGGTACGCGCAGCAGCTCCTCCAGGGGCTGCGGGCCGAGGGATACAAGACGATCAGTGAACAAGTCGACTTCGCCCTGGCACCCGTCACCTTCGCCGCGCTGCCGGACCCACCCGCCACCCGCCGCACCTGCCTGTCCGTCGCCCGCTGGTCGGACGCCGCCCAGGGCGGCCACGGCGGCTGGGTCACCCAGGGCGGGGGCCCGGCCGGCAACCGCCTCACCTTGCCCCAGCTGCCGTACAGCCCTTGAGGCCGCGGTCGGGGGCCGTCGCCCCTGGACCGGGCAGGGGACAAAGGCCAGATCTTGCTATCGTCCGTCTGTCGTCCGTCTGCCGTCCGCGGACGGCAACGGGCGGGGAATCCGCCGGGCAACCGGGAGACACGGAAACGCATGCGCATCTCATTCCTGATCCACAACGCGTACGGAATCGGTGGCACCATCCGTACGACGTGCAACCTCGCCGGCGAGCTGGCCGAGCGGCACGATGTGGAGATCGTCTCCGTCTTCCGGCACCTGGACGAACCGCAGTTCGTCTACGACCCCCGCGTCCGGCTCCGGCACCTGGTCGATCTGCGCAAGGACAGCCAGGACTCCGACCTCGACGACCCGCGGCGCGCCACCCCCGCCACGGTCTTCCCGGCGTCCGACCGCCGCCACGACCACTACAGCGCCCTCACCGACGAGCGCATCGCCCGCCATCTGGCGCAGCTCGACGCGGACGTCGTCGTCGGCACCCGCCCCGGGCTCAACGTCCACATCGCGCGGCAGGCCCCGCGCACCATGGTGCGCGTCGCCCAGGAGCACCTCACCCTCGACACCCACTCCACCAAGCTCGTGCTCCTGCTGCGCCGGCTGTACCCACGGCTGGACGCGGTCGTCACCACCACCGCGGCCGACGCCGCCGCCTACCGCCGCCGGATTCCGGGGGTCCGGGTCACCCCGGTGCCGAACAGCGTGCCGGCCTCCGACGTCGACCCTTCGCCGTGCACGGCACCGGTCGTGGTCGCCGCCGGCCGGCTGGCACCCGCGAAGTGCTACGACGATCTGATCCGGGCCTTCGCCAAGGTCGCCGCCGAACGGCCGGACTGGACCCTGCGGCTGTACGGGGCGGGCGCCGAGCGGAAGAAGCTGGCCGGCCTCGTCACCGAGCTCCACGCGCAGGACGCCGTCCGTCTCATGGGCCCCGCCTCGCCGTTGGAGCCGGAGCTGGCGAAGGCGTCGATCCTCGCCGTCTCCTCCAGCATGGAGTCGTTCGGCATGACGATCGTCGAGGGCATGCGCGCCGGCCTTCCGGTCGTCAGCACCGACTGTCCGCTCGGCCCGCGGGAGATCATCTCCGACGGCGTGGACGGCCTGCTCGTACCGCTGCGCGACATCGACGCGATGGCCGCCGCGCTGCTGCGGCTGATCAACGACGACGAGCTGCGCGTCACGATGGGCCGCGCGGCGTCCGTCAAGGGCGAGCAGTACGACCCGGACCGGATCGCCCGGCTGCACGAGGCCCTCTTCCAGCGGCTGCTCGAGGCCCGCGCCCGGCGGGGCGGCCGCGGGCGCGCCGCCGTGCTGTCGGCCGGCGGACAGGTGCTGGGCGCCGCGTACGCCCTCGGTGACGTGGCGCTGGCGGCGGGACGCAAGGCCCGGCGGACGCTGGGGAAGTGACGCCTGGGCAGTGCCGCCGGTTGAGTCATGCCTGTCAGTGACGCCAGGTCGGTCAGGCCTGGCCGATGACAGGCGTCACTGACGTTCGTTCAGCGACACTTCGTCGGCGTCCAGCGCCGACAGCGCCCCGGCCGGCACTTCCGGGTGGTGCAGATCGAAGGCGGGGGATTCGGAGCGAATCCTCGGCAGCGTCAGGAAATTGTGCCTGGGCGGTGGGCAGGAGGTGGCCCACTCCAGGGAGCGGCCGTATCCCCAGGGGTCGTCGACCGTCACCTTCTCGCCGTACTTCGCCGTTTTCCAGACGTTGTAGAGGAACGGCAGCGTCGACATTCCGAGCAGGAACGCGCCGATGGACGAGATCGTGTTGAGCGTGGTGAATCCGTCGGCCGCCAGATAGTCCGCGTAGCGGCGCGGCATTCCCTCGACGCCCAGCCAGTGCTGCACCAGGAACGTGATGTGGAAGCCGAAGAACAGCGTCCAGAAATGGATCTTCCCCAGCCGTTCGTCGAGCATCTTCCCGGTGAACTTCGGCCACCAGAAGTAGAAACCGGCGAACATCGCGAACACCACGGTCCCGAACACCACGTAGTGGAAGTGCGCCACGACGAAGTAGGTGTCGCTGACATGGAAGTCCAGTGGCGGGGAGGCGAGAATGACTCCGGTCAGCCCGCCGAAGAGGAAGCTCACCAGAAAGCCGATCGACCACAGCATCGGCGTCTCGAACGACAGTGAACCGTTGATCATCGTGCCGACCCAGTTGAAGAACTTCACACCGGTCGGCACCGCGATCAGGAACGACATGAAGGAGAAGAACGGCAACAGAACGGCGCCGGTCACGAACATATGGTGGGCCCACACCACTATCGAAAGACCGGTGATGGCCATGGTCGCACCGACCAGCGTCAGATAACCGAAGATCGGCTTGCGGGAGAACACCGGGAGGATCTCGGAGATGATCCCGAAGAACGGCAGCGCGATGATGTAGACCTCCGGATGACCGAAGAACCAGAACAGGTGCTGCCACAGCAGCGCCCCGCCGTTCTGCGGTGCGAACACCATCGAGCCGAACCGCCGGTCCGACTCCAGCACCAGCAGCGCCGCGGCCAGCACCGGGAACGCCAGCAGGACCAGGATCGACGTGAACAGGACGTTCCAGGTGAAGATCGGCATCCGGAACATCGTCATGCCGGGCGCGCGCATTCCGATGATCGTGGTCAGGAAGTTCACCGCGCCGAGGATCGTGCCGAAACCGGACAGTGCCAGTCCCATGATCCACATATCGGCGCCGATTCCGGGGGAGCGGGTCATGCTGTTCAGCGGCGCGTAAGCGAACCAGCCGAAGCTCGCGGGCCCGTCCGGGACGAGAAAGCTGCCCAGGACGATCAGCCCGCCGAAGAGATACAGCCAGTACGAGAACATGTTCAGCCGGGGAAACGCGACATCGGGCGCGCCGATCTGCAACGGCATGATCTCGTTCGCGAAACCGGCGAAGGCCGGGGTCGCGAAGAGCAGCAGCATGATCGTGCCGTGCATCGTGAACAGCTGGTTGAACTGCTCGTTCGACAGGAACTGCAGTCCGGGTCGGGCCAGTTCGGCGCGCATCATCAGCGCCATCAGCCCGGCCGCCAGGAAGAACCCGAACGACGTGATCAGATAGAGATGGCCGATCTTCTTGTGATCGGTTGTGGTGAGCCAGTCCACCACCACGCCGCCCGGCCGCGGCACACGCGCCGGTTCGGCCGTGGCCTCTTCCTTCGCAGGTGCCGTCATCGGCTTCCCCTCGCTGTCCGATCGCCGTCAACCACTTCACGACGCGCGTCAGTTGAACGGCCGTGAGCCCATCATGCTCGCCGACCTGACCATCACGCGAGAGTGCGTAAGCCATCTGGCCGAGCCGGTTCACTAGCAGTAGCGTGCGCGGCATCAGCTCTCGGCATCATCAAAAGGAGCAGGCTCATGACGGTCTATCAACCCCCCGGAAACTCTGGCAGCCCCGCCTCCTTCCCCTCCCGCTACGAGAACTGGATCGGCGGAGAATGGACGCCGCCGGTCGCGGGCGGCTATTTCGAGAACCCGACGCCCGTCACCGGCCAGGCGTTCGTGGACATAGCCCGCTCCACCGCCGCGGACGTCGAACTCGCCCTGGACGCGGCGCACTCGGCGGCCCCCGCCTGGGGGCGTACCGCCCCCGCCGAGCGGGCGTCCGTCCTCAACCGGATCGCCGACCGGATGGAGCAGCACCTCACCGAACTGGCCGTCGCCGAGGTGTGGGACAACGGCAAGCCGGTCCGTGAGGCGCTGGCCGCCGACCTGCCGCTGGCCATCGATCACTTCCGGTACTTCGCGGGCGTGCTGCGCGGCCAGGAGGGGTCGATCTCGCAGATCGACGAGGACACCGTCGCCTACCACTTCCAGGAGCCGTTAGGAGTGGTCGCGCAGATCATCCCCTGGAACTTCCCGATCCTGATGGCCGTCTGGAAGCTCGCCCCGGCGCTCGCGGCCGGCAACTGCGTGGTCCTCAAGCCGGCCGAGCAGACCCCGGCTTCGATCATGTACCTGATGGACCTGATCCAGGACCTCATCCCGCCGGGCGTCGTCAACATCGTCAACGGCTTCGGCACCGAAGCCGGCAAGCCGCTCGCCTCCAGCCCCCGCGTCGCGAAGGTCGCCTTCACCGGCGAGACCACCACCGGCCGGCTGATCATGCAGTACGCGAGCCAGAACATCGTCCCGGTCACCCTCGAACTCGGCGGCAAGAGCCCCAACATCTTCTTCGCCGACGTCGCCGCGGCCCCCGACGAGTTCTACGACAAGGCCCTCGAAGGCTTCGCGATGTTCGCCCTCAACCAGGGCGAGGTCTGCACCTGTCCGTCCCGCGCCCTCATCCAGGCGTCGATCTACGACAGCTTCCTCGGCGACGCCCTGGAGCGCACCCGCTCGATCCAGCAGGGCAACCCCCTCGACACCGGCACGATGATCGGCGCCCAGGCCAGCAACGACCAGCTCGAGAAGATCCTGTCCTACATCGACATCGGCACCGCCGAGGGCGCCAAGCTCCTCACCGGCGGTGAGCGCGTCGACCTGGGCGGCGCCCTCTCCGGCGGCTACTACGTGGCCCCGACGATCTTCGAGGGCGACAACAGCATGCGGATCTTCCAGGAGGAGATCTTCGGCCCCGTCGTCTCCGTCGCCCGCTTCGACCAGTTCGACGACGCCGTCTCCCTCGCCAACGACTCCCTCTACGGGCTCGGCGCCGGCGTCTGGACCCGCGACATGAACACCGCGTTCCGCGCCGGCCGCGCCATTCAGGCCGGCCGCGTCTGGACCAACTGCTACCACGCCTATCCGGCCCACGCGGCCTTCGGCGGCTACAAGAACTCCGGCATCGGCCGCGAGAACCACAAGATGATGCTCGACCACTACCAGCAGACCAAGAACCTGCTGGTCAGCTACAGCCCGAACGCGCTGGGCTTCTTCTAGCCGCCCACGACCCCCGGGCCGCAGAATGCCGCCCGGGGGTTCGCGGGGCGCGCGGGGGTCGTAGGTCGGGTTCGAGACAGGGACGGTGAGGCATGGATGTGGCGAACCGGGTCGAGGTGACCGGGATGGCGGCGGAACTGTTGCGGCGGCTGGCCGATGAGCACGGTCCGTTGATGTTCCACCAGTCCGGCGGGTGCTGCGACGGCAGTTCGCCGATGTGCTATCCGGCGGGTGAGTTCCTGACCGGCGACTCGGACGTGCACCTGGGGGACCTGGGCGTGGCGGGCATGGAACCGGTGCCGGTGTGGATGGCCCGGGACCAGTTCGCGTACTGGTCCCATACGCATCTGACGATTGACGTGGTGCCCGGGCGGGGTAGTGGTTTTTCCCTGGAGGCGCCGACGGGAAATCGCTTCCTTATCCGTTCCCGGCTGTTGACCGACGAAGAGTTGAAGGCATTGCGGACATGATGTGCGCGAGCCATGCGCATGCTGTGTCGACGGTGAATTAACCACTTTCCGAACATTTCCGCGAGAGATCAAACTCCTCAGCGGATTCTGTGACAGAAGCGTGACGATCAATGCCGAGTACTGCCCGTACGCGCCTTCCCGGATGTACGCCGCGTGCTTACGGTGGGGGTATGGCACCGATACCGACACCTGGACCCCGGCCCCCGGACGACCCCGCGAAGGCCTACACGGGGCTGCCCTCGGACGAGGCGGAACGGCGCGCCAGAGAGCGCGGCTGGACCACGGTCCGGTCGCTCCCGGAGGGGGCGATCGTGACGATGGAGTACGTGGCGGGGCGGCTGAACTTCAGCGTCGCGGACGGCAGAGTGACGCGCTGCTGGCAGGGTTGACGGGCCGGAAACGGAGGGAGGCCGTGGGAACCGCCGGAGCGGTTCCCACGGCCTCGCGTGGACGTCGGGGCGGTGGGGAGTGGCGCTAGCTGCCTGCGGCGCCGCGCCCGCGCACCTGCTGGTGGGCGAGCGGGATGGGGCGGACGGGCCGTTCCGCGGGCGGCCGGCGGCTGCCCGTCGGGGTGACGGGAGTGCGCTCGTGGCGGGCGGCCGGCGGCCGTCCCGGAGCGTGCGGCATGGCGGCCGCGTGGCCGCCCGTGGCGGCGCCGACGGGCTCCAGCGCGGGCTGGCCGCCCCCCTTGGAGGCCCGCTGGGTCACCAGGCCGGGGCGCTGCCCGAGTGTGCGGGCCGGGACGGGACTGAGTCCCGAACCGTGCCGGAGCCGGTGCCAGGCGGCCACCAGGAAGTCCTCGGCCCAGGCCATCGCGGGCTCGAACCAGGGGAGCGCGAGCAGCACCAGCAGGCCGGCGGCCCAGCCGAGCAGCACGTCACTGACCCAGTGGGTGCCGAGGTAGATGGTGGTCATACCGACCCCGAGGGCCAGCAGCGCGGCGATGACCGAAGCCCACCGGCGTACCCGTGGCGTGGTCGCCAGATATGCCAGAACGCCCCAGGTCACGACCGCGTTCGCGGTGTGGCCCGAGGGAAATATATCGCCGCCGGCGAAGAGCTCGGGGGATCCCACGGCGGTGGCGTAGTGCGGGCCCAGCCTTCCGAGCCCGTACTTCACGGCGCCAACGGTGATGTTCAGCAACAGGAGGGAGGCGCCGAGGGCCAGCATCGGGTGCAGGCTCCGCTGCCGCCAGGCCCGCCAGCCCAGCCAGGCCGCGACCATCACGGCCGTCGGGCCGCGCTGTCCCAGGACCACGAAGTAGTCCAGGGCCGCGTGGATCTGGGGCCATTGCTTGTAGGGGCGCCACAGCATGACCTGCCAGTCCAGCGTCACGAGCTTGGAGGAGGTGACGACGCCCACGACGATGGCCACGTAGACCGCAAGCGTCGAGCCGAACAGCCAGAGGCGTGTTCGGCTCATACGCGGTAGGTCGCGTGTGGTCGGGTACTCCGCCGGTCGGTGGAGCTTCTCATCGGTACGCACCGAATCGACGTTACAGCGTGTGACAGCAGTGATCGGCCGAACGAGCGTCTTTGTAATGACGATGTGATGTGGAGTGCGTCTCACCCGTTCCTTTGGCACTCACAGATTGAGTGAAAATTCGGGAACTCTGGATTTTATGTTCGGGTGTCGATACTCACATCACAACCGCCTTTTTATCGGCTATTACCCTCAGGGATGCACTGCGTTTCCCGTCCGAATGGCGGGACGCCGCGGTGATCATGGGACCCGGGGCGTGCGATAGCGTTTGGGGCCGCCGCGGCGGTACCCGCGTGACCTGGGCCTTCGGGCCCGCCGGGCGCGGCAGGTAACGCAGCGTCAAGATCGAAGCGCACGACGAACCAGAGGAGCACGCCGTGGTCCGCCCCGGGAGGCAGCCGGCACTGGTCGTCGCTGTCGTGTTCACCGCGGCGGCGGTCGTCCAGCAGATCCTATTGGCCGTCGGCGTCGGTGGCCCGCTGCCGGGCTGGCAGCCCCTTCCGTTCCTGCTCGTGGCCGCTCCCGCGTGGCTGCTGGCCCGCCCCTGGGCGACGGCCGGGCGCAAACCGCCGTACGTACTGTCCTGGCTCGTGGTCCGGCTGCGGCATGTCCCGCCGTGGGCGCTGCCCGCCGCCGTGCTCGCGGCGGCCGCCCTCGTCTGGGCCGCGCTGCAGGACCAGGAGCCGTACCTCGGGCACGAGGAGGCGGTCTACGCGAACAAGGCGCGGTCCTGGCTGGACGGCACCCCGGACGCGGGCTGGGGCACCTACCGGCCGATCGGACTGCCCGTGCTGGGCCGGCTCGCGCTGGGCCTGAGCGACACCGTCGGGGCGGTCAGGGCCGTGGCGCTCGTCCTGGCGCTCTTCACCCTCACCGTCACGTACGTCGTCGCCGCCCGCTGGACGACCCCGCGCCGGGCGGCCGTCGCGGCGCTGCTGGTGCTGGGCGGGCTGGGCTTCCTGCGCCGGCTCCCCGAGTTCCTCAACGACATCGGCTCCACCGGCCTGTTGCTGATCGTGGTGTACCTGCTGACGAGGGCGCAGGAGAAACCCTCCTCGCGCGCCCTGCTCTGGGTGCCGCCCGTCGCACTGGCCGCGTTCTACCTGCGCTACGGCGTCGCCGGGAACCTCGTCGCGATCGCGATCGCCGCCGTCGCCGTCTACGGGCCGCGCGCCTGGCTGGCGCAGCGCGGCCGGCTGGCCGTTGCGGCGGCGGTCTTCCTCGCCGGCCTGGTGCCGCACTTCGTCTACGCGACGAAGGTGGCCGGCTGGCCGCTGGGGCTGATCTTCTCCGCCACCTCGCACGCGAACCGCGCCTACGTGGGCGACGGATTCGTCTACTACCTCGGGATCTTCCCGTACCGGCTGGCCGGCGACCTCGGCGCGGTGGTGATGGCGGCCGGCCTCTACGCGGCGGGCGCCGCCCTCCGGCGGCGCCGGAGCACCGGGACCGAGGGCCGGACGGCCCGCCGGAAGGTGTTCCTGGGGTCGACGGCCGTCCTCGTCATCGTCCTACTCGGGATGGCCACCGACGGGGAGCCGCGCTTCATCTACCTGTCGGTGGTGCTGCTCACCATCCTCGGCGTGCAGGCGATCGCCGACCTGGCCGGACGCTGGTCCGCACACGTCCTGACGGCCGTGGCACTGCTCGCCGCCGTCACCGTCCCGGCGACCGCCATGTCCGTGGCCCGCGGGGCGATGCCCGCACCGAACGCGGAGCGTGACTCGACGGTTCCGGTGGCGGAACAACTCGCCTCGGACGGTCCGTGCCTGCTGGTCACGGGTTACGAACCGGAGATGGGCTGGTACTCGGGCTGCGACGCGATCACCTACGCCCAGGCGGCGGAGACGGACTTGCCGGCGGGCACCAGGGTCAGTCTCGTCCTCTTCCGGCACGGCCGGCTGCAGCCCGGCGCCGCCGCGCTGCGCGATCTCATCGACGGCCACTCCGTCACCACCCGCACCATCCGCACCACCGGGTCGCTGGGCACCGCCACCGTCATCACCCTGCGCTGATCCCGGCCCCGGCCGGACGCCGCACGGGAACCCGCGCCCCGGCCCCCTGCCGCCCCCGGAGCGGGTCATTCCGTCAAGGTGAGGTGGGCCACATGACGAGACCTCCACCTGGCGTACTCTGTCGTCTCACTCGCCTTTACCGCTGGTCAACCGGAATGGTGTGCGACGTCCAGTTCCGAGGTAGTGAGAGCACCCCGCTGGGAGGTACGTAGATGACTGGGACGACAACGGTCGGCTCGGTGAGGCCGGCAGCCGTCCCACCGCATCAGCGTCCGGCCGGACGCTGGACCGTCCTGGTGGTCCTGTGCGTGAGCCTGCTGCTCGTCGCGCTCGACGCGACCGTGCTGCACGTCGCCGTTCCCGCGCTCACCGAGGACCTGCACCCGGGCGCGATACAGCTGCTCTGGATCGTCGACGCCTATCCGCTCGTCGCCGCCTCACTGCTGATCCTCTTCGGCACCCTCGGCGACCGCGTCGGACGGCGAAAGATCCTGCTGATCGGCTACGGGCTCTTCGGCCTCGCCTCGGCCCTCGCCGCGTTCGCCACCGGCGCGCACGTCCTCATCGCGGCCCGGGCGCTGCTCGGGGTCGGCGGCGCCATGATCATGCCGGCGACGCTGTCGATACTCCGCCAGGTCTTCCCCGACCGCCGGGAGCGCGCGGTCGCCATCGGTGTGTGGAGCGCGGTCGCCGCCGTGGGCGCCGCGGTCGGACCGGTACTGGGCGGCTTCCTCGTCGAGCACTTCTGGTGGGGATCGGTCTTCCTCATCAACATCCCGCTGATGGTCGTGATCCTGCCGCTCGCGCGCTGGCTGCTCCCCGAGTCCAGGGGCGAGGGCTGCGGCCCGTGGGACGTCCTCGGCGCCCTCATGGCGGCGTTCGGCGTCCTCGGCGTGGTCCTCGGGGTCAAGCGCCTCGGCGGCGGCGCGAGCCTGCTCGACCCCGGGGCGGTCGGCCCCGTCGTGGTCGGCGCGGTGCTGCTGGTGCTCTTCGTGCGCCGGCAGAAGCGCCGCGAACACCCGCTCATAGACATCGGCATGTTCTCCCGCCCCACCTTCAGCACCTCCGTCGGCTGCATCGTCCTGGCCATGCTCGCGCTCGTCGGCCTCGAACTGATCGCCGTCCAGTACCTGCAACTGGTGCTCGGCCTCAGTCCCTTCTCGACCGGGCTCCGCCTGCTGCCGCTCACCTTCGCCGCGATGGCGGCCGGACTGTGCGGCTCGCGCCTGCTGCACCGCTTCGGGCCACGCGCCATGGTCGGCACCGGGTTCGTGCTCACCGCCGTCGCCGTCCTGTCCCTGACCCTGATGGGACAGACCGACCGGCCGATGCTGCTCACCGGCGCCTTCGTGCTGCTCGGTTTCGGCCTGGAGACCACGATCTTCGGCGCGTACGAATCCATGCTGAGCGAAGCCCCCGCCGCTCAGGCGGGCGGCGCCGCGGCCATCGGCGAGACCTCCTACCAACTCGGCGCGGGCATGGGCATCGCGCTGCTGGGCAGCGTGATGAACGCCGCGTACGGTCCCGGCGTGGCGCACGTCCCCGGCGTCCCGTCCGCCGACGGCGCCGCCGCGGGGAACTCGCTGGGGGAGGCGTACGACGTCTCGGGCCGGCTCGGCGGCCCGGCGGGAGCCGCGCTGCGGCAGGCGGCCCGGCACTCCTTCGTGACCGGGCTGCACGTCACGCTGGTCGTCAGCGCCGGACTGCTCCTGCTGGGCGCGCTCGCCGCGCTCCGGCTGCCGCGGGTGATGGACTGCGGCGCCCTCCTCCTGAAAGCGGAGGGATTCGGCGCCCACGAGACCCCCGCTCACGAGACCCCCGCTCACGAGACGCCCGCCCACGAGACGCCCGCCCATGAGACCTCCGCTCACGAGGTGCCCGCCGGAGAACGCCGGCCGTCCCTCGCGAAGCACCCGGACCACCCGGACCACCCGGACCACCCGGACCACTCGGGCCACCCGGACCACTCGGGCCACCCGCTGCCCGCCCAGCACCACGCGCCCGAGGCCGAACGCCTGGTGTCCGCGGGCGAACAGCAGGCGGGACTTTACGTGGCGGGAGCACGCACGTAGCGTCGTCCCCGACCTTGTAGATCACCTCGTAGCTCACCCAGGAGACCGTCATGTCCGGGAGCGCGCTGCCGCCGTTCGATCCGTACGATCCGCTCGGGATCGACGATCTGCTCAGTGACGAGGACCGCGCGGTGCGCGAGACCGTCAGGAACTGGGCCGCGGACCGCGTACTGCCGTACGTGGCGGGCTGGTACGAGTCGGGCGAGCTGCCCGTCATCCGCGAACTCGCCAGGGAACTCGGCGCCATCGGCGCGCTCGGCATGTCCCTCACCGGCTACGGCTGCGCGGGCGCCAGCAACGTCCAGTACGGCCTGGCCTGCCTGGAACTGGAGGCGGCCGACTCCGGCATCCGCTCGCTCGTCTCCGTACAGGGATCGCTGGCGATGTACGCCATCCACCGCTTCGGCTCCGAGGAGCAGCGCCAGGAGTGGCTGCCGCGAATGGCCTCCGGCGAGGTCATCGGCTGCTTCGGGCTCACCGAGCCCGACGTCGGCTCCGACCCGGCCGGGATGCGCACGTACGCCAAGCGCGACGGTGACGACTGGGTGCTCAACGGCCGCAAGATGTGGATCACCAACGGCTCGGTGGCCGGCGTCGCCGTGGTCTGGGCCCGCACCGACGACGGCATCCGCGGCTTTGTCGTCCCCACCGACGCCCCCGGCTTCTCGGCGCCGGAGATCAAGCACAAGTGGAGCCTGCGCGCCTCGGTCACCAGCGAACTCGTCCTGGACGACGTCCGGCTGCCCGCCGGTGCCGTGCTCCCCGAGGGCGCCGGCCTCAAGGGCCCGCTCAGCTGTCTGAGCCACGCGCGCTACGGCATCGTCTGGGGTGCGATGGGCGCGGCCCGCAGCAGCTTCGCGGCGGCGCTGGAGTACTCGAAGACCCGCGAACAGTTCGGCCGGCCCATCGGCGGCTTCCAGCTCACCCAGGCCAAACTCGCCGACATGGCGGTGGAACTGCACAAGGGCATCCTGCTCGCCCACCACCTCGGGCAGCGGATGGACGCCGGGCGGCTGCGCCCGGAGCAGGTCAGCTTCGGCAAGCTCAACAACGTGCGCGAGGCGATCGAGATCTGCCGCACCTCGCGCACCATCCTCGGTGCCAACGGCATCTCACTGGAGTACCCGGTGATGCGGCACGCGACCAACCTGGAGTCCGTGCTCACCTACGAGGGCACCGTGGAGATGCACCAACTGGTCCTGGGCAAGGCACTCACCGGACTCGACGCCTTCCGGTGAGCCGCCCGGCCCGGTCCCGGCAGGCCGGCCCCGGCACCGACCGGTCGGTGCCGGGGCCGGCCGCCGCGGTCAGCGTCCTGCCGGAGCCTGCGGAGGCACCCCGCTCCGGCCCGGCGGATGGGCGTCAGGGGTGGTGAACGTGTAGCCGGCCTCGATCAGCGCCGGCAGGTAGCTCTTCAGCGCGGCGACCGTCTGGGAGCGGTCGCCGCCGCTGCCGGGCGCGGGATCGCTGTCGCCGCCCTCGGTGCCGTCGTGGTTCAGCACGATGGCGCCGGTGGCCGCACCGGCGAGGACCCGGTCGGCGATGGTGCCGGAGCCGGGGTTGGCCCAGTCCGTCGGGTCCACCGACCAGGAGATCGGGCGCAGCCCGAGGTCGGCGCAGACGGTCAGGGAGGCGTCCGCGAAGTCGCCGTAGGGGGCACGGAACAGCACCGGCGCCCGCACACCGGTCTTCGTGACGGCGTCCTGGGTGCGCTGCATCTGGTCGCGGACGTCCGCGGCGGACAGGTCGCTGAGATGCGGGTGGGACCAGGTGTGGTTTCCCAGCGAATGCCCCTCGGCGGCGATGCGGCGCACGACGTCCGGGTACAGCCCGATGTTGTCGCCGCACACGAAGAACGTCGCATGGACGCCGTGGCCGCGCAGGACGTCCAGCACCTGCGGCGTGTACTGCGGACTGGGGCCGTCGTCGAAGGTGAGGGCCATCACCATGGAACCGGCGTTGACCTCGGTCTCGGGCGTGGGCACCTGCCGGGCTCGCGCGGCCGCGGGCGCCGCCGCTGCGGCGCCGAGGCCGAGCAGTGCTGTGGCGCCAACGGCAAGGAAGTGGCGGCGGGGCAGCTCACCGCGGGTCTGTGGCATGGGATCATCTTGAGCGGCCGACGGCCCGGCTCGATGATGGACGCGCCGAGTCCGGGCGGATCGGGGACCGGGCCGAAAAAGACACACGCCAAGGCTCCGACCGCCGGATGCAGCTTCACCGCAGGGCCGCCTGGGGGCCGTCCGAGGGTGACCAAGGACGACTACCAGCGACCGTTGACGACGGCTCCCAGGCTGCTCACAGCGTTGTCCATACCGTACTTCCGTGGTGCTGAGCGTGGTTGATCAGTTCTGGTTGAAGAATCCGTCCGCGCCGCGCTTCGACTCGGCGTTGAGGACCATGTAGTCGGCGGGGGTCAGCAGGAAGACACGGGTGGCGATGCGCTCGATCGAGCCGCGCAGCCCGAAGGTGAGACCCGCCGCGAAGTCGACGACGCGCTTGGCATCGCTCGACTCCATACCCGTAAGGTTCACGATCACGGGCACGCCCTTGCGGAAGAGCTCGCCGATGCCGCGGGCATCCCGGAAGCCGTCCGGGGTCACGGTGGCGATCTGACGGCCCTGTTCCTCGGCCGTCTCACTCGCCACCTGGACCCTGGGGTCGGTCACCCAGGTGTCGCCGCGCTCGGATCCCTCGCCGTAGTCGGCGTACTCCTCGTCGTAGTAGCTCTCGTCGCCGTTGTCGTCGACGAGGCCCAGCCAGGCACTCGCCCGTCGAACCGAACCCATGGACGCCTCCTCTCACACGCGGTCAAAATCGTCCGCACCCCTATGGTCGTCCATGATGCCGATGATGCGCCAAGCGGATAGCCGCCACCCAGGGGACTTGTGACGGTACTGGTGCACAAGATAGGTGTCGGGGAGTCAGGTAGCCATAGGCGTACGGAAGGTGACGAAGTGATGGGAGCGCTCCCCTCTTCCGGGTGACGCGGCACGGCCGGACGGCGGTACGCCGGTCATGAGATCGTTCCATCGGTAGCATGTCGGGCCGATCGTACGATGAAGCCGCTGGGGGAGCGTTGTTCGGAATTATCAGGCCGTGTCGCCACCGGATGTCGGAGGGACTCGCCACTTCCTGGATGGCGCACCTGTGCGGGCTCTGCCTCGCGTTGCGCGACGACCACGGTCAGCTGGCCCGCATCGCCACCAACTACGACGGGCTGATCATCTCGGCGCTGGTCGAGGCCCAGGTCCCGGGCGCGGCGGCGTCGGCGAAGTGGCGGCGGACCGCCGGGCCCTGTCCGTTGCGCGGGATGCGCACCGCGCCGGTGGCGACGGGCGAGGGCGCGCGGCTGGCCGCCGCCGTCTCGCTCGTGCTGGCGTCGGCGAAGATGCGTGACCACATCGACGACCGGGACGGCGCCATGGGGCGGCGGCCGGTCGCGGCGGCGGCGCGGACCGTCGCCCGGCGCTGGGACCGGGCCGGGGCGCGGACCGGCGGCGGGCTCGGATTCGACACGGCGGTGCTGGTGGACGCGGTGGACCGGCAGTCCGGGATCGAGGCGCTGGCCAGGACGGGCACCCCGCTGCTGACGGTCACCGAGCCGACCGAGACGGCGACCGCGGCCGCCTTCGGCTACACGGCGGTCCTCGCCGGGCGGCCCGGGAACCGTGCGCCGTTGGAGGAGGCCGGCCGGCTCTTCGGCCGGCTGGCGCATCTGCTGGACGCGGTCGAGGACCGGACGGCTGACGCCGCGTCGGGTGCGTGGAACCCGCTGACGGCGACCGGCACCGGCCGCGACGAGGCGCGGCGGCTGTGCGACGACGCGGTGCGTAGGGTGCGGCTGGCACTGAAGGACGCCGAGTTCACCGACGGCCAGCTCGTCCACGTCCTGCTCGCCCATGAACTGCGGCGCTCGGTCGACCGCGCCTTCGGCGGGTCCTGCGCGCACAGCCACCCCGACGCGCTCGAAGGGCAGGGCCTGGGTGTGGGCCTGGGGACATGGGACCTGCCGCAGCTGAGCGGGAATCCGTACGGCCCTGGTCAGAGCCCGTACGCGCCCGGTGGGCCGGGCTTCCCGCCCAACGGTTTCCCGCCGCCCGAACCACCGCGCCGGCGAGGGCTGATCGCCGGGTGCGCGCTGTGGAGCGGGCTGTGCTGCACCTGCCAGCTGTGCTGCCGGGACCATTACGAGGATCCGTGGAGCGGCAGGCGCCGCGAAGGCTGGTGCTCGAACTGCGACTGCGACTGCTGCGATTCCTGCGATTGCTGTGATGGGTGCGACTGCTGCGATTGCGGTTGTGACTGCGGGTGTTGAACGGGGAATGAAGAGTCCTTCTCGAACTCGCGAGGTACCTACGAGGGAGGGAGAGAAGGTGACGTGGGTGCGTGAAGGAAGACCGGGCTGACGGGGAGAGCCTGAGGTGGTGCGGCCGCGGCGGGAGTGGGACGGTGCGCGCGGGCGGGCGGAGCCAGGGCCGGCCGAGCAGGCCCTAAAGGGTCAGCGACAACACGAGGACGACCACACTCGACCGAAGTCGATGTGGTCGCGGGTGACCAACTGACAGCTGCGCATGGGGTCAGTGGAACAGTCGCCGTCCCCATCCGTCAACCACGCTGAGACGCGATGCCCACCAGTTGGACATGCTTGACAGTGGGCGACGCTGTGGGATTAGCCTCGGGCCACGGTCATGACGACCCGGTCGCGTTGAGGGACGCGGCGTGCGTGAAGGCAACTCCCGTGCTCCTTCAGTGTGTCCACGGAGTCTCCGCATGCCCGAAGCCCCTCCAGGCCATCGACCCATCCGCCCTCTGCACCTGGCCTTCGCGATCGACGCCCGGGATCAGCACCGGGAACCGCACCAGGAACCGCACCAGGAACGGTACGAGGAACGGTACGAGGCCTCCTCCTACATCGAACTCGCCCGGCTCGCCGAGCGCGGCGCGCTGGACTTCGTCACGCTCGACGACTCCCCGGCGGCGGCCGACGGAAGTGCCGGCGGGCTCGACGCGCTCGCCGTCCTCGCACAGGTCGCCCCCGCCACCGACCGCATCGGCCTGGTGGCGGCCGTCACCGCCACCCACCCCGGAACCGTCAGCGTCACCGTCCAGGCGGCGCTCGCCGCCCTCGACCAGGTCAGCCGCGGCCGGGCCGGCTGGACGCCGCTGCTCCCGGACGCCTGGGCGGCGGACGCGGAGGCCCTGCTCGGGGACGGCTGGGCGGACGCCGCCGGCTTCCCTGACGTGGCGTCAGCCGGGCCGGGACCGTTGGAGGGGTGGCCGGTACTCGCCGTCGACGCGACCTCGGAGGCGCCGCGTGAGACGGCCGCACGGCACGCGGACGTGGCGTACGTACGGGTCGGCGGTCCGCACTCGGAGCGGCTGGCGTACGAGGCCCGCACCGACCTGCGCCGCCGGGCGGCGGCCTACGGCCGGGACCCGGACCGGCTCACCGTCCTGGCCTCGCTCGCCGTCGAACTGTTCGATCCGGCCGACGCCGTGCTCCTCGCCGACCTGTTCGGCGACTGGCACCGCGACGGGATCACCGACGGCTTCCACGTACGGCCCGCCGATCCGCGGCGGGATCTGACCCGGCTGGTGAACGCGACCGTGCCCGTGCTCCAGCAGCGCGGACTGTTCCGCCGCTTCCAACCCGGGACGACGCTGCGCGAACACCTCGGCCTGGACCGTCCGGTGAGCCGATCGGTGACCGTCCGGTGAGCGGCACCGTGACCGCCCGGGGAGCGGGACGGTGGGTCGTCGAGTGAGTGGAACGGCGGGCCGTCCGGTGAGCGGCGCGGTGGGCCGTCCGGTCGGATGGGCGCCGCCGGCGATCCGGACGGGCCAATTCCGGCCACCGCCCCACCCGGCGGCCGGCGGGCAGCCGCCGACCGGAGTACGGGGAGCACGACGCCGCGCGAGCATCTCGGCCTGCGGCAGCCGCTATGGAAGGTTGATGACCATGAGTTCCGAGACTGAGCAGGACTGGAAGAACTGGCGCGAGCGGCGCGCCGAGTCGGTCGCGGCGCCGTACGGGCCACTGGCCCTGACGGGCACGTACTGGCTCGCCGACGCCGAGGACGGGAAGATCCCCGGGCTGCCGGGGGAGTGGCGGGAGCGGGACGGATCGGTGGTCCACCAGAGCGACGGCGTCTTCGGGCGGCTGGAACCCGAGGGCGAGCCGGTGCTGTTCGGCGAGAAGCGGATCGTGGCGATCGACCGCGAGGGGCTGCTCGCCCTCCGGATCTGGGACCCGGCCTCGGACGCCCGGCGCGATTTCGCGGGCATCGGCGCGTTCGACTACGACGAGCGGTGGGTGGTCCCGGCGGTCTTCCACCCGTACCCCGAGGGTCGTGCCGTGCGGGTGCCGCACGCCGACGGCCGGGAGCGCGGACTCGGCGTCAGCGGCGAACTGGCCTTCACCGTGGACGGCGCTGAGCACTCGCTCGCGGTCGCGGTCGAGGAGGACGGCACCCTCTGGGGCGTCATCGCCGACGCGACCAGCGGAAGGAGCAGCTACCGCTTCCGTTTCCTGCGGACCCCGGCGCCGGCCGCGGACGGCCGCGTGGTGCTGGACTTCAACCGGACGCTGCTCCCGCCGTGCGCCTTCGCCGACGCGTTCGTGTGCCCGTTCCCGCCGCCCGGCAACACGCTGCCCTTCGCGCTCGAAGCGGGCGAGAGCAAGGTGCTCACCAGCTGAGACCTGGTCCGAGACCTTGTCCGTAACCCGGTCCGTAACCCGGTCCGAGACCCGGTCCGAGACCCGGTCCGAAATCCGGTTCGAAATCCGGTCGGGCCGACTTCAGGAGCTGGTTCCGGTTCCGGTTCGAGATGCTCCGGCCGAGGCCCGTTCGAGAGACGGCCGCGGCCGGTTGAGATGTCGTCAGCCCGGGTGTGCCTCGGTGGTCCGTACGGGCGCCGGGGCGCCGTCGCGTCCGACCGGCGCGGCCGAAAGGCGCCCTTGTGTGTTCCGCGCGGGCTCTGAATACTCCCGTCCAGTGCTTGTCAGGGTCACGTCGAGTTCGTTTATCGGTGCGGCGCCGACAGGCCGAGCTGACCTCCACCCCCCACAGGAGGAATAGATGAAAATCATCCGACGTGCCGGCCTGCTCGCTGTGACATCCGGCCTGGTGGCCGTCACCGCGCTCACGCTGCCCGCCGCCAACGCCGCCCCCACGGCGACGGCATCCCCGGAGGCCGCCGCAGCGGTCGCCACCTCGCTCGGCACCGCGGCCACCGCGGGCAGCTACTACGACTCGGCGTCGAAGACCACCGTCGTCAACGTCACCTCGGCCAGGGCCGCCGACGCCGTACGGGCGGCCGGAGCGACACCCAGGACCGTCCGGTTCAGCTCGGCAGTACTCGACAAGGCGGGCGAGGCCGCCAGGTCCGCCGACATCGCGGGCTCGGCGTGGTCCGTCGACCCGCTGACCAACCAGCTCGCCGTGAGCGTCGACAGCCGGGTCACCGCCGCCCAGCTGGCCAAGCTCACCAAGGCCACCGCGAGCTACGGCGACGCCGTGAGCATCAACCGTGTGGCCGGCAAGTTCAGCGAGCTGCTCTCCGGCGGCGACGCCATCTACACCAGCCAGTGGCGCTGCTCGGTCGGCTTCAACGTCCGCAGCGGCAACACGTACTACTTCCTCACCGCGGGCCACTGCACCGAGGGCTACCCGGCCTGGACCACGTCCTCCGGCACCTCCATCGGCCCGACCACCGGCAACAGCTTCCCGAACAACGACTACGGGATCGTCCGCTACGACAACGCCTCGGTCGCGCACACCGGCGCCGTCGGCAGCCAGGACATCGCCAGCGCGGGCAACGCCTACGTCGGTGAACCCGTCAAGCGCCGCGGCTCCACCACCGGCATCCACAGCGGCTCGGTGACCGGGCTCAACGCCACCGTGAACTACGGCGGCGGCGACATCGTCTACGGCATGATCAAGACCAACGTCTGCGCCGAGCCCGGCGACAGCGGCGGTTCGCTCTACAACGGCTCGATCGCGGTCGGCCTCACCTCGGGCGGCAGCGGCAACTGCTCCTCCGGCGGGACCACGTTCTTCCAGCCGGTCACCGAAGCGCTCAGCGCCTACGGAGTCAGCGTCTACTGACGCGGCACCACCGACACCGGCGACGGCCTGCAGCGAACAGGACGGAGCCCCCGCCGACCCTGCCGGCGGGGGCTCTGCCATGTGCCCGTACAGACGTGCCGTGCACCCGTGGACCGCCGTGGACCTCCGTGCCATGCGGTCAGTGGCTGTCCGCGACGGCTGGCAGACTGACCGCATGTTGGAGACCTCGGCGCGGTTGTTGCGTCTGCTCTCGCTCCTCCAGTCCCGGCGGGACTGGTCCGGCCCCGACCTCGCGGAGCGCCTGGACGTCACCGCGCGAACGGTGCGCCGCGACGTCGACCGGCTGCGGACCCTCGGCTACCCGGTGCACGCCGCCCCCGGCACGGCCGGCGGCTACCGGCTCGGCGCGGGCGCCGCGCTGCCGCCGCTGCTGCTGGACGACGAGGAGGCGGTCGCCGTCGCGCTGTGCCTGCGCACCGGCGTCGGCGGCACCGTCGCCGGGATCGAGGAGGTCTCCCTCCGGGCGCTGTCCAAGCTGGAGCAGGTGCTCCCGTCGCGGCTGCGGCACCGGGTCCAGGCCATGCAGGCGATCACCGTCCACGCGCCGCCGCCCGGCCGCGCGACGGTCGGCCAGGACGTGTTGACCGTCATCGGCGCGGCCTGCCGCGACCGCGAACGGCTGCGCTTCGACTACAGCGACCACAGCGGCGCCTCCAGCCGCCGCACGGTCGAGCCGTACCGCTTGGTCAACCATGGACGCCGCTGGTACCTGCTCGCCTGGGACACCGGCCGGGAGGACTGGCGGACCTTCCGCGTCGACCGGATCGACCCCAAGTCACCCACCGGGCCGCGCTTCGCACCGCGCGAACCCCCGGAGGACGCGGCGGCGTACGTCGCCAAGGGCGTCACCACCAGGGCCTACCGCTACCAGGCGCGGGTCACCCTGCACATGTCGGCGGAGGCGGTCGCCGACTTCGGCTGGACGGGCTTCGGCACGATCGAGGCGATCGACGACAGGACCTGCGAACTGCGGACGGGCGCCGAGTCCCTCGACGGCCTCACCGTTTTCATCGCCCTGCTCGGCGCGGAGTTCGAGGTGCACGAGCCGCCCGAGCTCGCCGAGCAGCTGAGAGTGGTGGCCGCCCGGCTGCTGCGCGCGGCGGACCGTACGCCGACGGCGCTGTCGGACTGACGGGCGCTGTCGGACTGAGGGGCTCTGGCGGGCGGGCCGTGCGGCGCCGGGCGGCGCGGGGCGGTGCGGTGCGGTGCGGTGCGGTGCGGTGCGGTGTCGTGCGGCTGCTTCCGGGGACCCGGGCCGCCCCTGCCGTGCGCCGCCCCGCCCGTACGACCGGCGCTCGGCGGGGGTTCCCGCAGTACGCTGGAGGCACTGCACGTGTATACGGCAGGGGGCCGAAATGATCGTGGAGCTGGTGTCCGCCGTCCTTGCGGCCGGGGCCGTTTACGGGGTGGCCGGCGCCCGGGTGGTGCGGCAGTACGAGCGGGGTGTCGTGCTGCGGCTGGGCCGGCTCAGGTCGGAGCCCAAGGGCCCCGGATTCACCATGGTCATTCCAGGGGTGGACCGGCTGCGGAAGGTCAATCTGCAGATCGTGACGATGCCCATCCCCGGGCAGGACGGCATCACCCGCGACAACGTCTCGGTCAAGGTGGACGCGGTCGTGTACTTCAAGGTCATCAACGCCGTCGACGCCGTCATCCAGGTCGAGGACTACCGCTTCGCGGTCTCCCAGGTCGCCCAGACCTCGCTGCGTTCGATCATCGGCAAGAGCGATCTGGACGAGCTGCTGTCGAACCGGGAGAAGCTGAACGAAGGCCTGGAAGTGATGATCGACAGCCCGGCGCTGGGCTGGGGTGTGCAGATCGACCGGGTCGAGATCAAGGACGTGTCGCTGCCGGAGGCCATGAAGCGGTCGATGTCCCGGCAGGCCGAGGCGGAGCGCGAACGCCGCGCCCGCATCATCAACGCGGACGCCGAACTGCAGGCGTCGAAGGTGCTCGCCCAGGCCGCCAAGCAGATGGAGGACAACCCCTCCGCCCTCCAACTGCGCCTGCTCCAGACGGTGGTGGCCGTCGCGGCCGAGAAGAACTCGACGCTGGTGCTGCCGTTCCCGGTCGAGCTGCTGCGCTTCCTGGAGCGCGCCGCTCCGACGGCCCCGGCCCCCGCCGCCGTAGCGCCCGCCGCGGAACCCGCGCCCGCCGCAGCGCCCGCGCCTGCCGCTGAGCGTGAGCCCGCACCGGCAGTGCCGGCGACCGAGCCCGCACCTGCCGTCGTAGCGATCCCCCCGGTCCCGCCGATCCCCCCGCTCGCCGCCGTGCCGCCGGTCGCCGAGCCGGACCCCGTCTCCGCGCCGGTGTCCACGCCGGTCCCGATCGAGAGCAACGGCCAGCCCAAGAACGGCGAGTGACGGCCCCGGCCGACGGCCGAGGGTTGGTGGCTGAGTGCTGAGTGCTGAGTGCTGAGTGCTGACCGCCGCCCCGTCCCGCTCATTGCCGTCATGACTCCCAATCATTAGATTGGGAGTCATGACGGCCTGGGGGGTCCTGCGCGACCGCGACGCGGGAAGGTATCTGGCCGGGGTGCTGGTCTCCGGCTTCGGCAGCTCGGCGATGATGCTGGCCGCCGGAATCTGGGTGAAGTCGCTGACCGGCTCCAGCAGCCTCGCCGCGCTGGTCGGCGTCTGCCTGTGGACCCCGATGCCGGCCGGTCCGCTGCTCGGCACCGTGGTCGACCGGGTGCGCCGCCGCCCGCTCCTGGTGCTGGTCAACGCCGCGATGGCGGCCCTGCTGCCGCTGCTGCTCGTGGTCCGTACGGCGGACCTGGTCTGGATCCTCTTCGCCGTGCTCGTCCTGTACGGGACGGCGTCGGTGCTCTGCGACGCGGCCGAGGCCGCCGTCGTCACCGCCACCGTCCCCGGCGAACTGCGCGGCGACTTCAACGGACTGCGGATGACCGCCAACGAGGCGATGAAGCTCCTCGCCCCGCTCGCCGGCGCCGGCCTGTACGTCCGCTACGGCGGCGGTTCCGTCGCCGTGCTCGACGCCGTCACCTTCGCGCTCGCCGCGGCCGTCTTCGCGACGGTCCGGGTACGGGAGGAACCGCCCGCGCCCGCCACGACGGGCTGGCGCGAACAGGTCGCCGAGGGCATCCGGTACCTGCGCCGGCACCCGCTGCTGCGCCGTCTGGTGGCCGTCGGTTCGATCGCCATGCTGCTCTCCGCGCTCGGCAGCTCCGCGATCTACGCGGTGGTCGACGCGGGCCTGCACCGTTCGCCCGCCTTCGTGGGCGTGCTGTACGCGGTGCAGGGCGCGGGCTCGGTCGTCGGGGGAGTGGTGGCGGGGGCGTTGCTGCGACGGATGCCGGAACGGGTCTTCGCGGCCACCGGCATGCTGCTGTTCGCCCTCGGGGTCGCCGTACGCGCCACCCCGTGGGTCTCCGCCGCCCTGGTCGGCGGCGCGGCGATCGGAGTCGGGCTGCCGTGGGTGCTGATCGCGGCGCTGACCGCCGTCCAGCGGGAGACGCCCGCCGGACTGATCGGCCGGGTCGCGGCCACCGCGAGCACGCTCGTGTTCGCGCCCACCGCGGTGGGCGGACTGGTGGGCGCCGGCCTCGTCGCGGTCGTCGACCACCGCCTGCTGCTCGCCGCCGTCGGTGCGGCGGGAGTGCTCGCCGCGGCGTACTGCCTGTTCAAGGTCCCGGCGGCGGAAGCGGACGAGGTGACCTCCGTTTCGGCGCGGGGTGGCCAATTCTTTACTGACGCGTAACTAGCCCCCTTTGCTACTGGCGCGTAAGTTGACGTGAACGTAACAACCTTGTGATCCGGATCACAGCGTGGGTGGAGTGAACAGGACTCCCCTGACCTGCGAGGAGATCACATGAGGCTGCCCTGGAAGCGCATGCTCACCGCGCTGGCTCTGGCGTGTGCGGTGACCGCCGCCCCGACCGCCGCCACCGCCGCAACCGCACATTCGGCCCCGTCCAGCGGATGGAACGACTTCTCGTGCCGGCCGTCCGCCGCGCACCCCCGGCCGGTCGTGCTCGTGCACGGAACGTTCGGCAACGGCACCGACAACTGGCTGGGGTTCGCCCCCTATCTGGTGGCCCGGGGCTACTGCGTCTTCTCCTTCGACTACGGCCAGCTGCCCGGCGTCCCGTTCTTCGACGGGCTCGGCCCGATCGCGGACTCGGCTCAGCAACTGGCGGACTTCACCGACCGGGTGCTGGCGGCCACCGGGGCGCCGAAGGCGGACCTGGTCGGGCACTCCCAGGGCGGCATGATGCCGCGCTACTACCTGAAGTTCCTCGGCGGCGCGTCGAAGGTGAACGCCCTCGTCGGCCTGGCGCCCGACAACCACGGAACCACCCTCGACGGGCTGGCCAACCTGCTCCCGTACTTCCCCGGAGCGGCCGACGCGATCCACTCGATCGTCCCCGGACTCGCCGACCAGGTGGCCGGATCGGCCTTCATGCAGGCCCTCAACGCGGGCGGCGACACCGTCCCCGGGGTGCGCTACACCGTCATCGCGACCCGGTACGACGAGGTCGTCACGCCGTATGCGTCGCAGTTCCTGTCCGGGTCGAACGTACACAATGTGCTGCTGCAGGATCTGTGTGCGGTGGACATCTCCGAGCACGTCACGATCGGTCTGACCGACCGGATCGCCTTCCATGAGGCGGCGAACGCCCTCGACCCGGCGCACGCCACCCGGACCACCTGCCTTTCCGCGCTCAGCTGACCCACGGCGGTGAGATGCGCGAGCCATCGGCGAGCACGGCCTCCAGGCCCACGCTGGTGGTGACCCACATCGTGGCCGGTTCCTCCGTGGGATTGCTGACGCCCAGGGAGGAGCCGGCGGGCGCGACGGCGGCGTCGCCCGGCGCCAGGGTGGACGCCTCGCCGTCGATGCTGATCCGCACCGAGCCGCTCAGGACGAGGAAGACCTCCTCGCGGGTGATGGTGTGGGCGGGCCCGACGGTGCCGCCGGGTATCTCACCGCGCCAGGCGCACAGCTCCTTGCTGCCGTGCGCGGGCAGGATGTACGAGACGAAACGGACGCCGTGCATCTCGTGGACGACGGCTTCGGCTGCGGTGACAACAGGCACGGTGTACCTCCATATAGTCAACTTACTTGAGCAAGTTGCTTGTCAATATAGTCAAGCAGATTGCGCAGTGTGTCAAGCTGCTCCCGTGAACAACGCTGACGCCATGAGCCTGACCGCGACCCTGCTCGCCGCCGCCGGCGGTCTCACCGCCGCGATCCACGACGGTGTCGTCGCACGCGGCTTCGACGACCTACGGCCCGCCCACGGCTTCGCCTTCGCCCGGCTGGCGCCGGTCGGCGCGACCGCCGCCGACCTGGCGGAACACCTCGGCGTCAGCCGCCAGGCGGCGAGCCAGATGGTCGAGGAACTCGTCGGCAAGGGCTATGTGGAGCGCCACCCGCACCCGGACGACGCCCGCGCCCGTCTCGTCGTTCTCACCGACCGCGGCCGGGCCTGCACCCGCGCCGCGGAGGAGGCAGCCGCCGACGCCGTACGCCCCTGGGCCGCCCTCCTCGGCGAGCGCCGGCTGCAGGCCCTGCGGGACGACCTGGCCCGGCTGGCGCCGGGCGGCCCGATCCGCCCCAACTGGTAGCCGACCGCTGCGGGGTGCCCCGGACACAGCAGTGCCGCTGCCCGTGGGGAGGCAGCGGCACCGGATCAGGGGAGAGCGGCCGTCAGGAGCGGTGCCGTCCCGCCGCGGCGGCCCTGCGACGGACGGTCGCGAGCAGCAACGAGGCCCCGGCCGCGAGCACCGCGGCTCCACCGATCGCGAGCGGCCCCGTACTGCTGGAGCCGCCGGTCTCGGCGAGGTTCGTGCCCTCGGCGGCCGTGGTGGGCGCGGCCGAGCCGTCGGCCTGCGGTGCGTTGCCGCCCGCGGCGGGGGTGGTCGCCGCCGTGTGATCGTGGTGGACGGTGGACTTCGAGGCGCCCGCGGCTATCTGCGCCTCGGACGGCGCGGACGCGGCCGGCGCCGGCCCGGCGGTGGCCGGTGCACTGTGCGTGGCGCTGTGCGACGGAGTGGCCGGCGCCGGAGCCGAGCCGCCACTGTCCTTGCCGAAGACCACGTCCGAACAGGTGTAGAAGGCCTCGGGGCTGTCCGAGCGCTGCCAGACGCTGTAGATCAGATGGCGGCCGGTGCGCTGCGGCACCTTGCCCGAGAACACATAACTGCCGTCCTTGAGCGCCGGATCGGTGACCGACGCGAACGGCTTCGCCTCCAGGTCGGACCACTTCAGCGGCTTCGACGGGTCGTAGCCGTCCTTGGTGATGTACAGGTCGAAGGAACCCTTGTGCGGCGCGGTCGCCCGGTACTTGAAGGTGAACGAGCCACTGCTCATCGCCGTGGCGGGCCAGTCCGCCCGCGCCAGGTCGAGCCCCTTGTACTCCGCGTTGCCCGCGCTGCACAGCTTCCCGTCCGGCACCTTCGACCGACTCCGCCCGCCAGCCTCGCCGTCCCGCACACCGTTCCAGTCGTAGAGCGCCTGCGTCCCGCCCGCCGCGACAGCGGCCTTGCACGCGGCCGACCGCGGATTCTCCGGACCCTCCGCGTAGCACGCGGACACCCGGCTGACCGGGTTCGACATCGAGCCGTGCGCGCTCGCGGGACCGGAGGCCAGCCCGGTCAGCACCAGCGGCCCGAAGCCCACGACAGCGACTGCGGCAGCCTTGCGACGTACGGTCATTCCGGGAGTCTCCTTCGACGGTGGCACGGGCCCAACGACCAGCACGCTAGCCGCGAAGAACCGTCAGAACCCCGCCGCCAACTGCGAAAACCCGATCTTTATGGGCGCGTTAAGGGGGCCCTGAGAGCTGATTAAGAACGCGGCCGGGTGAGCGGCCGTGGCAGGGTGGCGGTATGACTGAAGCGAGCCGACGGCCTGCCGCGCTGCAACTGATCGAGGCCGCCGTCGACGCGGGGAGTTGGCGTCGGTGGGATGAGCCCGTCACCGTGCTGCCCGGGGCGGAGGAGTACCGGGCGGATGTGGAGAAGGCGCGGCTGCGGACCGGGCTCGATGAATCCGTCGTCACGGGGGAGGGACGGATCCGGGGGCGGCGGGTGGCGCTGATCGTGGGGGAGTTCGGGTTTCTCGGGGGGTCGATCGGCGTGGCGGCCGGGACCCGGCTGGTGACCGCGGTGGAGCGGGCGACGCGGGAGGGGCTGCCGCTGCTCGCGTCCCCGGCCTCCGGCGGCACGCGGATGCAGGAGGGCACCATCGCGTTCCTGCAGATGGTCAAGGTCGCGGCCGCCATCACCGACCACAAGGCGGCCGGGCTGCCGTACCTCGTGTACCTGCGGCATCCGACCACCGGCGGGGTGCTCGCGTCGTGGGGGTCGCTCGGGCATGTCACGGCCGCGGAACCGGGGGCGCTGATCGGGTTTCTCGGTCCGCGGGTCCATGAGGCGCTGTACGGCGAGCCGTTCCCGGCCGGCGTCCAGGTCGCCGAGAATCTGCTGGCCAACGGTCTGGTCGACGCCGTGTTCCCGGCGGGACAGCTGGCCGAGGTCGCGGCACGGGCGCTGGACGTGCTGTGCGGTGAGCCGGGTGAGGACGTGGAAGCTGTCTCCGGTGCCGACCGGCGGGCGGGCACCGGTGTCGAGGTCTCCACCGCCGACTCGATCCGGCGCTCGCGCCGCCCGGACCGGCCCGGATTGCGGGCGCTGCTCGAAGGGGCCGGGCGGGAGGTCACCCCGCTGAGCGGGACCGGCGCGGGGGAACGTGACCCCGGACTGCTGCTCGCGCTGGCCAGGTTCGGGCCGACGCCGTGCGTCGTGCTCGGCCACGACCGGCGCCCGGACGAGGCCGGGCCCGCCCCGCTGGGCCCGGCCGGGCTGCGGGAGGCGCGGCGCGGCATGCGGATCGCGGCCGAACTCGACCTGCCGCTGCTCACCGTCATCGACACCGCGGGTGCGGCGCTCAGCCGGGAGGCGGAGGAGGGCGGCCTCGCGGGGGAGATCGCCCGCTGCCTCGCCGACCTCGTGACCCTCCGGGCCCCGACGCTCTGTCTGCTGCTCGGTCAGGGCGCCGGCGGTGGCGCCCTGGCCCTGCTGCCTGCCGACCGCGTCATCGCCGCCCGGCACGCCTGGCTCTCGCCGCTCCCGCCGGAAGGCGCGTCGGCGATCCTCTACCGGACGACGGACCGGGCGTTCGAGGTCGCGGAGCGGCAGGGGGTGAGTTCCGCCGATCTGCTCGCCAACCGGATCGTCGACACCATCGTCGAGGAGACCCCCGACGCGGCGGACGACCCCGGCGAGTTCCTCACCCGCCTCGGCACTCTGCTCGGCGCCGAGCTGGCCGCCCTGCGGGCCCGTGACCGCGGTGAACGGCTGGCCGCCCGGCGGGCCAGATACCGCAACCTCGGGCTGCCCTCGTGAGGATCAGCCGCGAGGCTCACGCCCTGATGAGATAGTCCTTCTCTCTCGTTAGGGGCCGTAGGCTGGGCCGGATCCGCGGTGGAGAGGGGAGATCCATGGAGCGTCAGCTGGCGTTGGATCTGGTGAGCACCGTCCGGCACGACGGGGACGGCGGCGTCGCCGACGACCTCACCACCGTCGAGGGGACGACCTGCTGGATCCAGGAGCGGCCCGGCCTGCTCTCCGTGCACACCGCCGCAGGCGGGGAGTTCGCCGCGGACGAGGAGCTCAGGGACCGAATCGTCGCCCTCCGGCAGGCGGTACGGGCACTGTTCGCCCTGGCCGTGAGCCCCGCCCCGGCGAGCCGCGCGGACGCCGACCGCCTTCTGCCCGCCGACCAGGCCCTCGACCGTCTCAACTCCGCCGCCGCGAGCGAACCGGTCGCCCCGCAGCTGGTCTGGTCCCGGGGTGAGGCTCCGGCCGTCCGGCTGCGGTCCACGGAAGGCGAATCCGGGGTGCGGATCGTCGCCGCTCTGGCCCGTGCCGCCATCGACTTCCTGGCGGGTCCGCAACGGGAACTGCTGCGCGCCTGCACGGCACCGCGCTGCGTGCGCTACTTCGTCAAGGGACACGGTCGGCAGGAATGGTGCGGGCCGGCGTGCGGCAACCGGGCCCGGGTCGCCCGGCACTATCAGCGCACGCGCACCGGGGCCGACGCGGAGCCGGACCGGAGCTGACGACCGACCCGCCCGGACGGACGCTCGCCGGACACCGCGTCGGCCGGGCCCGTTGTGCCAGGATCGCCGCCATGAGCCTGAGGATCACCGTCGCCGCCGACGCGGCCACCGCCCCCTTCGAGCAAGTGCGTGAGCAGATCGCCGATCAGGCGCGCACCGGCCGACTCCCCGTCGGCCACAAGCTCCCGACCGTCCGGGGCCTCGCCGAGGAGCTGGGCCTCGCGGCCAACACGGTCGCCAAGGCCTACCGCGCCCTCGAAGCCGACGGTGTCGTCGAGACCCGCGGACGGAACGGCACCTTCGTCGCCGCCGCGGGCGACGCCGCCGAGCGCCAGGCCGCTGCCGCCGCCGCGGAGTTCGCACAGCGCGCCCACCGCCTCGGGCTGGACCGCGCGGCCGCCCTCGCCGCCGTCCAGGAAGCGCTGCGCGCCGCCTACGACGGATAGGTCATGTAGGACGGACAGGTCGCCTCCGACAGCCAGGCCCGCTTCGACGGCCAGGCCCGCTTCGACGGCCAGGCCCGCTTCGACGGCCAGGCTCCCGCCGGTGGGCAGGTCCTCGTTCCGGGGCGCGCGCCGCACCTGCGACGTCCGCGGCACCCGGCCGAACCCCCACCCGAACCCGGTACCGATCAGAGGTACAGACCGTCCGACGTCGGGGCCGGAGCCGGGATGGTGGAGCCGGCGCCGCGCCGCAGCGCGTACAGCTCGGCGAGGGTGGCGCCCTCGCGCCCGATGCCCTCGGTGGTGCCGAGCCAGGCGGCGGACTCGTCGCGGGTCAGCGGGCCGACCTCGATCCGCGACAGGCAGCGGCCCGGCCGGACGACGGCGGGGTGCAGCCGCTCCAGGTCCTCGTTGGTGGTGATGCCGACGAGCACGTTGCGGCCCTGGCCGAGCAGGCCGTCGGTCAGGTTGAGCAGCCGGGAGAGCGCCTGGCCGGTCTGGTGCTTGGCCTGACCGCGGATCAGTTCGTCGCAGTCCTCCAGCAGCAGCAGCCGCCAGCGGCCGCCGGCCGTGCCGTCGTCCTCGCCGATGGCGATGTCCATCAGATAGCCGACGTCGTTGAAGAGCCGCTCGGGGTCCAGGACGCAGTCCACCTGGCACCAGTCGCGCCAGGAGCGGGCCAGGGTGCGCAGCGCCGAGGTCTTGCCGGTGCCGGGCGGGCCGTGCAGGAGCAGCAGCCGGCCGGTGATGTCGTCCTTGGTGAGCTTCATGAGGCCGTCCATGGCCTCGGCCACCGGGGCCGTGTAGTTGCCGCGGAGCTCTTCCCAGGTGGCGGCGGAGATCTGCCGGGTGGTGCGGTGCGGGCCGCGGCGCGGAGAGACGTACCAGAAGCCCATGTTCACGGTCTCGGGCTGGGGTTCGGGTTCGTCCTCGGCGTCCTCGACGGCCCGCGAGAGCACCTGCTCGGCCAGTTCGTCGGTGACGGCGGCGACCGTGACGTCCGCGCCGCGGTTCCAGCGGGAGATCAGGATCGTCCAGCCGTCGCCCTCGGCGAGCGTGGCGCTGCGGTCCTTGTCGCGGGCCTGGCGCAGCACGGCGGCGTCCGGCGGGATCAGCGTCAGGCCGGACTTGACGTTCTCCAGGGACGCGCCGCGGGAGTACGGCTGTTCACCGGAGGTGAAGCGCCCGAGGAAGAGCGCGTCGACGACGTCGGACGGTGAATCGCTGTCGTCCAGGCGCAGATGGACGGGAACCGCGCGGTGCGGCGGGCGCGGGGCGTGCCGGGCGTGTGCGGGGTCGGGCAGGCTCTGCGGCACAGGCCTCCTCGGGTCATGGGGTTTTGCGGACATGCGGCCCATGATCCGGCACCGGGGCCGAATCCGCCCAGTGCTTTTCCGGGCCGGAAATCCACCCCCGAACCGGGCCGGTGACGACACCCGGAACGGCACCCGGAACGAGGCTCGGAACGGCGCCCGGAACGAGGCTGGGAAGAGGTTTGGAAGAGGTTTGGACGGGGCCTGGTCGGCACGGAGTTGAGGCGTTACGGACGTTTCATATGATTGCAATGCACACGACAAAGATTCATGGTCAGGACACTTCCCCCCGTGGGTTACCGACGGGTACAACAGGTCTCGCAGAGATCCTGCCCAGGGAGGTTCCATGAGACTGTCCCGGTTGGCATCAGCCGTATCCGCGCTGATCCTCACCACTGGCCTCGCGCTCATCGGCGCGGCCCCCGCGCACGCCGCGGCGCCCTCGTACGCAGCCCTCGGAGACTCGTACTCCGCGGGCGTCGGCGCCGGCAGCTACGACAGCTCCAGCGGTGACTGCAAGCGCAGTACCAAGGCCTATCCGGCACTTTGGGCGGCGGCCCACGCCCCGTCCGCGTTCGCCTTCACCGCCTGCTCCGGTGCCCGTACCGGTGACGTCCTCAACAACCAGCTCGGGCCGCTCAACGCGTCCACCGGACTGGTGAGCATCAGCATCGGCGGCAATGACGCGGGCTTCTCCGACGTCATGACCACCTGTGTGCTCAACTCCGAGAGCACCTGTCTGGCCCGGATCGCGCAGGCCCGCACCTACGCGGACAACACCCTCCCCGGTCTCCTCGACAACGTGTACAACGCGATCCACACCAAGGCCCCCAACGCCCATGTGGTCGTGGTCGGCTACCCGCACTTCTACAAGATCAACGGAAATTGCTGGGGCGGGCTCAGTGACACCTCCCGCGCCGCGATCAACGGCGCGGCCGACGAACTCGACACCGTGATGGCCAAGCGCGCCGCCAACCACGGCTTCGGCTTCGCCGATGTGCGCGGCACCTTCACCGGGCACGAACTCTGCTCGGGATCGCCCTGGCTGAACAGCCTGACGTTCCCGGTCGACGAGTCCTACCACCCGAAGGCGGCCGGCCAGTCCGGTGGCTACCTGCCCGCGTTCAGCTCCGCCGCCTGAATCGCCGACTGATTCACTGCCTGATTCACTGCCTGGTTCGCTGACCGATCCGTACCGTTCGTTCCGGCCGCCGCCGGCGTCGTGGTCGACGCCGGCGGATCCGGTCGGCAGTCCACCGTGAACGACACCGGGTCCGACCGGAACTCCTTCGGCGCCCCGACCTCCACCACGATCCGGTCGGTGCTCCGCCGGCCCGCCTCGAACGACAGCTCGGTGTGCTCGTACGTCCGCGACGTCGGGCCGCCCGCGGCGAACTCGGCGGTCTTCCACCCGGGGTCGGAGTTGCGGCCGCTGTCCGTCGTCCAGCGGAACACCACCGTCGCCGGGGTGTGGTCCACCGCGATCACCGCCGTGAACTCCGGTGCCCGGCCGGCCGGCGCCGGGCACGGCCCCGTGTAACTGTCCCGCCCGGCGGTCACCTTGATCGTGACCTTGGCGACCGGAGCGCCGGACGACGAAGGGGACGCCGTGGTCGTCGTGACCGTCGGACTCGCCGTGGTGGTCGGGGGAGTGGTCGCGGTCGTGGACGTCCCCGTGCCGGTGGACGAGGTGCTGCTGCTCGTACTCGATCCGGTCCCGCCGGTGGACGCCTTGTCGTCCTCCGTCCCCTGGTCCAGCAGCGTCCAGGCCACCACCCCCGCCGCCAGGGCGAGCACCAGCGCCCCCGCCGCCAGCACCGTCGCGACCCGCCGGCGCCGCGTCGGATCCGGCTCGGCGCCGTAGGACGAGGGCCCCGGCCCGTACGGGGATCCGTATCCGGGGACGGTCGGCGGCGTCGGGCCGCCGGTGCCGCCGGTCCCGCCCGACGGCATCGGTCGCGGCAGCGGCTTCGTCCGGGGCGAGGGGCCGGAGGCGGCCGGGGCATACCCGGTGGCCGGCGGCCCGGTGCGGCCGGCCGCCACGTCGTCCAGCATCCGCTGGGCCTCGCTCCCGCTGATCCGGTCCGCCGGGCGCTTGCGCAACAGCCCCTCCAGCACCGGGCCCAGCGGTCCCGCCCGGCGGGGCTCGGGAAGCGGGTCGTTGACGGCCGCGCTCAGCGTGCTCAGCGCCGAATCGCGGCGGAACGGCGACGATCCCTCCACCGACCGGTAGATCAGCACCCCCAGGGACCACAGGTCCGACTCCGGCCCGGGGGCGTTCCCCATGCCCCGCTCGGGAGCCAGGTACTCCGGCGACCCGATCAGCTCGCCCGTGCGTGTCAGCGCCGAGGTGCCCTCGATCATCGCGATGCCGAAGTCCGTGAGGACGACCCGGCCGTCATTGGCGATCAGGACGTTGCCGGGCTTCACGTCCCGGTGCAGCACTCCCGCGATGTGCGCCGCGCGCAGACCGGCCAGGACGTGTGCGCCGATGTCCGCCGCCCGCCGCGGGGTCATCGGGCCGTCCGCGTCGAGGACGTCGGCGAGGGTCAGCCCCCGGACGAGCTCCATGACGATCCACGGCGCGCCGCCGGCCACCGCCACGTCGTACACGGTGATCACGTTCGGGTGGATGATCCGGGCCGCGGCCCGGCCCTCCTGCTCCAGGCGGGCGTACAGCTGCCGCACCTCGCCCTCGTCGAGGCCGGCGGGCGCCCGCACCTCCTTGACCGCGACCTCCCGGCCGAGCAGTTCGTCGCGGGCCCGCCAGACGACGCCCATGCCGCCGCGGCCGAGCTCGCCGATCAGCCGGTAGCGGTCCGCGATCACCCGCTCACCGCCCGTGCCTTCGCTCATGTGCGAACCCCCGCCCGTAACCGGAGTGATTCGGAGGAAATCTACCTCAACGACGCATGGTTGAAGCCGGTCCCGGCGATGTTGACGAGAGCGGCCGGGGGTAGGCTCAGGTTGTCGGGTGGCGGCCAACTGCCTTGCGTGCGGCGGTAATTCGCTGTTCAGTCGTCAACACCCAGGACGGGAAGGTGAATCCGGGGCCTGGGATGCGCAGGTGACGCGTCGGGGCGATAGGGTTACCCTGCCCGGGCCGGGTGCCCTCGTACGGGTGGGGAGTGTCATGGAACAAATAGCTATGCGAAGCAGGCCGAGAGTGCCTGCCATCAACTGCGGAAGCAGCACGACCAGCACACGTCTGGACCGTCATCTCGCGATACTGGGCGGCCCTGCCGTACCGCACCGCGAGAGCGCGGAGGCGACGTTGCTGATGCGGGAGCTGACATCGCGGGATTCGGCGCGCACCAAGGCGAGCCGCAGTGCACGGGTGTCGCTGTTCGCGCCTCTGCGGCGCCTGCGGCGCTCGCTGTTCGGCAGCCGCGGCTGATCCCACCTTCCGGCGGTCACACCGTCCCGGCACAGCGCTGCGGCCAGCGGCGTTGCGGTGTGCTCGCCGTGAACGGCAGGAGCTCTACGCGCGTCCATGTGCGCCGACGTGCGTTCGGACACCTGTGGCGACCACCCGCGCCGTCCGAACGTGCCACCGTGCGAGCCGACCTGTGCGCCTCGGTCCACGGCCCCCGGCCCACGGTTCACAGCAACGCGAACTGACCGTCCGGCCCTTCCTCGTGATGGTCCAGCACCGAGGCGGGGCGCCGTGCTCCCGAGGGAGCGGGCAGCACCCCCGCGAGGCGCAGCGCGTCGGCGGAGATCCCCGCCGCGCGCGCCCGCCGCGACCCCGGTTCCGCCGCCAGCCGCTCCGCCAGCTTCCGCCGCTCCGGCCGGAGGGCCGCCAGCAGCGTGAGCACGGTGACGAGTTCGAGCAGCTCCGTGGTCGTCTCCCGGGTCCAGCGCGCGGGGCGGAGCGCCTCCAGCGTCCCCGGGGCCGCGACGGCCGACCGGCGCTCGTACCAGGCCTCCAGCACCCGCACCCCGCCCGCGTGGAACTCCCAGGCGGCGGCCGGCACCGGCGAGACCAGCCCGTCCCCGATCCGCAGCGCCTCCTCCTCCGGGTCGTACTCCAGCTCCCCGGCCCGTGGCACGGCGGGCAGCGGCGCGCGTACGTACGGGCGCCGGCCGCCGGGCAGCCGGGGATGGCCGCCGGGCCGGCCCGCGACGGGATCCGCGCAGCGCTCGCCCCGGGTGTGCAGCCAGATCGAGGTCCGGCCCAGCTCGACGGCCGCGAGCCAGAGTTCCGGGTCGCGGGTGAGCGGCACCACGACACCGTCCCGCTGGTCCCGGGCGGGGAGGCCCGCGACGGTGATCCAGGCGAGGAGGTCCTCGGCGCTCACCGGCAGACCGAGGAGCTCACCGAGCAACTCGGTCAGGCCGGGCGCGAGGTTGGGGTCCTGCCCGCCGGGCCGCCGGTACAGCGGCCGGATCCGGCCCGGCTTCCCGGCGGGGGACCGGCCGTCGGGCAGCACGGCGCCGAACGCCAGTGCGGGGCCGGGGACGTTCGGGAGCCGGGCCTGCTCCACGGCGAAGATCTGCCGCTCGTCGGCGACCCGCCACAGCTCGGGGCGGGCGGCGTCGATGAGCCGGTGGTCGGGGATCAGCCACTGCAGGTCGAAGGCGCCGTGCAGGACCCGGACCGGGTCGGGGCACGGCCCGCTCTCGCGGGCGAGCCGGGTGGTGGCGGCGGACCGCCCCTCCCGTCCCGGGACGGCGAGCTGGGGTGCCGGGGTGTGCAGTCCGCGGGCCCGGCTCGGACGCAGCAGCCGCTCACGTTCCGGGTCGTCCGGTGCCGCCAGCAGCGCGTCCCAGCGCGCCCGCAGCGCCTTCGCGTCGGGCGCCACCGCCCAGGACCGCCCGTACAGCAGCGGCGGCACGGACCACGGCATCAGATCGGCGAGGACGGGAGCGCCATGGCCCGCCCCGGAGTTGGAGCCGGCAGCTCGTGGCGGCGTCACGTCACGGGCCTCCCCAGCGCCTGGATTCGCGGATGCGCTTCCCACCGTCGGCATCGTACTGAGCCGCGGTCGCGGCCGCACCGCCACCCGGGAAGCGCGACCTGTACGGATTGTCACCGAAAGCAAAGCGACGGGCGCCCGCTGTCAGCGCGCCTCCATCGTCACGGTGAACGAGAACCGGTCCCCCGGTAGTGGATCCGCACCACGTCCACCGCGCGGCCCGACTCGTCGTACGTCACCCCGGTGTAGTGCAGGATCGGGCTGAGCAGCGGGACCTGGAGCAGCCGCGCCGTCTCCGGGTCCGCCAGCCGGGCCTCCACCGTGTCGGTGATCCGGCTGATCCGCACGCCGAGCGCGTCCCGCAGGACCTTCGTCATCGGCCACCGTTCGAGATCGGCCAGATCGATGCGCTCGGCGAGTTCCGGACGGACGAAGTTCTCCGCCCAGTTGGTCGGCTCGCCGCTCGCCTCGCAGCGCAGCCGCCGGAAGAAGGCCGCCTCCGCCAGGTCGGGGAGGTGCTCGGCGGCCCAGGACGGAACGGGCGCGGTCCCGTGCCCGAGCACCGCGGTGTGCTCACCCGACTGCTGGGCCACGATCGCGTCGACCGAACCCAGCAGCCGGACCGGCGCGCCGCGCAGCGCGGTCGGCTCGATGAAGGTGCCGCGCCGCCGGTGCCGGCTGATCAGCCCCTCCGTCTCCAGCTCCTTGAGGGCCTGGCGCATCGTCAGCACGCTCACGCCGTAGTGGCCGGCCAGGTCGTCCTCGGTCGGCAGCCGCAGCGGGGCGTCCGGGCGGCGGCCCAGTATCGAGGCGCGCAGCGACTGCGAGACCTGGTACCACAGCGGCAGTTTGCGGTTGAGGACGATCGAGTCCGGGGCGAAGGCGGTCATGAGGTGGGGAAGTGCCGCTCAAGGCCCTTCCACACCTCGTCGTAACCCTCCTGCCGGTGATCGGCGGCGAGTGCGCCGCTGGTCGGTACGACGGGCCAGCGGGTCTCGAACATGAACGCCAGTCCGTCGTCGACCTTCTGCGGCTTCAGCTCGGCGGCGCTGGCCTTGTCGAAGGTGGCGCGGTCCGGGCCGTGCGCCGACATCATGTTGTGCAGCGAGGCGCCGCCCGGGACGAACCCCTCGGCCTTCGCGTCGTACGCGCCCTCGATCAGCCCCATGAACTCGCTCATGACATTGCGGTGGAAGTACGGCGGGCGGAAGGTGTCCTCGCCGACCAGCCAGCGCGGCGCGAAGACCACGAAGTCGGCGTTGGCCAGCCCGGGGGTGTCGGAGGGGGCGGTCAGCACGGTGAAGATCGACGGGTCCGGGTGGTCGTAGCTCAGCGACCCCAGGACGTTGAAGCGCCGCAGGTCGTAGGCGTACGGGACGAGGTTGCCGTGCCAGCCGACGACGTCGAGCGGTGAGTGGTCGTAGGTCGCGGCCCAGAGGTTGCCGCCGAACTTGTTGATCACCTCGACCGGCTCCTCGCGGTCCTCGAAGGCGGCCACCGGCGCCAGGAAGTCCCGCGCGTTGGCCAGCCCGTTCGCACCGATCGGGCCGAGGTCGGGGAGCCGGAACGCCTGCCCGTAGTTCTCGCAGACATAGCCGCGGGCCGTGGGATCCAGCAGCTCCACCCGGAAGCGCATCCCGCGCGGGATCAGCGCCACCTCGCCGGGGCCGGCCTGGAGCAGGCCCAGCTCGGTGCGGAGCAGCAGGGTGCCGTGCTCGGGCACGATCAGGAACTCGCCGTCGGAGGACGAGAAGACCCGGTCCGTCATCGACGTGTTCGCCGCGTACCAGTGGATGCCGATGCCCTCGCGGCGCAGCACGTCACCGTTGCCGCCGACGGAGACCAGGCCCTGGACGAAGTCCGTGGGGACGTCCGGCAGCGCGGGCGCGCTCCAGCGCAGCCGGTTGGGGTCCGGCTCGACGTCCAGGAACGGCGCGCTGCGCAGCGCCCCGTTGTCGATCCGGCGGAACGGCGGGTGCACGGCCGAGGGGCGGATCCGGTACAGCCAGCTGCGGCGGTTCTGGTGCCGGGGCTCGGTGAACGCGGTGCCGCTGAGCTGCTCCGCGTACAGCCCGAGCGGGGCGCGCTGCGGAGAGTTCCGGCCGATCGGCAGTGCGCCGGGCACCGCCTCGCTGACGTGCTCGTTCCCGAAACCGGGGGAGTACGTGAGGTCCGTGTCGTGCGTGCTGCCCATCGTGCGCTCCCGGTGCCGTTGTCCCATTCCTATGGTCGACCATAGGAATGGGACGGGCAAACCGTCAATGACCTTGGACCCCGCCGCCGCTAGGCTGGCCTGAAAAGGAGGGTGTGCCGTGACCGGCCAAGGGCTCCGCCGAACCCCGGTGCAGCAGCGCAGCACCGAACGCCTCAGCCGCATCCTCGACGCCTGCGCCCAGCTGCTGGACGAGGCCGGGTACGAGAGCCTCAGCACGCGCGCGGTCGCCGTCCGCGCCGGCGTCCCCATCGGCTCCGTCTACCGCTTCTTCTCCAACAAGCGCGCGATGGCCGACGCCCTGGCGCAGCGCAATCTCGACCAGTACCTGGACCACGTCACGGCCCGCCTCGCGGAACCGGCGGCGACGCCGCTGTCGCTCGAGGTCGCCGTCGAGGTGGTCGTGGACGAGTACATCGCGATGAAGGGCGCCACCCCCGGCTTCGAGCTCGTCGACTTCGGCATCCCCGGCGAATCCGAGCCCAACCGCCACGTCGCCGACCGGCTGCTGGAACTGCTCGCCGGGCGGCTGGGCCTCGACCCGGCGGACGCGTACGCCCGGCTCACCTTCGTGATCAGCGTGGAGGCCGCCGACGCCCTGCTCCAGCTGGCCTTCCGTACCGATGCGGCGGGGGACCCGGCCGTGATCGCCGAGACGAAGCGGATGCTGCGCGCCTATCTCGCGCGGTAGGTCCCGTGGCCGGGGCCGGGCGCTGCCCTCAGCCCCTGACGGGGGCAGATCGGTCCCCAACGGGGGACAGATCGGCGCCGTCCCGGGGGTTCACACATGCATACCGGTCGGTATGCTCGGCTGTGCGTGTGCCGCACTCGTCCCAGGAGATTTCCCAGGAGAGCCCGATGACCCGTACCGCCCTGCGTATCTGCCCGCTGTGCGAGGCCACCTGCGGTCTGACGCTCACCTTCGACGACGACACGGTCACGAGCGCCCGCGGCGACCGCGACGACGTGTTCAGCGCCGGCTTCATCTGCCCCAAGGGCGCGACCTTCGGCGCCCTCGACGCCGACCCCGACCGGCTGAGCCGCCCCCTGGTGCGCCGGGACGGCCGGCTCGTCGAGACGGGCTGGGCGGAGGCGTTCGCCGCCGTCGCCGCGGGACTCGGCGCGGTCACCGCCGCGCACGGACCGGACGCCGTCGGCGTCGTCCTCGGCAACCCCAACGTCCACACCGTCGCGGGCGGCCTCTACCCCGCGCAGCTCGTCGGCGCGCTGCGCAGCCGCAACATCTTCTCCGCCAGCACCCTGGACCAGATGCCCAAGCACGTCGCGTGCGGCTATCTCTTCGGCGACCCGAACGCGATCCCGGTGCCCGACCTGGACCGTACCGACCATCTGCTCATCATCGGCGCGAACCCGCTGGTCTCCAACGGCAGTCTGGCCACCGCCGCCGACTTCCCCGGCAAGCTCAAGGCGCTGCGGCGGCGGGGCGGGCGGATCACCGTCATCGACCCCAAGCGCACCCGCACCGCTGAGGCCGCCGACCGGCACGTCTCGCTGCGGCCGGGCACCGACGCGGCGCTGCTCTTCGCCGTCGTGCAGGTGCTGTTCGCCGAGGGCCTCACCGATCTCGGCGCGCTCGCGGACCAGGTGACCGGTGTGGAGGAGGTGCGCGCGCTCGCCGCCGCCTTCACCCCGGAGGCCGTCGAGGGCGTGTGTGAGGTGCCGGCCGCCGAGATCCGCGCCCTCGCCCGTGAACTGGCCGCCGCGCCCAGCGCCGCCGTCTACGGGCGGCTCGGCAGCACCGCCGTCGAGTTCGGCACCCTGTGCAGCTGGCTCGTGGACGTGCTCAACGTGCTGACCGGCAACCTCGACCGGCCCGGCGGCGCCATGTTCCCGCTCTCCCCGACCGCCCGGGCACCCCGGCCCGCCGCGCCCGGCAAGGGCTTCACCGTCGGCCGCTGGCACAGCCGGGTCTCCGGCCACCCCGAGGTGAAGAGCGAACTCCCCAGCGCCGCCCTCGCCGAGGAGATCGACACCCCCGGCGAAGGCCGCGTCCGGGCCGTCATCGCCCTCGCCGCCAACCCGGTGCTCTCCGCGCCCGACGGCCACCGCCTCGACCGGGCGCTGGCCGGGCTGGACTTCATGGTCAGCGTCGACCCGTACCTCAACGAGACCTCCCGGCACGCCCATGTCGTGCTGCCGCCGCCCCGGCCGACGCAGAGCGCGCACTACGACTTCGCCTTCTCCACGCTCGCCGTCCGCAACACCGTGCGCTACAGCCGCCCGGCCGTGGAACTGGCGGACGGCCGCCCCGGCGAGCCCGAGATCTACGCCCGGCTCGTCCAGATCCTGTCCGGCGCGGCGCCGGACGCGGACCCGACCGCCGTGGACGAACAGGCCATCGCCCGGCTGCTCGCCCGTGCCACCGCCGACCCGTTCTCGCCGCTGCACGGCGGCGACCCGGCCGAGCTGGCGGCCCGGCTCGGCGGCAGGACCGGATACGAGCGGCGGCTCGACCTCATGCTCCGCCTCGGCCCGTACGGCCTCACCCTCGACAAGGTCCTCGCCCAGCCGCACGGCATCGACCTCGGCCCGCTCGCCCCCCGCATCCCCGAGGTGCTCCGCACGCCGTCGGGCCGGATCGAGCTCGCGCCGGCGCCGATCGCCGCCGACGTGCCGCGGCTGCTGCGCAGCCTGACCGAACGGGCCGCGGGGCCCGTTCTCATCGGCCGCCGCCACCTGCGCTCCAACAACAGCTGGATGCACAACCTGCCCGCGCTCTCCGGCGGCACCAACCTGTGCACCCTCCAGGTCCACCCGGAGGACGCGGCCCGGTTCGGACTCACCGACGGGGCGACCGCCCTGGTCAAGGGCGACGGCGGCGAGATCGAGGCACCGGTCGAGGTCACCGACGCCGTACGCCCCGGCGTCGTCAGCCTGCCGCACGGCTGGGGCCACGACCGCGGCGGCACCCGGCTCAGCACCGCCGGACTGCACCCCGGCGTCAACGTCAACCAACTCCTGGACGGCAGCCGCCTCGACCCGCTGTCGGGCACGGCCGTCCTCAACGGCTTCCCGGTGCAGGTCTCGGCGCTGCCGGATCTGCCGGGTCTGCCGGCGAGCGGCTGATCGGGTCCGGCAGGGCGGCGCGCGGGCGTGGGTCCGCGCGTGAGCCAGAGCGCGCGTGAGCCAGAGCACGGAGGGGCCTCTGGCGTGCGAAAACTAACGGCGCTAGTTTGGGTGGGTCAGGCAGACCCGCCCCCTACCGGGAGGACGACGACGTGAAGGCTCACGACGGCATGTACATCGACGGGGCCTGGCGCCCCGCCGCCGGGCACGAGTCGATCGAGGTGGTCAATCCGGCGGACGAGCAGGTCATCGGATCCGTGCCGGCCGGCACCCCGCAGGACGTCGACGCCGCCGTGCGGGCCGCGCGCGCCGCGCTCCCCGCGTGGGCCGCGACCGCCCCCGCCGTCCGCGCCGCTCTCATCGGCGCACTGCGCGACCGGCTGGCCGCCCGCCGCGAGGAGATCGCCGGGACGATCAGCGCCGAACTCGGCGCTCCGCTCGGCTTCGCCGCCGCCGTCCACACCGACCTCCCGATCGCCGTCGCGGGTTCGTACGCGCAACTCGCCGCGTCGTACGCCTTCGAGGAGAAGGTCGGCAACTCCACCGTGCTGCAGGAGCCGGTGGGCGTCGTCGGCGCCATCACGCCCTGGAACTACCCGCTGCACCAGATCGTCGCCAAGGTCGCCCCCGCGCTGGCCGCCGGCTGCACGATCGTCCTCAAGCCCGCCGAGGACACCCCGCTCACCGCGCAGCTCTTCGCCGAGGCCGTCGACGAGGCGGGCATCCCGGCCGGGGTGTTCAACCTCGTCACCGGCCTGGGCCCGGTAGCCGGCCAGGCGCTGGCCGCCCACGACGGCGTGGACCTCGTCTCGTTCACCGGTTCCACCGCCGTCGGCAGGCAGATCGGCGCCACCGCGGGCGGCGCCGTGAAGCGCGTCGCCCTCGAACTCGGCGGCAAGTCCGCCAACGTCATCCTGCCGAGCGCCGACCTCGCCAAGGCGGTCAACGTGGGGCTCGGCAACGTCTTCGCCAACTCCGGCCAGACCTGCAGCGCCTGGACGCGCATGCTCGTCGACGCCGACCGCTATGACGAGGCCGTGCAGATCGCCACGGCCGCCGCCGCCAAGTACGTGCCGGGGGACCGGCTCGGGCCGGTCGTCAACGCCAAGCAGCGCGACCGGGTCCGCGGCTACATCCGGCGCGGCATCGAGGAGGGCGCCAGGGTCGTCGCGGGCGGCCCCGACGCCCCCGAGGGGTTCAGGAACGGCTACTACATCCGGCCGACCGTCTTCGCCGACGTCACCCCGGACATGACCATCGCCCAGGAGGAGATCTTCGGCCCGGTCGTCGCGATCCTGAAGTACCAGGACGAGGACGACGCCCTGCGCATCGCCAACGGCACCGTCTACGGTCTCGCGGGCGCGGTCTGGGCGGCCGAGGAGTCCGAAGCCGTGGCCTTCGCCCGCCGGATGGACACCGGTCAGGTCGACATCAACGGCGGCCGGTTCAACCCGCTGGCGCCGTTCGGCGGGTACAAGCAGTCGGGTGTCGGGCGGGAACTGGGCGCCCATGGGCTGGCGGAGTATCTGCAGACGAAGTCGCTGCAGTTCTGACGTGCCCGCTCTGACGTGCCCGCTCTGACGTGCCCGCTCTGACGTGTCCGCGCGTCGGGCCCTGTCCGCGCGTCGGGCCCGGCCCCGCGTCGGGCCCCGGTCACTTTCCGGTGATCCGCAGTGATTGAGTACCGTGCTTCCGGCTGCCCGAACGGTGTCAGAGCCGGGTGACCTGAGCCGTCCCAGAAGAGAGTCCGAGAGGAACCCCGTGGTCCGCGCCGCCGTCCTTCCCGCCGTCAGCCAGCCCCTGATCGTCACCGAGATCGAGATCCCGGCACCGGGCCCCGGCCAGGTCCGGGTCCGCCTCGCCGCCGCGGGCGTCTGCCACTCCGACCTGTCGCTGTCCAACGGGACGCTGCGCCAGCCCGTCCCGGCCGTCCTCGGGCACGAGGGCGCCGGGACCGTCATCGAGGTCGGTGAGGGGGTCACGGCGGTCGCGCCGGGCGACCGCGTCGTCCTCAACTGGGCGCCCTCCTGCGGGACCTGCCACTTCTGCGCCCTGGACGAGCCGTGGCTCTGCGCCAACGCCGGCGCCGCCGCCACCGTCCCGTACGCGAAGCTCTCCGCCGATGGGAGCGAGCTGTACCCCGGCCTCGGCACCGCCGTCTTCGCCGAGGAGACGGTCGTCCCCGAGAACGCGATCCTGCCGCTGCCGGACGGCATCCCGCTCACCGACGCCGCCCTGCTCGGCTGCGCGGTCCTCACCGGCTACGGCGCCGTGCACCACGCCGCCCGGGTCCGCGCCGGGGAGTCGGTCGCGGTCTTCGGGGTCGGGGGCGTCGGGCTGTCCGTGCTGCAGTCGGCCCGTATCGCGGGCGCGGGGGCGGTGATCGCGGTCGATGTCTCGGCCGCGAAGGAGGAGCTGGCGCGGGCGGCGGGCGCCACGGAGTTCGTGCTGGCCTCCACCGACTCCTCCAGCGCTTCTGACACCGCGAAGCGGATCCGCAAGCTGACCGGTGGGTACGGCGCGGACGTCGCCATCGAGTGCGTCGGCCGCGCCGACACCATCCGTACGGCCTGGTCGTCCACCCGGCGTGGCGGCCGGACGACGGTCGTCGGCATCGGCGGCCAGGACCAGCAGGTCACGTTCACCGCGCTGGAACTGTTCTACTTCGGCCGCACGCTGTCCGGCTGCGTGTACGGGAACAGCGACCCGGCCAGGGACCTGCCGGTGCTGGCGGAACACATCCGGGCGGGGCGGCTGGACCTGGGCGCGATGGTGACGGAACGGATCGGGCTGGACGGGATCCCGGCGGCGTTCGAGGCTATGACGGCTGGGCGGGGTGGCCGGGCGCTGGTCGTTTTTGACTGATCGTGCGTCGTGGGTGCGGTGCCCGGGTCCTGCGGGGCGGCGGTTCGAAATCGACTATTTACGGGCCTGGCGGCCCACAAATGGCTCGGCGGCATTTCGAACCACCACCCCTCCGGCCCCGGGCACCTCGCGTTCGGACCTCGTGGCTACTCGACCTGGGCGAGCCACCCGCGGTAGACCGTGGTGAACGGCTCGGCGCCGTCGCCTACTTGCCGCATGAGCCACTGCGCCGCTGCGGCGGCCTGGTCGATGACGTCGGCCGGGTATCCGTAGCGGACCTGGTGTTCGGCGAACTCGTCCTCGTCCACCAGTAGCGGTGTCGGCTCGCCGCGCTTGCGGATCACGTCCAGGTCGAGGTCGACCATGGTGACCAGGGACGCGGACCGCCACTCGGGTGGGGTGGTGATGTCGCAGTAGATCTCGGTGGAGCGGGGCGCCGCGTTGAAGGCCGCCGTCCACCACCCCTGCCGGGGGAAGAGGAGCACCTGCGCCTCCGGGCAGGGGACCTCCGGGCCGTGGCCCTTGCGCATCACGCTGTCGGCGGGCAGTCCGAGCCAGACGCCGTGCTCGTCCTCGCCCAGCCGGTGCATGGCCATGTTCCAGTGCAACGATCCGTCGTACTTCCGGTACTCCACCCGCACGTCATCAGACATGCGGGGCATCGTAACCGCCGTCGTCGTACTGGATGGAGAGCCCGTCGACCAGGGCCCGCAGCCCCGTCTCGAACGCTCCCTCGTCGACCTGCTGCTGATGCTCCGCCAGCAGATGCGCGCTGCCCAGGTGCGGGTAGTCGGCGGGGTCGTACGCGCCCGCGTCGTCGACGAAGCCGCGGGCGAAGGAGCCGAGGGCCGAGCCGGCCACGAAGTAGCGCATCAGCGCGCCGATCCGGGTCGCGTGTGCGGGGGGCCAGCCGGCGTCGACCATGCCGCCGAAGACGGCATCGGCCATGCGGAGGCCGGCCGGCCGGCGGCCGGGGCCCTGGGCGAGGAACGGCACGATGTTGGGGTGCGCGGTCAGTGCCGCGCGGTAGGAGCGGCCCCATTCCAGGAGCGCCGTCCGCCAGTCGGGGCCGCCCTGGAACATCGACAGGTCGACCTGGGAGACGACCGTGTCGGCCACCGCGTCGAGGATGTCGTCCTTGACTTTGAAGTGGTTGTAGAGCGACGGCCCGCTGACCCCGAGTACGGCGGCGAGCCGCCGGGTCGAGAGCGCCTGCAGACCTTCCGCGTCCACGAGTGTGAGCGCCGCGGCGACGATGAGTTCGCGGTTCAGGAGGGGCTTGCGAGGGCGGGCCATGCCACGCATAGTAGGGCCTGCGGAATAGAAACTAGCGGTGCTAATTTATGGGAGGTGTCCCCGTGGACCTTGCGCTCTCGCAGGAGCAGACCGCCGTCCGGCAGCTCGCCAGGGACTTCACCGAGCGCGAGATCACGCCGCATGTGGTGGCGTGGGACCGTGCCGAGAGTGTGGACCGGGGCATCGTCAAGAAGCTCGGCGCGCTCGGCTTCCTCGGGCTCACCATCGACGAGGAGTACGGCGGCTCGGGCGGCGACCATCTCGCGTACTGCCTCGTCACCGAGGAGCTGGGGCGTGGCGACTCGGCCGTGCGCGGCATCGTCTCGGTGTCGCTGGGGCTGGTCGCCAAGTCGATCGCGTACTGGGGGAGCGAGGAGCAGAAGCGCGCGTGGCTGCCGCGGCTCACCTCCGGTGAGGCGGTCGGCTGCTTCGGGCTGACCGAGCCCGGTACCGGTTCGGACGCGGCGAACCTGACGACGCGGGCGGTGCGCGACGGCGACTCGTACGTCATCACCGGCTCGAAGATGTTCATCACCAACGGCACCTGGGCCGATGTCGTGCTGCTCTTCGCGCGCACCGGCGACCCCGTGGACAAGCCGGGCCACAAGGGCGTCAGCGCCTTCCTGGTGCCGACCGACACCCCGGGGCTGACCCGCACGGAGATCCACGGCAAGCTCGGGCTGCGCGGCCAGGCCACCGCCGAGCTGGTGCTCGACGGTGTCCGCGTACCGGCCTCCGCCATGATCGCGCCCGAGGGCAAGGGTTTCTCGGTGGCGATGTCCGCCCTGGCCAAGGGCCGGATGTCGGTCGCGGCGGGCTGTGTCGGCATCGCCCAGGCGTGCCTGGACGCGGCCGTGGCGTACGCGGGGGAGCGCGAGCAGTTCGGCAAGCCGATCGCCCACCACCAGCTGGTGCAGGAGCTGATATCCGACATCGCGGTGGACGTGGACGCCGCCCGGCTGCTCACCTGGCGGGTCGCCGACCACATCGACCGCGGGCTGCCCTTCGCGACCGAGTCCTCGGTGGCGAAGCTCTACGCGAGCGAGGCCGCGGTGCGCGCCGCCAACAACGCGCTGCAGGTGTTCGGCGGGTACGGGTACATCGACGAGTACCCGGCGGGGAAGCTGCTGCGGGACGCACGCGTCATGACGTTGTACGAGGGCACCAGTCAGATCCACAAGCTGCTCATCGGGCGCGCCCTGACCGGGGTCTCCGCGTTCTGAGCACGGAATGGTCCGATTGACCGACCGGCCGGTATCTAAGCGCTTGCTCACCTTGGCTGTAAGGTGTCGGCCATGGATGTGGAGGCAGGAACGACCGACGCGTGGAGCGACGTCACCCCCGATGCGGCCCGTCGGCTGGTGATCGCCGCGGTCGAGGCGTTCGCCGAGCGCGGGTATCACGCGACGACGACCCGGGACATCGCCGGGCGCGCCGGAATGAGCCCCGCGGCGCTCTACATCCACTACAAGACCAAGGAAGAGCTGCTCTACCAGATCAGCCGGGTCGGCCATCTGCGCTCCGTCGGGCTGCTCGAAGAGGCCGCCAACGGTCCCGGCGCGCCGGGCGAGCGGCTCGCCGTCGCCGTGCGGGCCTTCGTCAGCTGGCACGCGGAGCGGCACACCACCGCGCGCGTCGTGCAGTACGAGCTGGGGGCTCTCGCCGAGGACCACTACACCGAGATCGTCGCGCTGCGCCGCAAGTCGGAGCGCGCGGTCCGCTCGATCATCGAGGACGGTGTACGGACCGGCGAGTTCGACGTGCCGGACGTCGCCGGCACGGCGCTCGCCATCCTGTCGCTGTGCATCGACGTCGCCCGCTGGTTCAACCCCGACGGACGCCGTACGCCCGACGACGTCGGCGTGCTCTACGCCGACCTCGTCGGGCGCATGGTCGGCCCGCGACAGCCCGTGCCGTAGCGGGTCACGGGGTGCCGTAACCACTCACCGCGTGCCGTACCGCTCACGGCGTGCCGTAACCGTTCACGGCGTGCCGTGGCCGCTCACAGGTAGAAGCGGGCCACGGTCTCCGCGACGCACACCGGCTTGTCGCCGCCCTCGCGCTCGATCGTCACCTTGGTGACGAGCTGGACGCCGCCGCCGACCTCGGTGACCTCCGCGATCTGCGCGGTCGCCCGCAGCCGGGAGCCGACCGGGACGGGCGCCGGGAAGCGGACCTTGTTGACGCCATAGTTGACGCCCATCTTCACGCCCTCGACCCGGAAGAGGCCGGGGGTGAGCGACGGGATCAGCGACAGCGTCAGATAGCCGTGCGCGATGGTGGTGCCGAACGGGCCCTGCGCGGCCTTCTCCGGGTCGACGTGGATCCACTGGTGGTCGCCGGTGGCCTCCGCGAACAGGTCGATCCGCTTCTGGTCGATCTCCAGCCAGCCGGTCGGACCGAACTGCTCGCCGACCGCCGCCCGGAGATCGTCCAGCGAAGCGAAGATCCTGGCCTGCGACATCTGATGCCTCCTGTGCCCAACTGTCCGACGGGTTACTAAGCGCTTGCTCAGCATGGTTCCGCGCGTCGGCCGTGTCAACGCCCGGACGGCGGGCACAGAAGGGTTCAGCGTTCCCTGACGGGTCCGCTCACCACATCGAGGGCCGCCGGTGCGCCCACGGCCGGGCCGCCTCCAGCTGCGCCGACAGCGCGATGAGGGTGGCCTCGTCCCCGTACCGGCCGCCGAACATCACGCCGATCGGCAGACCGGCCGGCGTCCAGTGCAGTGGCACGCTCACCGCCGGCTGGCCGGTGGCGTTGTAGAGCGGGGTGAACGGCGTGAAGGCCGCCAGGCCGGCGAACTCCGCCTCCGGGTCGGCGTCGTTGCGCAGCCCGCCCACCGGGGCGGGCGGCTGGGCCAGCGTCGGGGTCAGGATGACGTCGTACGAGGACAGCAGCGCGTCCGCGATCAGCTGTCCCAGCGCGCGGAACGCGTACAGCGACGCCGCGAACTGGGATCCCGACACCCGGCCGCCCTGCTCGCGCAGATGCCGGGTGAGCGGCATCAGCAGCTCCTCGTGCTCCGGGGCGACCGGGTAGACGGTCGACATCACGGCCCACGCCTTGCCGAAGGCGTCGCGGATGCCTTCGTCCACCGGCAGTTCCATCTCGTCCACCTGGTGGCCGAGGCCGCGCAGCAGCTCCGCCGCCGCGTCGTACGCCGCCCGGCAGTCCGGATGCAGTTCGACGCCGGGCACCGGCGGGGTCGGCAGCGCCACCACCCGCAGTCGCCCGGGCTCGGCCCCGGCGTACGAGGCGAAGCTCGCGCCCAGCGGCAGCGAGGGCGCGGCGTACGGGACGCCCGGCATCGGGCCCGCCAGGATGTCGAGCAGCGTGGCGGCGTCCGCGACGCTCCGGGCGATCGGCCCCGACGTGCTCAGCCCGCTCACATCGTGCTGCACGGGACCGCCGCTGATCCGCCCCCGGCTCGGCTTGATGCCGAACAGCCCGCAGACCGACGAGGGGATGCGGATCGAGCCGCCGCCGTCACTGCCCTGCGCGATCGGCGCCAGCCCGGCCGCGACCGCCGCGGCGGCGCCCCCGCTGGAACCGCCGGCGGACAGCTCCAGGTCCCAGGGGGTGCGGGCGGGCGGCGCGAGCTGGTTCTCGGTGTAACAGGGCAGCCCGAACTCGGGGGTGTTGGTCTTGCCGAGCAGGATCGTCCCCGCCTCGCGGAGCTTCGTCACCACATGGTCGTCGATGTCGGGGATGTGGTCGGCGTACGCCCGCGAGCCGAGCGTGCAGCGCACCCCCGCCACGAAGTTGAGGTCCTTCACCGGCACCGGAACCCCGTGCAGCGCCGGCAGTTCCCGCCCCTCGCGGCGCGCGGCCACCGCCTCGCTCGCCGCGTCGGCCGCCTGCTTGCGGGCGATCTCGGGGGTGACGGTGATGTACGCCCCCACGGTCTCGTTCAGCCGCTCGATGCGGTCGAGATAGTGCTCGGTCAGCTCGACCGGCGAAACGGATCCGCTCCGCACCTGTTCCGCCTGCTCCACCGCGGTCAGATCGTGCAGCTGCGCCATGGCTGTCCCGTCCTCTGCTTGTTCGACGTCACGTCACCGTGCGTCGCGATCCTCGCACTACCCGCCGGTAGCGACCAGACCCCGGTCGCAGCGGACGAGCGGAACCGGCCGCCCACCGGCCGGAAGCAGCACACGCGTACGTGGGTCATGATTCGTGATGCCCGCACGCGGGCTGACACCACGGAGGACAGGTGACGGAAGCGGTGCGCCATCCGGCGTTGGAACACGGGGCTCAGCTGTGCGGCCTCGCCGAGAACGAAGCGCTTCCGCAGCATCTGCTGGCCCGTTTCATCGACCGGGCCGATGAGGAGCTCCTGTGCGAGCTCGCGCAGCGGACCGATCTCGGGCCCGCGCTCCGGCAGGCGCTCGTCGAGCGCGGCGGCAGTGCGGTGCGGGAGACGCTCGTGTGGGCCGGGTCCCTGCTGTTGGAGGAGGTGCCCCGGGACGACCCGAAGGTGGCACTCGCCGCCCTGGTCAGCGGCCTCGCGCCGATCTCCTGGGCGGCGGATCTCGCCATCTGCCCCGACCGGGACATCCGTTGGGAGGTGGCGGATCTGGAGCGGGACCTCGGCGAGACCTTCTACGTCCTCGCCAACGACCCGGACCACGGCGTCCTGCAGTCACTCGCCGGCAACGCGGCACTGCCCTCCGACCTGATGGAGGCGCTTGCGCGGCACCCGAGCACGGCCGTACGGTCCGCGCTCGCCCGGAACGATCAGGTTCCCGCCCGTATCCTCGCGGGGTTGCTCGCCGACGGTGGCAGCCCGCCGCCCACCATGTGCGGGTCGTGCCACACCGTCGAAGACCCGGCCGGGCGCCGTGCCCAGTGCGGTGACCACGCACCCGGCATCCGCGAGGTCCAGCTCTCCGCACTGCAGAATCCCGCGACGCCACCGGACGGCCTGGCGGCGTTCGTCTCGCTGCCGGACCCCGGGCATCGGGCCTGCATCGCCGAGCGGTCCGGCATCGCGGACGAGGTGTACACCGCTCTGGCCGATGATGCCGACCCGTACGTCCGGCGCACCCTCGCCGCGAACCCGGAGGTCCCGGAGCAGTTGCTGCGACGCCTTGCAGGGGACTCCTCCTCGGTGGTCCTGCGCGAGCTCGGCACCAACCCGGCCATCCCGCTGGACGTGCTCATTTCGCTCGCCGCCCACCAGCGCTTCGGACGGGAGATCCTGCCGAGGATCGCCGCCGCCTCCGAGGACGAACTGCGGCTGCTGGCCGCGTCTCCCATCGCCCAGGTGCGGGCGCTCGCCGCCGTCAGGGAAGATCTGCCGGCCGATCTGCTCGCCGGTTTTGTGACGGATCCGGATGCGGGAGTGGCCAAGCGGGTCGCGCCCCATCCCTCCCTCACCGCAGGTCATTTGCACGCCATCGCGGAACGGCACGGGCCGCCGGTCTACAGCGCGGTCGCAGCGAATCCGCACTGCTCCGCCGGCCTGCTGCACCGGATGGCGCTCGACTCCCGCGCGGTCCGCAAGGCGCTGCGCTCCATCGCCCGCCACCCGTCGGCCACCGCCGAGACGCTGCTGATCTGTCTGGAACACAGCGACGGACGCCGCTACGCAGTCCAGCACCCCGCGATGCCGCCGGCGCTCCTGGTGGAACTGCTGGCCGACCCCGACTGGGACCTGGCCTCGGGAGCGGCGGAGAACAGCGCCCTTCCCACGGCGGTCATGGAGCGGCTGCTCGACGGCTGGCTGCCCGGAGTTCCGGAGGCGGGCTGACACCGGGCTCCGGTGGAGTCGGGTCACACTACCGGCCCAGGCGGTGCCCGTTGGACGGTGCGCTCGCGGCGTGCCGCGCACGACGGGTCGGTGTGGGAGCCGGCCGGGGGAAGCGGCGTGGTTGGGTGAAGGGTATGACTGGTATCCCTGCCTTCCGGATCGAGTTCGACGGCCACCCCGCCACCGCCGAGGAGCTCGCGCGGTTCGTCATGGTCAGCAGCTATGGCCACTTCACCGCCATGCAGGTCAGAGGGCGCGCGGTGCGCGGTCTCGACTTTCATCTCGATCGGCTGGAGCGCGCCACCCGGGAGCTGTTCGGCACCGGGCTGGACGGCGGGCGGGTGCTGGACGCGGTCCGGCACGCGCTGGGTGACGACGTCGACGCGTCGGTGCGCGTCAACGTCTTCCGGCCCGACGAGGCCGGTGACGTCTCCCTCATGGTGACGGTCCGGGGTCCAGGGCCCGCGCCGAGCGGTCCGCAGAGCCTGATGTCCGTCGACTACCAGCGGCCCGTGGCCCAGGTGAAGCACGTCGGGGGCTTCGCCCAGGGCTACTTCGGCAACGCCGCGCACGAGGCGGGATTCGACGAGGCGCTCCTCGTCGGGCCCGGTGGCGTGATCTCCGAGGGGGCGATCACCAACGTCGGCTTCGCGGACGGCGACACGGTCGTCTGGCCCGACGCGCCCGCCCTGCACGGCATCACGATGCGGGTGATCCAGCGGGAGATGGACGCGGCGGGCCTGCCGTGGCGGCACCGGCGGGTCACGGTGGCGGACGTGGAATCGTTCGACGGGGCCTTCGCCTGCAACTCCCGGGGGATCGCTCCGGTCGGCCGGCTGGACGATCTGATCCTGCCGACGGCCGCGGATCTGGTGAAGCGGGTGATCGGGCTCTTCGACTCCGCTCCGTGGGACGCACTCTGAGCGGCTGTCAGAGTCGTGGTCCGAGCCGTGGTGCGAGCCGTGGTGCGAGCCGTGGTCCGAAACCGCGGTCCCCAACCACGGCCCCCAACCACGGTCCCCAACCACGGCCCCCAACCACGGCCCCCAACCACGGTCCGCGCGGCCGACGGCCTCTCCTACCTCCCGGTACGGCCGTTGCTTGTCGGTAAACCCGTCGGCGGCCGGAAAAGCCGAACAAAAAGGTGACGCATGTTCACCTTCCGGCCGGAGCGTACCGGCGGTAACCTCCGGCGCATCGGCCTCCGGGAGGAGCAGGAATGCCACAACGCAACGGCAGACTACGCACCGGCAAGGTAGGCGCCCGCAAGGGCAAGGCGGTCACCCGCAAGCTCAGAACGGTGACCGCCGCGGCACTGCTCGCGCTCGGCGTCACCCTCGTCGTACCGCTGCCGCAGGCGGCCCAGGCGGCGGACCCCACCACCGACTACTGCCAGGGCCAGTGCGGCGACATCCTGCCGCCCGGTGAGAACGGCAACGCGACGCTCGCCGACATCCTCGCCCACAAGGTCTTCGGCACCCGGCCGGCGCACGCCGCCGACCAGCTCGGACCGTACGCCAACCTGGCCACGGGCTATCCGTCGCTCACCGATGCCACCATCACCAACTTCTTCAACGACGCCTCGTTCGGCGTCCCGTCCGGCCAGGTCGCGTCCGTGACGACGCCGCGCGCCGACGTCACCATCACCCGCGACAAGAAGACCGGCGTCCCGCACATCAAGGGCACCACCCGCGACGGAACGGAGTACGGCGCGGGGTACGCGGCGGGGCAGGACCGGCTGTGGCTGATGGACCTGTTCCGGCACGTCGGACGCGGTCAGCTGTCGTCCTTCGCGGGCGGCGCGCCCGCCAACCAGCAGCTGGAGCAGGAGTTCTGGCGGGCCGCCCCGTACACCGAGGCGGACCTCCAGGCGCAGGTCGACCAGATCACGGCGGGCAACGGCGCACGCGGGCAGCAGGCGCTGGCCGACGCGCAGGCGTACGTCAACGGCATCAACGCCTACATCACCCAGTCCAAGAACGGCCGGTACTTCCCCGGCGAGTACGTGCTGACCGGCCAGATCGACGCGATCACCAACGCCGGCGAAATCCAGCCATTCAAACTCACCGACCTGATCGCGCTCGGCTCGGTCATCGGCGCGCTCTTCGGATCCGGCGGCGGCGGTGAGGTGGAGAGCGCGATCTCGCTGCTCGCCGCGCAGCAGAAGTACGGCGTCACCCAGGGCACCACGGTCTGGGAGACGTTCCGCGAGCGCAACGACCCCGAGGCCATGCTGACGGTGCACGACGGCTCCAGCTTCCCGTACGCGGGCAAGCCGGCGAACCCGCAGGGCGCGGCGATGCCCGAGCCCGGAACGGTGGTCGCGGAACCGCTGGTCTACGACCGGACGGGTGGCGCGGCGACCGCCGCGAAGACCCCGGTCAAGGCCGGACCGCTCAAGGCCGCGCAGGGCATCTTCGACAACGGCGCGCTGCCGGCGAACCTGTTCTCCACCAAGAAGGGCATGTCCAACGCGCTGGTGGTCGGCGGCTCGCACACCGCCAGCGGCCATCCGCTCGCCGTGTTCGGCCCGCAGACCGGCTACTTCGCACCGCAACTGCTGATGCTCCAGGAGCTCCAGGGACCGGGGATCAGCGCACGCGGCGCCTCGTTCGCCGGGCTGGGGATGTACGTGGAACTCGGCCGTGGCCAGGACTACGCCTGGAGCGCCACCTCGGCCGGCCAGGACATCACCGACACCTACGCCGTCGAGCTGTGCCAGGACGCCGTGCACTACGTCTACCACGGTGTCTGCACGGCGATGGAGAAGCTGGAGCGCGTCAACTCCTGGAAGCCCACCGTCGCCGACTCGACCGCCGCCGGCTCCTACCGGATGCAGGTCTACCGCACGGCGTACGGGCCGGTGGAGTACCGCGCGACGGTCGGCGGCAAGGCGGTCGCATACACGACGCTGCGCAGCTCGTACCGGCACGAGGCCGACTCGATCATCGGCTTCCAGATGCTGAACGATCCCGGCTTCGTCCATGACGCGGCCACGTTCCAGCAGGCCACCCAGCACATCAACTACACCTTCAACTGGTTCTACGCGGATTCGCGGCAGACCGCCTACTACAACAGCGGGACGAATCCGGTGCGCGCCGCCGGCGTGGACCCCTCGTTCCCGGTGAAGGCGGAGGCCGCCTACGAGTGGCAGGGCTGGAACCCGGCGTCGAACACCGCCACCTACACCCCGCCCGCGCAGCACCCGCAATCCGTCGACCAGGACTACTACGTCTCGTGGAACAACAAGCAGGCCAAGGACTTCACCTCGGCCGGCTTCGGCAACGGCCCCGTGCACCGCGGGGACCTGCTGAACGACCGGGTGAAGCAGCTCGTCGCCGCGGGCGGGGTGACCCGGTCCGCGCTCACCAAGGCGATGGCCGACGCCGCGCTGACCGACCTGCGCGGTGAGGACGTCCTGCCGGAGCTGCTGCGCGTGCTGCGCAGCGCACCGGTCACCGACCCGCAACTGGTCACCGCCGTCCAGCAGTTGTCCGACTGGGGCACGGCGGGCAGCAAGCGCAAGGAGACCTCGGCGGGCTCCCACGCGTACGCGAACGCGGACGCGGTCCGCACCATGGACGCGTGGTGGCCGCTGCTGATCGACGGCGCGTTCCGGCCCGGGCTCGGCGACGGCCTGTACGCGGCGCTGACCGCGAACCTGTCGATCGACGAGTCACCGTCCGCCGGCCACGGGCCGACCGGAGCGCACGCGGGCAGCGCGTTCCAGTACGGCTGGTGGAGCTACGCGGACAAGGACCTGCGGACGGTCCTCGGCGACCCGGTGCAGGGCTGGACGCCGCAGGCCTTCTGCGGCGGCGGCACCCTCGGCGCCTGCCGTGACGTGCTGCTGGCCACGTTGAAGCAGGCGGTCGCGAAGCCCGCGACCACCGTCTACCCGGCCGACGCCAACTGCTCGGCGGGCGACCAGTGGTGCTCCGACACGATCATCCAGCGGCCGCTGGGCGGGATCACCCAGGACAAGATCAGCTGGCAGAACCGGCCGACGTTCCAGCAGGTCGTGGAGTTCCCCGCGCACCGGTAGGAACCCCTGGTGACGTAGAACGGAGCAGGTGCGCGCCGCGGGACGTAGTCTCAGTGCGAGATCCGTCCCGCGGCGAGCACCACGCGCGCCAGTTCCTCGTGGCAGATGTCGCTGTGCGCGCCCGCCGGCGGGGAGCCGCTGCACACCACGGCCGACACGTCGACGCTCACACACCCGGACACCGGGAACCGCCCGGCGCGGGCGTCCTCGATCGTCGCCCGCCGGGTGCCGTCGACGGCCTGGATGCCGTCGTGGCCCATCGCGCCCCAGCGGTCGCCGAGCCCGAGGAGCGAGGAGTCGTCGCGCGACAGCCGTGACGCGAGCGGGTAGATCACCCCGAGCGCGGTGTCGTGGCTGGAGAAGCAGGACACCACGGGCCCGTCCACCCGGTTCTCGGCATCGCGCAGCGCCCCCGAGTGCGACGCGTCGCCCGGCAGTCGCCGTGCGTACGCGTAGTGCGAGAACGCGCCCTGGAGCAGCGTCACGGACTTGACGTTGTGCGCCCCGGCGGGCAGTCCGAGCAGCGCGAACGACACCAGACGGGCGCCGAAACTGTGCCCCACCAGGTGCACCCGTACCGTTCCCGACGACTGCGACAGCCGGCCCAGCGCCGGGCCGAGGCCGTGCTGGCCTACGGTGCCGGCCCGCCGCTTCATCGCGAAGTACGTGGCCTGCCGCAGCAGTTCGTGGGCGCCGTTCCACAGCTTCTTCCCGAGCCCGCCGAGCAGCCGCTGTTCACCCGGTTCGTCGGGGCCCAGATCGACGCCGGTCTCCTGGAGCGCCGCGGTGAGCTCCGCGCAGAGCCCGACCGGGTCGTCGGCGAGGATCGCCGGGTCGGGCTGCGGTCCGCCGTCGCCGGAGTCCGCGGCGAACGCGGCGGCGGGGCTGCCTGCCGGCAGCGCCACGAGATCACGGACCAGCCGCGCGAACTCCACCAACGCCTCGGGGGAGTCGGGACGCTCCCGCAGCAGCTCCGCCAGCCGCCGCACCGTCGCGTCCTGGCCGGGGAACGTACTGGTCAGGGCCCGGCACGTCTCCTCGCTGAGCTCCGTCCGGCCGCCGGGGGAGGTGGCCGGGGCGGTGGCTGGGGCGGTCGCGGCGGCCGGGACCGGGCCGGTGGCCGGGACGGGGGCGATGGTCAGCGAGGGCGTGAAGTCCGGGATGGGCTCGTCGCTGAACCGCATGGCGGGCCACAGCACGCCGACATAGCCGAGCCGCACCCGGGTGCCGGTGCCCGTGCTGGTTCCGGCGCCCGTGCCCGCGCCGAGCAGCCCGGGGAAGGGCGCGAAGAACCGGTCGTAGAGCCAGGTCGCCATGGACTGGTCGTTGTTCCAGCCGTGCGAGAACATCACCAGATCGGTGACCCCCTCGGCGGCCACCCCCGCCAGCAGTTGATCACGCTGCCGGGTGTCCACGTCCCCGTCCGCGTCGAAGGTCAGTTCCCAGTAGGGCTGCACGCTCATCGTTGTCACAGCGGTCACCTCGGCTCGATCCGCGCCATGTGCGCGCATCATCCCGAACAGGGAGGAGACCGGCCATACCCCGCGCATACGATTTTGCTCTTCCGTCGACCTGACCGACCGCTTAGTATGCGAGAGGAGCCGTAGCCAGTCGAGTCGAAGGAGACACGATCGTGGTCGTGGAAACACTGCGCGATGCCCGAGTGGTCGTTACCGGGGCAGGTGGCGGCATCGGTGCCGCGCTGGCCCGCAGATTCGCCGCCGAAGGCGCGCGGGTCGTGGTCAACGACCTGAACGCCGGAGCCGCGCAGGCCGTCGCCGACGAGATCGGCGGCATCGCCGTACCGGGCGACGCCTCGGGCGTCGTCGGCAAGGCGCGCGACGCGCTCGGCGGCACGATCGACGTCTTCTGCGCCAACGCCGGTGTCGGCACCGGCGGCCCCGACGCCACCGACGAGGAGTGGGAGCGCTCCTGGGACGTCAACGTCATGAGCCACGTCCGGGCCGCCCGCGAGCTGCTGCCCGAATGGCTCGAACGCGGCAGCGGCCGCTTCATCGCCACCGTCTCCGCCGCCGGGCTGCTCACCATGGTGGGCGCCGCGCCGTACTCGGTCACCAAGCACGGCGCCTACGCCTACGCCGAGTGGCTGTCGCTCACCTACCGGCACCGCGGCATCCGCGTGCACGCGGTCTGCCCGCAGGGCGTGCGGACCGACATGATGCGCGCGGCCGGCACCGCGGGCGAGCTGGTGCTCGCGCCCACCGCGATCGAGCCGGAGGAGCTCGCCGACGCCGTCATGGCGGGGATCGCCGCCGAGCAGTTCCTGATCCTGCCGCACCCCGAGGTCGCCGGGTACTACGCGGCCCGCGCCGCGGAGCCGGAGCGCTGGATCGACGGAATGAACCGCCTGCAGCAGAAACTGGAGCACCTCACGGGCTCAGAGGGCGGGGACCGCACGTGATCTCGTACGCGGCCAAGCCGTGGCTCCGGCACTTCACCGAGGAGCAGCGCGCACTGCCCGACGCCCCGCCGAGCGTGCTGCACGCCTTCCGCACCTCGGTCGCCCGCGTCCCGGACCGCGCCGCCCTCGCCTACTTCGACGGACGGCTGTCCTACCGCGAGGTCGACGAGCTCTCCGACGGCCTGGCGAACCATC